>JAGQPS010000117.1:0-9694 GCA_020426595.1 Planctomycetales bacterium
TTTGGCGGAACGCGATCCTAGTGATCCTCGCGCGACTCATCGACTGGATCGGGGCAACTGGGATCAACCGCTCGAGCAAGTCGAGCCCAAGGTGCCCGCGTCGCTCAACCCTTTCGTGCTGAACGATCAGGAGCCGGCTCGATTGCAGTTCGCGCGTTGGCTCGTGGCGGATGATTCACCCTTGGCGGCTCGTGTCGAAGTCAACCGAACCTGGCAAGCGATCTTCGGCACGGGCTTGGTCGAGACGGCGGAGGATTTTGGTACGCGTACTCCGGCTCCGATCCATCGTGAACTACTCGATTGGTTGGCCGTCGATTTCATGCGTCACGGCTGGAGCCGCAAGCACTTGATCCGGACGATCGTCTCGAGCCAGACCTACCAGCAAACATCACGCGTGAACGAATCGCTATTGGAGATCGACCCAACCAATCAACTTCTCACGCGCGGACCTCGGTTTCGCGTCGAGGCGGAGACGGTTCGCGACATGGCGATGAGCATCGCGGGACTGATCCATCATCGCATGGGTGGACCAAGTGTGATTCCGCCGGTGCCTCAAAGTGTGCTGGACTACAACTACACCTATCCCGGCTACTGGACTCCAGCGACTGGCCCCGAGCGGTATCGCCGCACGGTCTACGGATTTCGGAAGCGGTCGATGCCCGACCCGGTGACCAGCGTATTCGACGCGCCCAATGGCGATTTGAGCTGTGCGCGGCGCGTGCGCTCGAATACTCCGCTCGCATCGTTGACGAGTCTCAACGAGACGATTTTCGTGGAGAGCTCGCGCGCGCTCGCGCTGCGAATCTTGCGTGAGGCGGAGACCGACGAGTCGGCTCGGATCGATCGAGCCTTCTTGTTGTGTACGTCTCGGTTGCCCAACGACAACGAGCGGCAGGCGGTGCTTGATTTGCTCGAATCTCAACGGCAACGCATCGCGGATGGGTGGCTCGACGCGCGTTTGGTCGCGACCGGTGATCCGGCTCAGTTGCCCGCGCTGCCCGAAGGAGCGACTCCGCAAGACGCCGCCGCATGGACGATCGTGTCGCGCGTGCTGCTCAATCTGGACGAGACGCTAACCAAGCAATAATTTCCGCGGTCGCCGCTGGTTTGACGAATCCAACGCCCCGCTTGGGGCACAGCATAAGCGTAGGTAAAGTCATGAATCTGAATCGAGAACTCCGCGAACAGGCCGCTACGTTTCTCCGTCGCCGCTGGTTTCTCAAGGAGTGCGGCGTGGGCCTGGCGGGAATCGCCGCCGCGGGGCTGGCTGGCAATGCCGTTCACGCGAACGTACAGGAGCCGCGGACCGATCCGCTTGCTCCCAAGGAGCCTCATTTTCCCGGCAAGGTGAAGCGAGTCATTTACTTGTTCCATGCCGGCGCTCCGAGTCAATTGGAGCTGTACGATCCCAAGCCAGGTCTCACCGAGCGCAATGGCCAATTGCCTCCGGCCGAGCTGCTGGAAGGCTATCGAGCCGCGTTCATCAATCCGAATTCCGCGCTGCTCGGGCCGAAGTACAAGTTTCAGCCGGCGGGCGAGTGCGGGATGGAGCTGAGCGAGATTCTGCCGCACACGGCGAACATCGCGGATGAGATGTGTTTGATTCGGTCGCTGCATACCGACGCGGTCAATCACGCGCCGGGGCAGATCATGATGAACACCGGCTCACAGCAGTTTGGCCGCCCGAGTTTTGGCGCTTGGACGCTGTATGGGCTTGGTAGTGAGTCGGCCGATCTGCCGGGCTTCGTCGTCTTGACGAGCGCCAAGGGAACGAGTGGCGGGGCGAGCAACTACGGTTGCGGCTTCCTGCCAACGATGTATGGCGGGATTCCGTTTCGGAACTCGGGCGATCCGGTGCTCTACCTGTCCAATCCCGCGGGGTTCGATGACGCGGCGCAGCGAGCGAGTCTCGACGCCTTGCATCGACTCAATGACCAATTGCTCGATTCGGTGGGTGATCCCGAAATCGCATCGCGCATCCAAAGCTACGAAATGGCCTATCGACTCCAATCCAGCGCGCCGGAGCTGATGGACCTCTCGAGCGAGACTCCCGAGACACTTGAGATGTACGGAGTCAAGAATCCGGCCGAGAGCACCTACTCACGCAACTGCTTGTTGGCTCGACGACTGATCGAGCGCGGCGTGCGTTTCGTGCAGCTGTTCCACGAGGCCTGGGATCAGCACGGCAACCTGACCGCCGCGGTGAAACAGAACGCCACCGATACCGACCAAGCCAGCGCGGCGTTGGTCATGGATCTCAAGCGCCGTGGCCTGCTCGAGGATACGCTCGTGATCTGGGGCGGAGAGTTCGGCCGTACGCCGATGGTGCAAGGGGGCAACGATGGTCGCGACCATCACAACCGCTGTTACAGCGTGTGGCTCGCTGGCGGTGGCGTCAAGAAAGGTCATGTTCACGGTCAAACCGACGACTTCGGCTTCAACGCCGTTGTCGACCCGGTCCATGTTCACGACCTCAACGCCACGTTGCTGCACTTGCTCGGTCTCGATCACCTCAAGCTCACCTATCGCTTCCAAGGTCGAGACTATCGGCTGACCGACATTCACGGAGAGTTGGTCAATGGGATCCTGAGCTAGAAGTTCAAGATCGCCATGAGAGGTCTGGTCGATGACGGTGCGCGGCGGGCGGGGCGTCGCCGTTGACCGACGGGCTGAGTCGCATGGCGCTCGGCCTGGGCTCCCGCCACCAGACCAACCTGCCCTCACTCATCCCCTTCCCGTACCGACTCGGTTGATTTTCGCTTGCCGTCGATTCCCGCCCCAATGAGAATCGGGCTGGAGTCATTCAGGTGTCATTGAGGAAGCGAAACATGGGGCGAGGGCGCCGCGCGTTTACTTTGGTCGAGCTGTTGGTCGTGATCGCGATCATCGGCATCCTCGTGGCTTTGTTGCTGCCCGCCGTGCAAATGGCTCGTGAGGCGGCTCGGCGCACGACTTGTGCCAACAACCTGCGGCAACTGGGATTGGCTCTCCACTTGTTCCACGATTCCCATCAGGTCTTGCCCGCCTCAGGCTGGACTCGGCAGGGCCCAGGAAACCCGGATGGCAAGTACGTCGGTTGGCGGCCATTGATCCTGCCGTTCATCGAGCAAAAGAACGTGCGGGACATCTATCGATTCGATCTGAACTGGTGGGAGGGAACCAACTCCGCCGTCGCTTCGATCCCGATCTCTTTATTCGTTTGTCCAAGCGCGGCTCACGACGCGGAGGTCGGTTCGGCCGTGGCGAAACCACCGCGACCCGCGATGAACTTCTCGAATCCTCTGGCTCCCACTCACTATGAAGCGCTGATGGGAGTCCAGCCGAGTTCCATCAATCCCCATTTTCCAGCCCCCATCTACGATGCCGCGAATCGGTTCTCGGCGATGTATCGCAATTCCGAGATGACTTTCGGTTATGTCTCCGATGGGATGACCAACACGATCATGTTGGTGGAATGCGCCAGTCGGCCCAATGTCGTGCGGGTGGGACGACCGCGAGGCGATCTGAGCAACGACCAGGGGATTTGCTGGGCCGACAGCGAGGGTCCGTTCAGCTTGGATGGAGCGAGTTCGGATGGCGAGCGGGAGGGATGCGGACCAGCGAACGGTTGCACTTGGCCGATGAACCGTAAGAATGACAACGAGCCTTATTCGTTTCATCCCCAGGGTGGCAACTTCCTGTTCGTCGATGCCCGTGTTCAGTGGTTGAGCCAGGACATGGACATCAAGGCGATGGCGGCACTGGCGACGGCTCGTGCCGCGGATTGATCGAGACTCGCTCGACCTCGTCCCGTTGCCAACCTGAACCCATCCATCCATTCCGCACGAGAGTGCGAGAGTAGCCGCCGAGAAAGAGGATTACTCCATGCGCGTCGGAAAGTGTTTCCGTGGAATGGTATTGTTGCTGACGCTGGCGGGATGTGGCCGCCCGATCACGTTGACTCCGGTCAGCGAAGTGGCCGCGACGGGCGATGCGATCAGCGAGGCCCCTGCCCTTGCCTTCGATACGAAGGATTGGCCGCATTGGCGTGGTCCCCAGGAAACGGGCATCGCTGTTGATCAGGAGGTGCCCGCGACATGGACGGCGACCGAGAATATCGCGTGGACGGTCGATCTGCCGGGGCGAGGCCATTCCTCGCCGATCGTCGTGGGGGACCGAGTCTATGTCGCTTCGGCGAATGACGCGACTCAGGAACAAATGGTCTTGGCGTTCGATCGAGCCACCGGTGAGGAACAATGGCGGACCGTCGTCCATCAAGGCGGCTTCCCCGAGGATCGATTGATTCATCACAAGGCCACGAACGCGAATAGCTCGGTGGCGTGTGACGGCGAGCATGTCTTCGCCACGTTCTTTAACTCGGGCAAGATCTTCGTGACCGCGCTCGATCTCGCTGGCGAACAAGCTTGGCAAACCGAACTGGGCGCGTTCGATTCGAAGTTTGGATACGCGCCGTCTCCGATTCTGTATCGCAGCGCCGTGATTGTCGCCGCTGACAATCAGGGAGGCGGCTACATCGCGGCGATGGATCGAGCGTCCGGCGATATCCTCTGGCGCAAGGCTCGACCCGCGGTTTCAACTTACTCCTCGCCCTTGGTCGCGAACATCGCGGGCCGCGATCAGATGGTCATCAGCGGTTGCGATTCGGTCGTGTCGTATGATCCCGCGACCGGTGAGGAGCTCTGGAGCGTGAACGCGATCGCCGAGGCGACGTGCGGTACCTGCGTCACCGATGGGACTCGAGTCTTCGCATCGGGAGGTTTTCCGAAGCGGGAAACGGTATGCATCGATGGATCGAACGGCGAAATCCAGTGGCGCAATGGCACGAAGCTCTACGAGCCTTCGCTGCTGGTCGTCAACGGTCGCCTCTATGCCGTGACGGATGAAGGGATCGCCTACTGCTGGGATGCCGAGACGGGCAACGAGCATTGGAAGGAGCGGCTGGGCGGGAACTTCAGCGCCTCGCCGGTGTACTGCTCTGGCCGGGTATACGTGCCGAGCCTCGATGGCTCGACGGTCGTCTTCACCGATTCCGCCGCGGGCTTCGAGGAGATTGCTCGCAATCGACTGGGGAGCGATTCGTACTCGAGTCCCGCGATCTGCGGCAACGAGATATTCCTGCGAGTTGGCACCGGTTCCAACGGGCCGCGTAGCGAGCAACTCGTCTGTGTTCGCGCGCCTCGGTAAACCTGCAATCGCCCCTGGGTTACTGTGCTCCGAGGCCTTTGGCCGAGGAGGCGACTTCATCGTTCGGTGATTTAATGCTTGGGCCGCAGAGGCGTCTTCGAGGTTCGACGATCTAATGCTTGGGCGGCGGAGGCGTGCTTTTGCGGAGCAAAAGCCGACACTCTTGCGGCTTTTTTCGAGGCCGGAGTTTGTCCCGCGGTGGCGTGGCGACATTGTCGGCTTTTACTCCGTAAAAGCGAGTCTTGGCGCAGCCCTTCGGTTGGTGCCAGTTTGACGTTGGCCTTCGAGATTCGACGTTCGACGGTCTAATGCTTGGGCGGCGGAGGCGTCTTCGTCGTGCGACGATCCATTGCTTGGGACATTAGGACTAGCTCCCCTCGGGCGCTTCGGCGGCTCGCTTTCGATAATCCTCACTGGCTCGATCGTAAGCCGCTCGGGCCGCGTCGCGTTCGTGCGGGGCGATGAACAGGTTGCGATCGCGCCATAGTTGCTCGACCGATTCCTCACACCATCGCGCGCTGGCCCGAGACACTCGAATCGGCTGTTCGTCGACGATGACATCGACCGGATTCGTGTGGAGCTGCGGGAACTGTCGCAGGGCGACCCAAGTGCTTCGTTCGATCGGGACATCGAAGGTCACATCGTGTAGTTGGCCATCCGCCGGAATCTCGACACTGCCGACGACCTTCCCTCCGGCCACGACCTCGACCAAACGCGTGCCGCCGCGGACGAGCTCGTCGGTGCGGTCCGCGTGTAGGTTCACCGTGTCGCCGACGACTCGTCGTCCCGCCTCGGGAATGCGTTGGCCGTACGCGACTTCCATGGGGACCTCGGGACTGAATGCGACGCGAGCCGAAACTCGGACCGTACCCGCCGCGGACAGTTCCACTCCTTCCGTACCAGCGGCGGTTTGGTTGACTCGGAAGTCAATCGCATGCGCGTAACCGTCGGAAATGTACGAACGTCCCTCGGCGAGTCCTCGGCACCAGCTAGGAAAATCCAACGACTCGAGTTCGCCAAGCTGCACGTAGACTCGTCCCTGTCCCACGCGCCGACCACTCATGCATGGAAAGTCGGTTTCGCCGCTGAGCTTGAGTGGATAGCCACAGTTGAGCAAGTGGTACCACGTGTTCCACTCGCCGATGCGCGGCGTATTCATGGCACTCGTGAAATCGCAAACACCCTCCGGGACGCTGACGAAGATCTCCATGGCACCAGATCCATCCATGTCGGGTACGACGAGATTCGGCAATTCGTCCACCGCTCGGTCGAAGGCGGCCGCGACCTCTTGGGGAGTCAACGCGCGGTCTTGGTCGGCATCGATCGCGGCGAACGACGCGGGTAGCAACGCGCTCGCGCATTCATCGATGTCGAGCGTCGCCGATTGGTTGCGATCGTGGAGGGCGAACAGACGCTCCGTCGCTCGAGCGGGAGTCGCGTTCATGGCGGAGTGGGGATAGCCGGTGTAGCCTCCTTGCTCCTTGGCCCAACGCATGACGGGAACGGTCCAAGTCGGCCAGCCTTGTTCCTTGGTTCCTTCCGAGCCGGGATATACCTGGTTGCTCAGGTTGAGCAGACAGACATGCCCCATGGCGGCCGAGCCAAAGCCGCTGATTTCTAGGTCGTACTTGAGCAACGTCATCGGTTCACTCAGCGCATCGGCCTGAGGTGAAAAATACTGGCGTTGGAAATCGAAACAGGGTCCCCAGGTGAGGACGCAGCCCACGTTGAGTCCCTCGCCCTTGACCTGGGCGAACATGTCTTGCGGTCGCACGCCTTGTGTCGGACTTTCGTAGTGGCTGCAGCCGGCGCCATGAATGTGATGGTCTCCGCTGTAGTAACCAAACCGCGCCGGATCGATCCAGCGCTCAAGACGGACCTCGAGCGACGATTCACCCGTCGCATCGACGACCAGCGTTTGCGTTTGAGTCACGTACTCGGGGCCTCGCGTCGCTTGGACCTCGAACTCGCCCGGCGGCAGCAGCAAGGTCTCACCATCCGTGCGGTAGATATGCGGCTGGAAAAAGAAGTCAGGCGCGAGTCGTTTGGCTTGCGGCGGATATACATGTCCCGCCGCGTCGCGAATCAACAGGCGCGCGGTTGTCGGGGCGCCTTGTTCGTCGAGTATGGAAAGCTCCACAGGAACCGCCGGACGGACATCGAACAGAATCGGCGTTTCACCGCGGAAGCCAATGTCCTGCGTGCCGTTGCCGACATCGAACGCGAGCGTCGCCTCGCGCTGGCCCGACTCGGCCGAGTAGACCAATAGCAACGCGTACTCCGCCGGGGCTCCGCTGAGTCGCTCGGTCATCGGCGGACCACCGAACATCTCGACGCCCAGGAATCGATCGGAGGCGTTCGCTCCACCTGCGCCGTCGAGCAATTCGGTTTGAGCCTGACGGGCGAGGATGATCATCGCGGCGCCGTCGTAGACGGGACCGGCCTGGGGGCTCGTCACGTTCAGCTTGGCCGAGACTCGTGGCTCGTTGATCACCTTGACGATGAGCGGTGTGAAGCCCCCTTGTCGCAAGACGCTCGGACCGGGGCCGCGACGAGCCTTGACTCGGACTTCGGGATTGAGCGAGACCTCGACCGAGACCAGTGGATCCATGGCGTCCTGGATCGCGCGAGCGTCCTTGGCCTCGGCCGCCTCTCGCAATCGAGCTTCGTCCTCATCGGATAGCGGAGCTCCCAGGAACCGCAGCGCCTCGATGAGCCGCGTGACGTTGGCGCCAAGTGGTTGGCCTTCGATATCCTCGACCAACGCGATCTCTTGAGCCGCCACGGAAGAGCCAAATGAATGACCGGAACTCCAACGCCCCCAAGGACACGCGGCGAGTAACAGAGCGATGAGTCCCACCGCAATGTGCCTGACTTTCATTTCGGGGCTCCTCGTGAGACATTGGCGGCTTGAAATCGACCAAGCTATTTTGGGCGACTCGAGCAAGGATCGAAAGTCCGGAGTGACTGTCTCGACGGGCGAGCGTTGGAGATTGGCATTAGCGGAGGCTGAAGAGTTCCTCACTTGCTCGAGTTGATGTCGCGCTTCCAGTGTTTGCGGTGGACGAAAGAGTTGGTGGCGCAGCGAGTTGATGGCTGGTTCGGGAAGTCGAAGAGTCCATCGCTCACGCTCTTAGATGTTGCGCTTTCAGACATTGGGCTAGACGGAAGTGTTGGTGGGGTAACGAGTTGTTGGCTTGTTCGGGAAGTCGAAGAATCCCTCGCTCACGCTTCGGGTTTCCTTTGGTTTGCCACGCTTTTGAATTGATTGGCCTGGGCGATGCGTGAATAGCGCAACATCAAAACTCACGTTTCGGGTTTCCTGTGATTTCGCACGCTTTGGAATTCGCGGATTCGGGAAGGCATGAAAAGCGTGACATCACGGCTGGCGCGTTGGATCGCTTTGTCGTGGGCGTACGAATTGGGATCTTGAGTCGTTGATGGGAGAACGGTTCGTGAAGAGTCTTGTCGCGTTCGTTGGATGTTGGATCGGTCTGTTCGCGAACATTGCCCACGGCGAGTTGCTGCACGTCGCCGTCACTGATGCTCGGACTCACGACCCGCTTGCGTGTCGCGTTTATCTTGAGAACGAGGCGGGCGATTTCTTGTTCGTGAAGTCGGCGGATCCGGCGGGGTCCGCTCTTCCCTACACCGAACAATGGGTGCCAATGCCTCACGCGGTCGAGCGGCACACGACCGTGTCGGCTCATCCGTTCGAGGCCGATGTGCCACCAGGCGATTACACACTGACGATCGAACGGGGAAAGGAGTATTGTCCATGGCGACAACGCATCGAAGTGCGCGACCGCGGGGTCGATGTCGAGATCGAGCTGCGACGCTGGATTGATCTCTCGGCTCGTGGGTTCTACTCGGGCGAGACTCATGTGCATCGTCGCCTCGAGGAACTTCCTAACGTGATGATGGCCGAGGATCTCAACGTCGCCTTTCCCGTCACATTCTGGACGGTAAGGTCGGATCGAGTGCCCGATCTGGCGCCCTCGACGTTGCGGAGTCAGGGGCCGTCTCCTTGGGGACCACGAGTCGACCGAGGCTCGGAACCGATCGCGATCGACGCGACTCATGTCATTCTGCCTCGCAACACCGAGTACGAGATCTTCTCGGTGGGAGAGACTCGCCATACGCTCGGCGCGATCTTCGTACTCAATCACCGCCAGGTCTTCGAGGAGACGGCGCCACCGATCGCGCCGATCGCCAGAGCGGCTCACGAACAAGGCGCCTTGCTCGATCTCGACAAACACTCATGGCCCTGGTCGATGATGTTGGTTCCCGTCGCGAGCATTGATTTGTTTGAACTGTCGAACAACAGCGTGTGGCGGACGGAGTTCGGCTTCAACTCCATCAACGGCAAGCTGCCACCGTGGGTGGAACTCGAGCATGATTCCGAAACGACTCTCACGGAATGGGGTTGGTTGCAATACGGTTTCGAGGTGTATTACGCGCTGCTCAATTGCGGATTCGAGATCGCCCCGACCGCCGGCACCGCATCCGG
>JAGQPS010000117.1:9794-14342 GCA_020426595.1 Planctomycetales bacterium
GTCCACCCGGTTCCCTTGGGGTACAGCCGAGTGTACGTGGAATTGGACGAACCATTCACGGTTGATCGGTGGCTCGATGGACTGCGCCAAGGAAGGTCCTTCGTCACGACGGGACCGATGCTATTCGCCCGCTTGAACGAGCAGGCCCCGGGGGCTCGCTTGGAATGGCCCGAACCCGGCTCGTGCGTTGTTGAGTTCGAGACTCAAGGAGAATGGACCTTCGAACGACTCGAGGTCTTGGTCAACGGCGAGGTCGTGCACGCGATCGATGGACCCGAAACCAAGCGAGCTTGGCCAGACATGGTCGCGAATCGGGTTACGCTTTCGCTTGAGGAAACGAGTTGGGTGGCGGTTCGCGTGATTGAGTTGCGTCCCGACGGTCGACGGCGCTTCGCTCACACCGCGCCTTGGTATATTCGCATTGGGGATGAGCCGATTCGACCGCGTCGAGAGCAGCTCGACTATTTCATCGAGCTCATGGAGGACGAACTCGTTCGTAACCGGCCGGTACTCGATCCCCGGAGTCTGGCCGAGTTCCAGCAAGCGCTCGATCACTATCGAACGCTGCTGGAACGAGCCAAGTAGCATCGCGAGTCGTTCGCGACGAACTAGCGGGCGGAGGATTCGATCTCGAGCAATGCCTCACCCATGGCATGGCCGATGCGGTTCATCCAAATCGCACTGCCGAGGTAATGGTAGGGAAAGTCCGAACCGACCTTTTCCCAAGCCTCGACATTGTCGCGCCAGGTGGGGAAGAGTTCCTCCGCCGCCTTGTCGACAAGCTCATCGGTCCGCACCGCTCGAACGGTCGCCCGGAACTCATCACTCGCCGCGACCGAGATCTGAGCCTCTTGAATGATCGCCATGGCGCCTTGGGCCGGCTTGCTGCCGTTTTGCCCCATGACTCCGATCACGAATGGGAGGTTGGGAACGTCCCATTGTGTCCGGACATCTCGAATGAGGTTGGCGAGGTGTCCCGCGTACTCATTCTCGCTGCCGTACTGATCGTTCCAACCTTGGAACCATACGAACCCACAAACCTCGATTTCGGTCCCGGCCAATTCGGGAAACAGCTCTTGGTGGTTGGCGAGCAGTCCATCGACCTCCTCGACCATCATGCGATAGCTGCGGCCGTATCGTTCGACGATCTCCTCGCGACTCGGCGGTTGGTCCGAGCGGTTGTTTCGTTCGTTGTTCCGTTCGGTATTGGCGACGGCTTGTTTCCACTCTTCATCAAGGGCCTCGTCCGCCGGAAGTCCTGACGAGGGTGGCCGAAAGTCTCGGAAGAGCGAGTGTCCACCCCACGCGGTCTTGATGAGCAACACGGGGTCCTCGTGAGCGTCGCCCAGCATCGTGCCGAGTTCGAGTTCGACCCCTGTGCGGTCGCGTGATCCGTAACCGAGAGTCAGGCGTCCGTGGCGGTTGAGGTACTTGATGTGAACGTCATCCCGTTCGATCCATGAGTCGCCGTCGCGCAGGTGAGCGAACAGGTCGGCGGTCGCGGGATCGGTGGCTTGGTAGTCGTACAGCGTGTTCTTGGCTTTCCCTTCCATGTTGGATTGGCCGGCCAAGATATAGACTCGCACGGTTCTGGCGCTCGCCGGCTCATCGGCCTTCGCCAGACTAGGAAAAACCCAGGTGCTCACGGCCAATGCCATGAACAGGAACAAGTCGCGGTGCATGTGGTGGCTCCCGGAGGTAGTGATTGAATGATCCAAGGGATGGTGTTTCATCAAGCGGCGCGAACAGCCTCGCATCCGACACGAAGCAATGAAGAACCAAGGAAACCCGAAGCATCAGTTTTGATGTTGCGCTTTTCACGCATTGCCCAGGCCAACCAATTCAAAAGCATGGCAAATCAAAGGAAACCCGAAGCGTGAGCGAGGGATTCTTCACGTCCTCAAACCAGCCAACAGCTCCCCTGTCGTGCATTTCGCGAGTCCCAGCCCATCGCCACACGAGGCACTCAGTCGAACTGGTCGAACAAGTTGCGATTGGGCCACGTTTCAACCTTGGATGCGGCTTCGTGCATGAGGCGATCGATCAGTTGATTGATATTGTCGCCGCGTGGGCTTTCACGCGTGTTGAGCAAGCAAACGAAATTGCGTCCGTCGTTGCGGCGAATCACGATCGTGGCGGTGCCTGGTAACGAGCCACTGTGCCAGAGATTGCGCCGGTCGCCGACGGGACGCACCATCCAGCCAAGGCCATAAAAGGCGTCCTTCGGTTTGCCATCGGCGTCATGGCCGGCGAGTCCGTTGGGGCGCGCGATGATCTCGGCTAGTTCCGCGGGACCAAGCATTCGGCAGCGACGCGGGTCATCGAGCGCCACGGCGAAGCGTGCCAAATCCGGGGCCGACGCGATCCAACCGCCGTGAGCATCCATTGCCTCCAAGTACCAAGCTCCGTACGGATGAGGCACCGCTTGGTTAAGGTCGTCCGCGAATACCGAACGCCCTTCACCGGAAGCAAAGTAGCGCACCTCACCTTCGGCCCGACCAGCCAATCGAGTCGCTCCGATTCGCATCGAGCGAATCCGCATGGGGCGGAGTACCTCCTCGCGCACGAATTCCTCGTACGTCTGTCCGCTGAGTTGCTCGACGATTCGACCGAGCAAGCAGTAGCCGTAATTGGAGTAGGCGTATTTTTCACCCGGATTGAAGTCGAGTTTGTGAGACATCATCGCGGCGATCACGGTGTTCGGGCCGGCTGGCGGAAGCACGTTTTGTGCGCGAGCGAACGGCACGCTACGAAACATCGGATCGAACGAGGCGTCACGATCCCAGCCTCCGCGATGCTGCAGTAGGAAGCGGACCGTCACATCGCGTTGTCGCGGATCAAACGAGTCACCCGCCGCGGCGATCTCGTCCTCGAGGTCGAGAATCTCCAAGTAAGGCGTGTCGAGATCAAGCTTCCCTTGATGCACCAATGTCAGAATCGCCACCGCGGTGATCGGCTTGCTAACACTCGCGATGCGAAACAGGCTGGCGGGCTCTACCTGCTGCTCGGTTTCAGGATCGGCGTAACCGTAGCCTCGCGCGAACACGAGTCTGCCTTGATCGGTCACCGCGACCGCGGCGCCGGGGATCTGTTGCTCGGCGAGGAACTCTCGAATGGCCAGGTCGAATCCCATCATGCGACGATCCAGCACGCCGGTACTCGGGATCGAATCCGCGTCGGGAGCGTCTTGTGCGGCCAGCGAACCACCGAGGGCGACAAGGCCGAGCAACAGCCATCCGACCGTGCGATGAAAAATCGAGCGACGGACGACTGACCGACGTGAGACTGGGGACATCGATGTACCTTGGTGAGAATCGCGTGCACGTTGGCGAAGCGATTGAATCGCGGGTGATGCGTTGGCGACGGAAGCCTCGAAACGCGAGGCCGTGTCGTTCCGCGGTAACGGATGAAGTGGCACGTCCAAGCGAAACGACAAGAGCCTTCGATTGTGGCGGGATTGGCCGACGGTTGCGACCCTTTTCGCAAGACAAATCCATAGGTATTGAGCGAGCCCGTGGACGATCGATTAGACTCGATCCCCCGCCCATCCACGGAAGCGGGGCAAGCGGAGTGAAACAAGCAGTTCCGTCCCCTGCTCCACTACCTCGGTTAGCCAGAATCATTTCAAGGATGAACACCATGACCGACACGCCGAATTGGGAGTACGACGACATCGCCAAGATGATCGATCATGCCTTGCTCACGCCCTCGATGACGCGTGAGGATCTCGAGGCGGGGATCCGACTGGCCAAGCTGTTCAATGTGGCGAGCGTTTGTATCCTCCCCTACTACGTCGGTCGCTGCGCCGAGCTGCTGGCGGACTCGTCGGTCTTGCCGAGCACGGTGATTGGCTTTCCTCATGGGGGGCAAGCGACGGCGGTCAAGGCGTTCGAGGCTCGCACGGCGATCGAGGACGGCTGTCAGGAACTGGACATGGTCGTGAATATCTCGGCGGTCCTCTCCGACGAATGGGAGCAAGTGACCGCCGATATTCGTGCGGTCATCGAACCGGCTCATGCCGCCGATCGCCAAGTCAAGGTGATCTTCGAGAACTGCTATTTGCGTCAGTCCCACAAGATTCGGCTCTGCGAGATTTGCAATGAACTGGGGGCTGATTGGATCAAGACCAGCACCGGCTTTGGGGCGAGTGGAGCGACGATCGACGATTTGCGGTTGATGCTCGAGCACGCGCGCGGCGCCGTTCAAGTGAAAGCGGCCGGCGGGATTCGCGATCTTGAAACCGTGCTCAAGGCTCGCGAACTAGGCGTGACGCGAGTGGGAGCCAGTAAGACCGCCGACATTCTCAACGAATGTCGACGACGTTTGAATCTCGAGCCTTACGAGGTTTCGAGTTGCGGACCGACGGGGTATTAAGTGAGATGGACGGACGTTGTTGAGCGAGTGGAGTGAGACCGAAAGGGACCTCCGCTCGCGCTCCCGAATTGATGAGACGTCGTCGCGACGGTGAACAAGAAAGGCAATCCAATGTTGGTGACCACGAACGCTTCCGTTGCACGCTTCGCGATTCGGAGCTTCACCGGACTCATG
>JAGQPS010000118.1 GCA_020426595.1 Planctomycetales bacterium
AAATCGAGTCGCCGCCCGCCTGGAACAGCTTGACCCGTTGCCCCTTGGAAATCGTTCCGGCTCGGACCCGACCAATCGCGATTCGCCCCATGAACTCCGACCAATCCAGGGTCGTGACCATCATCTGCAGAGGCTTGTCTTGCTCGACGACCGGTCCGGGAATCTTCTCGAGCACGAGGTCCAGCAGTGGCTCCATCGATTCGCCACGTACCTTCGGGTCGTGCGTGGCGTAACCCTCGCGTGAAGTCGTGAAGATATGAGGAAAGTCGTCGACCAGCTCCTCGCCACCGAGTTCGAGCATCAATTCAAAGGCTTCATCCAGCACTTGCATTGGACGAGCGTCGGGCCGATCGATCTTATTGACCACGACGATCGGCTTGAGCCCACACTCCAGGGCCTTGCCAAGCACGAATCGGGTTTGCGGGAGCGGACCTTCCGCGGCATCGATCAACAACAGTGCCCCGTCGGCCATTTGCAGAACGCGTTCGACTTCGCCGCCAAAGTCGGCGTGGCCCGGAGTGTCGATGATGTTGATCTTCACTCCTTGGTAGGGGAGGGCGATGTTCTTAGCGGTGATCGTGATGCCGCGTTCTTTTTCCAGGTCGTTGCTGTCCAGGATGCGTTCTTCACGCAATTGGCTGTCGCGAAACTGGCCGCTTTGACGGAGTAGGCAGTCGACGAGAGTCGTTTTGCCATGGTCGACGTGAGCGATGATAACGATGTTGCGGATGTCTGAGCGGCGCATTTCCCACCGGGAATGGACGAACGAATTGCCAAGGATCGGACAATCTATCACGCACTGCCCAATCTGGGCAGGCCGCGTCTTGAACTGCCAGTAAGCCGCCTCGTCATCGGAGCGAATCCAACGCCAAAGACCAAACCGCCACTCGGCCCAACGGGTCGGCGGCGGTTTGGTCTTGGATGGGAGTGGCTCCCGGAAAGGGAGCCGACTCGCAGTTTTTAGCGGCGTGTCGATCGTCCGTCGGTGGGGAGTTCCAAGCGGGCGGGCGGGGCCGACGCCGGAGTCACCTCACAATCGACGCAAGGCTCATCCGCGCCCCCAGCCACGTCGCCGGGACGAGCCGTATTCAGGCGACTCGTCAACGGACGGGCCGCCGAGGTCGTACCACTCGGCAAGCGGCGAGCCGCGGACGACGCCGACGGAGTCCGTTGGGGCGAGTTCTCCCGAGCCGAGTAACTCGCCGGACGAACCTCGGTGTCGCGCGGCGGACGAGTCCGAGAAGCTCCTCGCCGTTGCCATCCATCAAGGGGATCGTCATCCAGCGGACGGACTCCGGAACCGATGGGGCGTGCGGGAGTCCCTTCGCCTCGAGGCGCGGAACCGGGAGCTCGGAGCGGGACCGCCGATCGAGCGGACGGGTCCTCGAGCAACATCGGAGGGGCCGGCCGAATCTCACTTTCGTCCGCCGGAATCGGCTCGAGGTAGTCCCTCGGCAGTTCGATGTCGATCGGGTTGCCCGATTCGTCGTAGTAGATTTCCTCCGCCGACATGTCGTCCAACGGCAGTTCTCGGAATTGGCCGAAGTCCAAGAGCGGATCCGGTTCGCCGCCCAAGCCTTCCTCCAACCAACGGCTCACCGTTTCATCGGTGATCGGACCTGGATCGAGCCACATCCCGTTCTCATCCACTTCCATCGTGCCGAGATCGAAATCGAGGCTCCTGCGGAGCACCTCGTAGCCGACCCACACCTGCAGGAAGGAGCTCTGGTTGTTTTGCAGCTGCGACAACGCGGACACCAAGTCTCGTGCCGTCGTGGCACCAAGCTGAGCGTTGGTCGAGCCTGGTTGTGGAGGTCGGCTCAAGCGAGAGCCCGCCAGATCGACCTGCTGGACCGCGACTTTCACCGACCGACGAGCCAACTCGAAGTTGAGTCGATTCTGCTCGAGCGTTCGCAGCGTTTGCCGCAACGACCGAGAGATCTCGTCCTCGTACGCGTAGTAGTTACGACGAGTCCGGTGGTAGTTGATCAAGGCTTCTCGATAGGAGTTGCGTTCCGTGAGTCGTGTGATCGGCGAGTCGAACTGGAAGCCAGCACGCAACCGCCCATTCACATCGCGGAGACGCAAGGGATTGTCGCCGACATTGCCGATGTCACCCTCGAACACCAACCCAAAATCGGACTCGAGCTGATCGGCGACGAATTCGATGTTTCGCCAACGATCGACCAACGCCGTACGGGCGTTCATCCAATCGCGGCGCCGTTGCCGAGCGATCTCGACGGCCTGCTCGGCCGACAACTCGATCGGGACCAACACGATCGACTCGGTACGAATCACGACTTGCTGCAGGGTGAGCTCCAGAAACAGCCCCGACAATTCGGTCAACTGAGTCGGCACCTTGGTGAACACTTCCGTATCCAGCACCGCGTACAGCGTGATCGGATCGAGCGTGGGACCCAACTCCTCGATGCGGTCGATGGAGGCTTGAAGTTGAGCGATCGCCAACTCGGTCGCTTCCAGCCGAGACTCGATGTCGGCGATGATCGCTCGCGATTGACCAGGCGTGGCCAGGAGCTGATCCTCGCTGAGGATCTCGGCCTCGATGTCATACCGATCGACGTTCTGGCTCCCTTCGAGCAAGAGCCGCCGCAACGCGGCCAACCCTTGGCGACGAGCGACCGAGGCCTCTTGCAGCTTCTCGACGTCCCGTTCGGCGCGGGGGAGCGAGATCGATCGGATCTCCTCGCATTGAGCCTGGGCCTCGACGAGCTTCCCCTTGACCTCTTCCAACAACCCGACGACTCGATCATTCCAGCGCAATCCACGCAGCGGACGCTGATTGACCGCTCGTCCATCCTCGGTGAACCGACGATTGAGCAAATCGACGCGAGCATCGATCAGCTTGACGATGACATCGCCGGTTTCGCCTTGCAGCAAGGCGAGGTCGTTTTGCCGCTGGGTCATCGAGGCATCGATCAACTGGAATTGATCCAGGAACGAGTCTTGGATGTTGAGTTTGAGCTGCGGCGGGAGACCCAACGAGATCTTGAAGTTGTCGAGCGTCGACTCGTAGTTGTTGCGCACCTGCATCAACCGCGACTGAGCGTCGTACAACGCCGATTGCGATTGCTGCACCTGCAGAAAGTCCACGCGATCCGCCTCGGCGAACGCCTCGAACTGAGCCAGGATATTGCGGAGCGACGCGACGTTCGATTCTTGAATGCGAATGTCTTGCTGGGCTTGGAGCAAGCCGATGTAGCCGCCCGCGTTGGTGCTCGCGGTCGAGGAACTCGAGATCTGCGCGCTGCCTCGGGACGGCCCCGTGCCGGCGCTACGGCCGGTGGTGATCTCAAGGGCGAAACCGCGGCGGTATCGCTCCATTTGACGGACGTTGGCCAATAAGGCTCGCTCGGTCGCGGTGAGCGACTCCATGATCCGATCACGCCCCGCTCCTCGTAGGAGCGGCTGGACAATCGAGAAGTCGATGAGCGTATTGGGCGTGTGATCGTTGGGACCCGCGAACTGCCACAACATCGAGTTGGCGAAGCCGACGACGATGGTCGAGCCAACGGTGCCGAGTTTCTCGAGTCGGATTCCCCGAGCTCCCGTGTTGGCATTGAGGAGGCTCGACGAGGAACCACCGCCACGGACTCGTCCATCGGAGGTGAAGTCGGTGTTGTAGCCGGCGAACAACTGAGTCTCGAAATTGAATCGCTCGAGGCTCACGTCGAGCGCCGAAAGATAGAGCTCCTCGACCTGGGTTTGGTAGTCTCGCGAGTGAATGCGGGAGAGCTCGACGGCGTCGGCCATCGAGACCGTGACGCTTCCATCTTCCTCGAAGTTGAGGTATTCGAGCCACTCGGGGTTGGCCACGTAGGCGGTCAGCCCGTTCGCCTCCCAATGCGGATAACCGGGCTTGCCATCCACGTACTCCATCAACTGATGGGCCGTCGGATCATCCGGAGGCATCGGCGGGTGATCTTCCGAGAAGGGATGATACATCCGGCTCCGCGGATCGGGGTTCACATTGAACTCGGGCAGATTCCAACGCTGGTCCGAGGCCTTTTCGGCCACGAGCAGCTCGGCGTCGATATCGGCCTGGCGACGGTAGTACGAACGATGGCAACCGGTGAGGGCGATCATCGTCGCGCAAACGAGCAGCGCGCCGGCCGGGAAACGGGAAGGAATGGTGGACCATTTCATGCCGCTTCTCCTTGTCTAGTCGTGGTCGGGGCGGGTAGCGAACTGGCTCGTTGACAGAAGTCCGCGAGCTGATCGAGGCCTCGGAGCAGCGAATCTTGTTGATCGGGAGACCACCGAGACGACAGTTCTCGCGTGAACTGGGCGAGACGCTCCTGGGCGATTCGCAGCTGCATCGTGCCGGCGGGAGTGGGACACAAGAGCTGTTTCCGGCGATCGCCCGGTGCCCGGCGGACCTCGAGCCAGCCACGCTGACGGAGCCGCTCGACGAGGGCCGAGAGCTGGGCGGGGGAGAGGCCGATGAACGAGACGATCGATCCCTGGGCCACGGGGCGCTGGGTGTCGCTCTGGCAAGCGCCCAACACGAGCAGCTCGGTGTCGGTCATCTCGAGATCCGAGAGGGCCGTTTCCATACAGCTTTTCAGAAGTCGATGGCAGGCATGTAGCCGGCGGACCAAGTCGGTCATTTCCATCGACATGGGGTGATCATCCATGATCGCTCCAGCCAAATCGTTCCAAAGGGGCCCCAGGGTGGGGTAACGTCGCTTTCGCATCGAATCATTCGAGCGCGGACCAGTTCCGAGCAAAAGATTCGGCTACGAACGATTGCCTCCTGCAACGATTTTGATGATTCTGGATGATCGCGTCGAAAGTGCTGCGCCTCTGACGAGCCGAAACGAGTCTTAAACCGTTGCTTACTCGTGGCTTAGGCAACGTTCGAACCAACGCAAATCGTTGACACTCGAAATTGCCCAGCTTATCATCGAAACTTGGCAGTATCGTTTGGCGAAGCTCTAACGAAGAGCGACGCTACACGTACCGTTCGAGGCTCCTCTTCAATCCCGGCCGAGACTCTGCAAATGGATTCCGACACGCTGCGCTGGATCATGCTCGCCTGCTTTGTCCTGGGGAGCATCTTCTTCCTGGTGATCACCATCCTGGGCTACAAGTCCTGGCGAGTCCTGCACATTCTGGCGGCGATTTTCATGTTCGCCTGTGCCGCGACCTTCGCGGTTTATTTCGCACTTTTGACCAAGGCCACCTTGGCTTGGAAGGAAGTGGTCGAGACGAATCGCAAAGCCGCGGAACAGCAGGAACAACGCCTCAATGACTTCGTCTATGGCGAACCCGGACCTCGTTTCGCGGAGGATTCCGTGGTCGGCGTCAGCCGTCGGCTCGGTCGAGAACTCGTGGGACGCGGACGTGTGTGGCGCAAGGCAATCGGTCAGTTCAACGGGAATCAACTCACACTGCAGTTGGCCGCGCCCGAGGTGATCGAGGGACGAGAGGCTCCGCCGACGCCCACGATCGAAACCTCGAGCCCGATTTATATCTTCACCGAGCAAGAGGTGAACGTCGACGGCAGCCTCTATCCGGTGCCTCAACGGTACCTAGGCGAATTCACCGTCACCGCCGCGACGGGATCGACCATCTCGCTCGATCCGATTCTGGTCTTTTATCAGCCTGGCGA
Source organism: Planctomycetales bacterium (assembly GCA_020426595.1). Classification (GTDB taxonomy): domain Bacteria; phylum Planctomycetota; class Planctomycetia; order Pirellulales; family Pirellulaceae; genus UBA11682. The sequence continues at coordinate 5,633 of JAGQPS010000118.1, forward strand.
GTTTGGTGGCGCCGTGGAATTGGTCGCCTACGAGAAGATGCCGGGCGACAACCATGACGTGCTTCAAACGCTGCGGGAACAGACCAACGACCCCGTTGAATTCCGCAACAAGTTGACTCAAGAGATTTTCCCGCCGCAGTACTTTGGTCTCGATCCGACCCTGGTCGATCCGACCAACCCGGCTCGCAACCAGGATTTGGCGGCTCGCTACGAGCGACTCATCGACCAATACCAATTCGACGGCATGGAATTGGGTGAAATCGACGATGCCCTGGAAGCCATGAGCGGCAGCCTCGCGCGTATTCGTCCCGGTTTCAACCCGCCGCCGGAAGAGCTCTGGGTGACCGTGGAATTGCTGCAGGATTACAGCGTCCAAGTCAACGCCGAGAATCCAGGTGGCGACGAAGATATCCGCCGCCTCGCCGTGAACCGTGGCTATTACGATTCGCGAGGCTTGGCGATCTCGGCCGATCTGCGGCTTTCAACCGACGAGGTTGAGCTGAAGAAAGGCGACGTTGTCATGATCGACAATGTCACGGCGACCTTGGGTTACGCCAGCGCCGAGGAAGGCGGAGTTCCTTATCAATCCTGGCAGGCTCAGGGACTGATCGATGACCCGACAGCCACCACGTACTTCCGTCCGCTCAACGATTACCAGTTGGCGTTGCAGGAGCTGAATCTGGCTCAAAACCGGATTGCTCGTGACATTGCCTCGCTGGAAGTTCAAATCGCCGGCACGGCCGAGACGTTGCTCGGAAGCGAGCGGCTCTTGACCGCCGAAACGAACGAGCAGGAGCGACTGCGACTCGACCTCGACTCAGTGCTGGAAGACCAACGCATCGTGTCTCTGTACGAAGGCGAACTGTCGGCCCTGTTGAGCGCCCGTCGCCAACGAGTCAACGCCTTGTACGTTCAGGTTCAATCCTTGGCGGCCCGCAAGGCGGAGCTGGAAGCCGAATTGGTTCGGCGGATTGATCAGGCGACCGCGGCCGCCGTGACGGCCCAGTAGCCCAGCGCGGGTGTCTTCGGACAAGCTCGCCACGACGCCAGAGTGAATGTCATGAGTAACAGCCGGTCCCTTGGGTCCGGCTGTTCTCTTTTCTTGATTGCCTGTTTCTCCGCACCGCGTTCAGGCCATTGGTAGCAAAGCCGCTCGACTTCCCTGATCCCGAAAGTGCCAGCGGAGTTCCACGCTCGGTGGTCCGATCCCTTCTGGATGGAGCGACGGGATGCTTTTGCCCATGGAACGACGGAGTTCTCCGCTTACGAGCTCGCGGGATTAACGCCCTGCTGTCCCGCCGTCCGCGGGTTGGTGGGACGCGCTCACTTCGCTTCCAACGGGCCTTGCCCGAGGTTGGTCGAAAACTGATGTTTGCGAGTCGGCGAGAAGTATCTACAACGCCGTTTGTAACTTCGTTCCCACGAATGCTTCTGGGTAGCGTTTGGGGAACAGCCTCAGGCAGCGAAGCCCGATGGACGGTCCGCTTTGACTCCTGAATCGGGAGTCGCAAGTGACTTTCCAACGCAGATCGCTAGCAGTTGTGGATTTAGCGAACCGCGTCCCGCCTGTCGCCCTGAGTTGGTACACGAGATGCCCTAACACATAGTGTGCCTAGACGGGAGAAGCGGGCGGTTGGAAGGCTTTCGCGGAGCGATGCCTCACCTGCCACGAACCGTTCAAGCAAGCAAACGAATTGGTCAAGGAGGACGAACGTTGAAGACCGCCATTCATTTTCTGGCTGCCATCGTGATGGCAACGCTCTGCAGCAACGTTGCTGTGGCTCAACAAAACCAAGGTGGCATCGTCGCCGTGGTCGACATCGCCAAGGTGTTCGAGGCCCATGCGGGTCATAAGGCGAAGATGTTGCAGATCGAGGAAGAGGTCAAAGCCTTCGAGGCCGACTTCAAGACTCAGCGACAATCGCTCAACACGCAGATCCAGGCCCTGCAGGCGTTGGTGGGTCAGCCCGCCTACAAGGAAGAAGAAGCCAAGCTGGCTCGCATGGATGCCGATCTCACGATCCAAGCCAATCAAAAGCGGGCCGAGATCATCAATCGCGAGGCCCAGGTTTACTACGAGACGTACACCGACGTGTACGCCACCGTGGCTCGCTTGGCCCAAAGCTACAACATCACGCTGGTCATCAACTACGACAGCGCCGAGATCGATCCGACCAATCGCGATTCGATCATCAAGGGGGTCAATCGCAACGTCGTGTTCCAACGCGACCTTGACCTGACCGAGCTCGTGATCCAGCAGATCAACGCCGCGGGCAACTAAGCTGCGTCCGCCAATTGAACCAACCCACAGGCCTCCGCTGTCGTGAGCGGAGGCCTGTTTCTTTTTGCGCCAACACTTTTCACGCCATGATCCAAGGGGCTGGAGTCCGATCCATTGGCCGCGGTGGCGGCGTGTCGGACGTGCGCGTTTCGGCGTTGATGCTCCTCATGACGGCGAGGTGGCGTTCGACGCCCAGGCGGTTCCTGCAAACCGTTCAGCATCTCTGATCCCAAACAGCCCGAGTTGGCGGGAGCTCTGTAGGACCGTGTCCAAGGCTCTCATTCGCGTCTTCCTTCCGCCCCACCGTCGGCTTCCCTTGTTGGCAGGGGTTATTGGGGAGTTGCGCGGCAAGATTCGCGCGTTTCAGGGAGAGCGTCCTAGGTTTGCGGCGGTACGCGCTCGCGACCGTTCGCCGCGAGCATTCGTATTCGGACCGACCAATCGCTTGGTAACGTTCCTAGCTCCGCGCCATGATGGAATAGGAGCGGCAGGATACGCATACCGGCAACGATCCGATGCATATCTCCAGCCCCCACCGCGCTGATGAACTCGCCTCGCCAAACGCCCGAGCCTCCAGGAACGCCTCCGCGTCCTCCGGCCGTTTCGCGCGCGACTCCTCCCGGTCCGGCTCGTCGGTCACTTCCGCCTCAACCGCCTCGTGTGAATCCGTGGTCGTCGGCTCGCGTCTCCGAAACCGAGGCTCCGGAACATCCTTGGTGGCAAATTTGGCGGCGACGCGAAGGGCGTCGTCGAGCGGGAGCGTTCGTCACGAGCATGGTGGTTCATGCGGTGCTGCTCATCGCGCTCGCGTTGATTGTCGTGCGTGGCATGGGTGGAGGGCGAAGTCTCTCGATCGATGCCGGCATGACCGATCAAGTCGCGCTGCGTGACTTCGATCAAAACACGCTCGAGACGAATCCAAGCGAAGCCAACACCGAGGCCTCGGAGACGGAAGTCGTTGAGATCAAAATCCCGTTTCCGGAATCGCCGACGTTGGGAGCTCCCAGCGAAAGCACTCCCCAGTTTGAATCGACCGTTCGGGCGGCGAGTTCGTCCGACTTGCGCAGCATGACCAACCTGCCCGCAGGCGGAGGCATGGAAGGGCGTTCGTCGGGCCGACGACAAGAGCTCTTGGAGCGCGAGGGAGGCACGGCGGGCAGCGAGGAAGCGGTCAAACGTGGCCTGGAATGGTTGGCCGCTCATCAACACGAGGATGGCAGTTGGTGGTTTGATTTGCGTCGAGGTCCTTGCCGAGGTCGCTGTCGACACTCGGGAACCGTGGGCAGCTCGACCGCGGCCACGGGGTTGGCCTTGCTCTGCTTCCTCGGTCACGGTGAAACGCCCGAAGAAGGCGAATACAGCGAAGTGGTTCGCAAGGGTTTGTACTACCTGCAAAGTCGCATTCGCTTCACGGCGAAGGGAGCCGATTTGCAGGAGGGAACGATGTATGGCCATGCCATCGCGACGCTCGCGTTCACCGAAGCGTATGGCATGACTCAAGATCCCACGTTCCGCGATCTGGCTCAGAGCGCGATCGACTTCATTTGCGCGGCTCAAGGGCCCAATGGTGGCTGGCGTTACTCGCCGGGCCAACCAGGCGACATGACCGTGAGTGGCTGGCAAATGATGGCGTTGCACAGCGCTCACCTCTCGCGGCTCAACGTGCCTCACGAGACAACCACGGCGTTCAGCGAGTTCCTCGACAACACGCAGCTTCGGTATGGGGCTCTCTATCGCTACCTGCCCGAGGAGGAAGAGGAAAAGCCGAGCCCCACGGCGATCGGTTTGCTCTGCCGCATGTACATGGGCTGGCCACGCACCGTGACACCGATTCGCGAAGGAGCCGCGTACCTCGCCGATCTAGGTCCATCGCGCACCGATCTTTACTTCGATTACTACGCGACGCAGATGCTCCATCACTTTGGCGATCCCCACTGGGAATCGTGGAACGAGAAGATGCGGGAGCACTTGATTCGGACGCAGGAACGATCCGGGCATGAAGCCGGCAGTTGGCATTTCGGCGACCCGCACGGCGACCAAGGTGGACGGCTCTACAGCACCGCGATGGCGATCATGACCTTGGAAGTCTATTATCGCTACCTTCCGCTCTACGATACTCGCGCGGTGGAGTTTCCCTACTAGCCCAGCGATGCTCTCGCGTCGCCCATGATGCGATGCCTTCCTTGGTGAACGAACCGGGCATTGTGTCGAGGCTCATGGGGGGACGGACCGGGTCACCGCTTCGAGTCTCCGTCCCAGCTCTTCAGGATTGGCATGTCGCGTTCCGAGCTCCCACTAATCGTACCGGTGCTGGATATTCAAGCGGGCCGAGTCGTGCGTGGAGTCGGTGGGGAACGCCGGCTCTACCGTAGCGTGCTGGAGATGAAGCCACGGGGGCTCGAGCAAGACGATCCGTTGAGTGTCGCGACTTGGTATCGCTCTCGATTCGGCGCTTCGCGTCTTTACGTCGCCGATCTCGATGCGTTGTCGGGAACCGCCCCGCGGCTTGAGCTCTATCACGAACTAATCGAAGCCGGATTTCACTTGGTGGTCGATGCCCCGTGGGGCTCGACCACTCCGCTACCGACGAGCAACGAGCGACTCGAGAGCCTGACTCCGATTCTGGGCACGGAAACGTGGCGATCTCCCGATCGACTCGCCGAACTTGGGCGGGGGCGATTGCCTGGTGGCATGCTGAGTCTTGACCTGCATGGCGAGACCTTTTGGCGAGGGCCAAGCGCGGAGGACCGTTTGCGTGGGGCCGGCTCGGATGAGACCGCGCCAAAGGCGAGCGAGGACTCGGCGGCCATCGTTCCGCCGACTCGCCTCATTTCTGCCTGTCGACGGTGGCTCGACGTCGCGAAGTTACTTGGCATCACGGATGTGCTCCTACTGGACTTGGCCTCGGTCGGTCGAGCCTCCGGGCTCTCGACGCTGTCCCTGCTCTCGGAATTGAAGCCGAACTATCCGGACATGCGTTGGTGGTTGGGCGGCGGCATTCGCGGGCCGGCCGACGCGCGGCTCGCCGCTCGGGCGGGAGCCGACTCGGTACTGGTGGCCTCGGCGCTGCTCGACGGTTCTTGGCCCGCGCGCGATTCTTGGCCCGCGCTCGATGACTCTTGATTCACTTTCGCTGACTCGCGATCCACACGTTCGAGGGCGCAGGTCGGTGCCCCATCGCGCAATGCGAGTCCGCCACGAGAAAAGGCACTCCGCCGAGCCATCGGCGTGCCTCGAGTGGTTGCTCAGCGGCGCGGAGATTGTCAGACTGCGTCGGGGACTTCGGCGACATCCCCTCGGACCGTGTTAGGTAAGGGATTCCCGCGATGCGAATGCTGATTGCGATCATTCAACCGACCAAGCTTCGAGCGGTGCAGGAGGCGTTGGGCAAGATCGGCGTGGAGCGATTCACGGTCTGCGATGCTCACGGCTATGCCCGCCAGCGCGGGCAAACGGAATCCTATCGCGGCATCGAGTATCAGGTTCACTTGCTGCGCAAGGTCGTGATCGAGATCGCGGTCAACGACGACTTTGTCGAGCGGACGATCGATACGTTGCAGGAGATCGCCCGGTCGGGAGTCGCTGGCGAGTTTGGCGACGGCAAGATCTTTCTGCTGCCGCTCACCGAAGTCATCGAGATCGGGTCGGGACAACGCGGCAAGGGGGCCGTCTAAGCCTCGTCTGCCCAGCAACGGCTCGCTCGGCCTTTCGTTCATCACTCCAGGGAAAGACACCACCGATGATTGGGTTGATCACCGAAGATCTGTTCTTTGCGTCCAAGGTCAAGCAAGTAGCAACCGACCACGGAACCACGGTGGAACTACAGCGTCAACCAAGCCCACCCTTCGCCTGGAAGCAAACTCCTCGCGTGGTCGTGATCGACCTCGAGCTCGCACAGTCGCTGGTCGCGTCGATCGTGAACGCCACGCGCGCCGAGTTCCCCGAGGCGAGCATCGTGGCATTCGCGGGTCACGCCCTCGTCGACCTCCTCTCAGCCGCTCGGCAAGCCGGCTGCGACCACGTCGTCACCCGAGGTCAGCTCGAACCAACCGTCGTTAGCCTGCTCTCGACCTGAGCTTGTGTCGCCTCGGGAGCGACACGTCGTGAACCGCTCGGTCTCGCGTGGTGCCCGACGCGAACCAGCTGCTTTGATATGCCAATGCCCTAGGTAAGAAACCTGACGGCATACAACACAAACGGCCAGCGGGATCCGCTGGCCGTGGTGTTTCGCGATGAGAATCGTGGCTGAGACGACTCAGCCGATTGGGCTTTAGAGTGGGAACTCCTCGTCCGTCGCCTTGGCTCGGTAGATCGGCATGTGGCGGTAGTAGACCTCGAGGATCATGCAGCCCATCGCGGTGCAGTAGAGACGACCGCCGCGACCGGACCATGCATGAGGGAAGAACCAGCTTCCCTCCATGTTCCCTTCCTTCTCCTGCTGATTGACCAGCCAATCACGCAACTGGCCATTCCACTTTTCCCACTCCGTGCCACCGTAGTGACGCATGACTTGGGTCGCGTAGTAATTGTAGTACATGTCGACCTGACCACCTTCTGGCCCGCTCGGTCCGCGATTGCTCAGGAACTCCACACCCTTCACGATGCCAGGGTGATCATGTTCCCAGCCCATGTACATGCGGCAAAGCAAACCCACGGCGGTCGTCGCGGGACCTTGTCCCGGCGAGACATAACCGTAATACGCGCCCGACTCCTGTTGCACCGAACCGAGGAACCGCTCGGCTCCACGAATGGTATCGGGAGGGACCTCGAGATAACCCATGAGACCGCTCTTGAGTCCCATCAGCTGCCAACCCACCACCGACGTGTCACCCGCTTGACGCGGCGTGTAGCGCCAACCGCCACCCACCGGGTCCTGGGCATAGACGATGTAGTTAATTGCTCCTTGAGCCGGCGCGATCAGGTCGCGGTCGTTGGTCATCGCATACGCTTCGGTCAAGGCGATCGTGCAGATGCCATGCGAGTACATGTTGCCGCCGCGCTCATGGAAGCTTCCACCGCCACCACTGGGGCGTTGATGGGCGATCAGATACATCAAGCCTCGACGCACGTTCTCCTTGTACTTGCCTTCGAGATGCGTTTGACCCGCACCGAGGAATGGCAACAAGGCCAAGGCCGTGGCTCCGTTGACCGCGTCGGTCTCCTCACCAGGATCCGGAGAGTTGCGGTGAGCACCGGGGCCCAACTGATGGTTGAAGTTCCAGCTACCGTCGGGCAGCTGATGAGCGGCCAACCAACGCAAGGCCGCCTCCACCGCTCGCTCGCTCCCCTCGGAACCGCCCGCTTCCTTCACCATCTCGGCTCGACGAGCTCCGCTACGACCGCCAGTCGGAGCCGCGCTCAAAGCGCCAAAGGGAGTGCTGAGTAGATCGGTCGGAGCCAAGGCATCCGTCGGATTCATCTCCGAGATATCGAAGACGGGATCCTCGAACTCCTCGGTGAACGGCACATCGGCATTCGCCTCGACCGCCGCATCGGGCACCGGCTCGGAGTCGAGCGGCGTTTCGTTCTCCAACACCTGCTCGTCGACCGGAATGATCTCGTCGAGTTCGAAGTCCTCGAGTTCCTCGACGTCGGGTTGCTTGTCCGCGATGACTTGGAGCAATTCCCGACCCGGCTTCGAGAAGTTGATCAACGCCAACAGGATGATCAGGATCGCGTGCACGATCATGCTTACCAGCCAACTGGGAAGCAGAGCGAACACGACGAATCGATATCCGCTGCCGCTCTCTTCCTCCGCCAAATCATCACCTGCCGGGTCGGCCGTGGCCGAGACGGCGGGCTGATTCGTTGGAATCTGTTGCGCGGGATTTGGTTGACGCTGTGGACCGGGCTGAGGCGCAGGAGACTTAGCCATCGTTGATGAGGACTCCCAATCGTCGACAAGAGGAGAGAGGAGGGCGTCCGTGACTCCCTCTTCACCCATTTATCGTAACCCATGTCGCCCCAGCTAGGGAAGACATTTGCTTTTCCAGGCCGCGAGTCGGCGACCTTCCCCAATACTCATCCCGGCCAGGAAAGCAGGGACGATTATGGGGTTTCGGGACGTTGTCCCCGAGATTGCCGGCGTTCAACATGAACGGCGTTGAAGGCCCAATTCGACCGTCGAGACGCGAAGCCATGTGGGCCAAACCGCTCCAAGCCGCTCACCGCCCCCCCGCCCTAGTCCAGTCAAGCGAGCTCTGGGGGTCGATCCCAATCCAGCCATGTCCCCAG
>JAGQPS010000119.1 GCA_020426595.1 Planctomycetales bacterium
GGCGATGGTCCGGTGGGAGGCGATCGAATCCAAGCGATCAAGGAAGAGCAGATCGCCAACGCCGAAGGCTCCTTTCGCAGTATCTATCTACCCATCGCGCGTGGCGTGCAGCCCGAGTCCCTCGCACTGTTCGACTTGGCCGATCCGAGTCTCGTTTTGGGCACGCGCGGTACGACGATCGTGCCGTCTCAATCGCTCTATCTCATGAACAGCGAGTTCATGCGGGAGAAAGCCGAGGCAATGGCAACACGAGTCATGCGCGAGGAGGGATTTGAAAATCGTTTCACGCTCGCCTGTCGTCTGACGTATTGCCGAGCCCCATGGCCGGAAGAGCTCGAGGCGGCCCGACGCTTCGCATCAGACGATCACCGCTCTTGGACGTCGATTTGCCGAGTCCTGCTTTCCAGCGCCGACTTTCTGTTCATCGATTGACCCGCGAGAGACTTCCTCATGAACCGTCGACATTTCCTACAGACCTCGGCTCTCGGTTTTGGCTGGCTGGGGTTCTCGACACTCGCCGCGCAAGAGACGATTCGTTCAAGCAAGCGAGTCATCTTTCTCTGCATGAAAGGGGCTCCATCGCACGTCGATACGTTTGACTACAAGCCCGCATTGCTGGCGGCCGATGGGCGGCCCGGACCGCGGGCCGGTTCAAGGCTCATGGGTTCGCGGTGGAAGTTCCAACAGCATGGCGAGAGTGGGCGTTGGATCTCGGAGCTATTTCCCGAACTCGCGACGGTGGCCGACGAGTTGTGCTTCTTGCACGGCATGCAAACGGAGATCCCGGCTCATCCGCAGGCCTATTTGCAATTGCATACCGGCAGTTCGCAGTTCATTCGTCCTTCGCTAGGCGCCTGGATGAATTACGGACTCGGATCGCTCAATGACAATTTGCCGGGGTTCATCACGATGACACCCGCGAGCGGCTTGGGCGGCGCTCAGAACTACGGAAGTGCGTTTCTCCCCGCCCAGCATCAAGGCACGCGACTCGGCACCGAGCGACGTGCCATTGCTGGAGTCGAGTTGGCCAACCTTGAGCCGGCTTCGCCGCGACGAGAACAACGCAGTGAATTGGATCTGCTGCGGGAACTCAATCAAGCCAAACTGGAACGGGAACAGCGCGACCCAGGGATCGAAGGCTTGATCGAATCCCATGAGCTGGCGTTTCGCATGCAGAATGAAATGCCGCACGTGTTGGATCTCGATCAAGAGAGCGACGCGACTCGGCGGCTTTACGGCGTGGGCGAGGGGCGAACCGATGACTTTGGTCGCAAGTGCTTGCTGGCTCGTCGCATGGTGGAAGCCGGTGTGCGGTTCGTCGAGATCAACCATGGCGATTGGGATCACCATGCCAATCTGGGTGAAGCGTTGCCCAACAGCTGCGGCGAGGTCGATCGTCCGCTACGGGGTTTGATCACCGATCTCAAGGCTCGAGGCCTACTCGATGACACGCTCGTCATTTGGGGAGGCGAGTTTGGCCGCACGCCTCATGCCGAGGGAGGCGACGGCCGAGACCACAATGTCAACGCTTTCACGATGTGGATGGCGGGTGGGGGCGTGCGAGCCGGATACGCCCACGGAGCGAGTGACGAATTGGGTTACGAAGCGGTGTCCGGACAGGTTTCAATCGCGGACTGGCATGCGACGATTCTGCATTTGCTCGGCATCGATCATCGCGAACTCACCTACCGCCACGCTGGCCGGGACTTCCGCCTGACCGACATCAAGGGCGAGGTCGTTCACGAGATCGTGGCTTGATCGGCCCCCCATTCCGCTCGTTCCGTGCGCGACCGTGGTCGCACGGTGCCTCTCCCTCGCTCGGTTGGGCCAGCCTTCCTTCTAGAAAAAATCTCGCTCGCGCTGTCACAGCGGGGAATCTCATCGGTATTGGGTGTGTGCCGAGCCTGTTTGGCTTGGATTCGAACACCCAGGAAATGAAATCCGATGAGTACCTTGCCTCTGACTGCTTGCCCCGGTTGTTCCGCCACTGTGTCGCTCGGCACTCCGTTCTGTGGTGAGTGCGGCACGCCGCTCGGCGGGACGACGCCTCCCGAAACCACCCCACGGTTTTATGGTTCGGGCGCTCCCCCCGTACACGGGCAAACCACGGCCCCGCAGTCCTCCATCGTGCTGTCCGCGATTGCCTTGATCTTGGCGGCGATCGGGTTGTTCATGTGCGGGCCGTTCACTTCGTTGCCCGGCATCTTCCTCGCCTGGAAAGACCTCTCGGCCGCCAAGGCGGCTGGCGCGTCGGTCGCCTTCCCCATGGTCGCGTTGATCGCCAACGCGGTCGTCACGGTGCTCGGTCTGCTCGGACTCGGCCTGATGATGATGTTCTTTGTGTTGGGCGCCGCGACGATCTAGCTCCACCAACGGTCTCGTCCCAAGCACGACATTCGAAGCCGCTCGCACTCACGACCCCGCGAACCCAAAACGCTCTGGTGCCTCAAGATGACGACTCCCGAAACCAATCCCGCTCCCGTCGCCGCCTCGCACAAGGCTTGCCCCCGAGGCCACCAGAACGCCGGTCAGGGACGCTTCTGTCAGCAATGCGGCCAACCATTGATGGTCGTCGCCAACGGGCAACCCGCCGCGACCGACGTGACCACGAGTCGTATCGATCAGCGATATGAAGCACTGCCGCCGCTGGCTCCGAATTACATCGTCTCGCCTCAGCTCTATCAGTGGAGCCTCGACGCGCAGGCCATGTCACGTCTCCGCTCGATCACGCCTCTTACCGCGCTGGCGAAACGAGTTTCCGATCGAGCCGGACGTCGCTGGGTCGAGAGTACCTGCAACGGAATTCGCCTCGGTCCCAATCAGCTCCCCGAGATTCACGAGCTGGCCGTCCACGCGGCTCGGGCCCTCGGCATGCGTCGCATGCCGGTCGTTTACCTCTCGGGCGAACAGCCTTGGGATGCGATGACTTTTGGTAGCGAGGAACAAGCCTTCATCGTGATCGGCTCGGCACTCGCCGCCAGCTTTCGCGGCCCGGAGATGCTCTTCATTCTCGCTCGTGAAATGGGGCGGATCGTCGCGGGCCACACGCTCTGGCGAACCGTGATTCGCTTTCTGGTTGGCGAAATGAATCCGCGCTCGGGCTTGCTGCGCGGCGGAGTCGCGGGGCTGCTCGATCCGGGAAAATGGCTCGAGGGAGCGATCGAACTACCACTTCTCGGATGGGCTCGCCAAGCCGAGATCACGGCGGACCGAGCCGGCATGCTGGTCGTCGGACAGGAAGAGATCGCGCGCCGCACGCTTATGGCTTGGTCGCTCAAGGCCCCGAACATTCCGCCTCGCATCAACCTCGAGGCCTGGCTCCAGCAACAAGAAGAAGACGCGGGCGATCAAGGCATGCAGCTCTCCGAGATGCTGACCTCGTCCACGCCCTACATCGCCCGGCGACTCAAACTGCTCGGCGACTACACCCAAGACCCGAACTTCCAAATGCACCGTCGAGCCTGGGATCACGTTCTCGGATTGCCGGGCCCGACCGCGTCGAATGCCGCGACGCCACCGGCTCGCCCCGCGATCGATCCGGCTCAGGTCTTCACCACCGCATGCCCGCACTGCGGCACCAAGCTGCATGTACCGCGCAAGTTGTTGCGGCAAGACTCGATCGCCCTGCGTTGCTCGGATGCCGGTTGCCGGAAGGTGCATGTGCTGAAACGGAAAGCACCACCGGCCGTGCCGGCTAAGGCGGACGAAACTCCGTCGTCGACGCTCACCGCATGCTGCGATTGAGTCCCTGCCCCGACCTAGTGCCTCGAAATTCACGATTGATCGCTTACCTGTTACCGACCCCGAGGAGTATCTCTCATGGCCGCTTCCGACCTGCCCAACTTCAACGACATCGTCGACACCTTCCTTGATGAAACGAATGAGCCGATTCCCGTGCTCGACCCCGCCGAGGTGCATGCCGCCGCGGCCGAGGAGCTACAAGAGCTCGCCGACCAAGCGATCGACGCGGGCGACTACTCCACCGCCGCCGCGCTTCGCGAAGCGGCGGAAGTGGAGGCGGACGAGGCGGGTGATTCGTCGCTTCTGCATGGTGCCGACTCGATCGATCTAGGTACCGCCGCCGATGCCCAGGCCGACGCTCAATGGTATGCCCAACAGCAAGCCGAGGCGGTGGCCGAAGGCGACTACGAGAAAGCCCAGGAGTTGTCCGAGGCGGCCGTCGAGTCCCAGCAAGATGCCGACTTCTTCGCCGTCGGTGGCGACCACTCGGGCCAGGCGGAAGCGGAGGCCTACCAACTAGGACAAGCCGTCGAGCAAGAAGCGGAAGCCGAGTGGTATGTCGACCAGGCCGCCTCTTGGGCCGAGGCCGGCGCCTATGACACCGCCGAGACTTACTTGGCGGAGGCGGCCGAGCACCAAGCCGCCGCCGATGATCATGCCGCCTGGGGACAACATGGTTCGCCCGATGCGGTCGTCGATCCCACATCGACGGTCGAGGATTTCGCGGTCACCGACTTCTCGCTCGGAACCGATGCCGGTGTGATCGACACCTCGGCGTACGATGTCGGTTCGATCGACACGGGTTACGACGCGACGTCCTACGATTCCGGCTTCGACAGCAGCTCGTCCTACGACTCGACTTCGTTCGACGTCTAGACCTTAGGGCGATAGGGCGTGAGCTCGGATCACGCCACGAGCTCGACCTGGGATGTCTCGCTTCGCCGCGCCGTGGACCGTCGGGCAGATCCTGTGTGAGACGGTTATTCGAGCGCTCGAGCGAGGTCCTCGATCCGCTGGGCAAGTTCGTTGCTCAGCGGATCGTTCCATTGAGAGCGAAAGTTCTTGAGCCACGAATTCAAGGACGACGCCTCGCCCAGGATGGCGAGCACGAAACCCGCCTCGGCCGCGACCACCGGATCGTCGACTTGGTCGACCAGGCGAGGTTGACGGTTGGGTTCACCAAGCTCCCGCAAGAGATCACCCCGTTCGCGCGCGAGCTCCAAGGCCAGCGGCAAAAGCGGTTCCGGCGATTCGAGCCTCGCCAATCGATAACCACACCAGCGCAGACCCATGTCGAGTTGCTCGACCGCTTGATTCAACTCACCCTGATCGCGCAGCAACCCGGCGACCACATAGCGCCCGCCAATCGCGAGTTCGATCGAGGCAGGCGCTTCGGCGAGATCGGGTTCAACCTCGTCCAGCGCCGCACGCAATCGACTCGCCTCGGATACCAGGGTCGCACCCGATTCACCCGCCACGCGCCGAAACAGCAGCTCGTTGGTCAGCGCCTGGACGAGGTCGACGCGTGCTCCGAACGAAGGCTCGGTCGCGAGAATGCGTTCGTAGGCGATCGTGGCGATAGAGAGCTGCTCGACAGCCTCCGCGAACTGCTGCTGCTTGCCATGCCAAACGCCGAGCGCGCCGGCCGCATCGGCTACCAGTTGATCATAATGATCGAGTGTCTGGCCGAGCTCCGATTGGACAAGCGCCAAACGCTCCTGAAATGCCTCGCCGGCCTCCGCGTACAACTCGGCCGCTCGCGTCTCGTCGCCGGAGAACTGACACTGCTCACCCCAGTTGTGTCGCGAGACTCCCAATGAATTCAACATCTCGATGCGGCGCGCGAGCAACGATGCTTCCGCATCGGGATGTTCCGCCACGAACGAAGCGTGTGAATCGAGAGCTTGCCGCAGTGAATCAACCGCCTCCTCGTAGTCGCCGAGTCGATCGTGGTGAACCGCGACCATCCTCCAAGCCCACAACTGAAAGTCGATGACTTCCAGGTCCTGGGCGGTGGATTGATCGAGCGACTCAATGGCCGGTCCCAGTTCACCTAGCCAATGGCGCTCATCCTCGACGTCGGCTCCGAGTTCGGCATTCAGCACGAGGCCAATGAGATACTTGACTCGCATCTGTTCGGCCTGGAATCGCATGGGATCCTCGGCGGGCACTTGTCCCGCGAGGTTCTTGAGTCGTTCGACGGCGGCGACGAGTCGTTTTCTTTCAACCTGTCGCCGTTCCGTCGCGTCGATCGAATCGAGTTGTGGAATCGCCTCGTTCACGACATCCAACAGTAACTGTGAGCGCGCGTTCGCCGCTCGAAGTCGATTCGTGGCTAGCTGCTGCAATGTGATGATCAGAACCAAGGTCGCGGCGATGATCGCGATCGTCGAGCTGATCGCGGGATGACGTCGGACCCACCGGGTTGATCGCACCAGCCACGAGACGCGCCGCGCGGTGATCGGTTTGCCGTCGAGCCATCGTTCCAGATCATCGGCGAGCGCGTCGGCTGATTCGTAGCGAGCTTGGGGCTGCCGAGCCAAGCACTTCAGGATGATCGTCTCCAGATCGCGCGGCAGTTTGGGCTGGAGCACGCGCGGAGAGACCGGATCGGTGGTGAGCACGAGTAGCAAGGTTTGCACCGCGTCGCCGCCGAGATGCGGAGGTCGACCGGTCACACACTCGTACAGGATGGCTCCAATCGCATGAATGTCGGCCGCCGGACCAATCTTGTGGACGACTCCGCTCGCCTGCTCGGGAGCCATGTAGCTGGGCGTGCCGAGCACCTCTCCCGTCTTGGTGCGCTGATCGGTATCGCCAATCTGCTTGGCCAAGCCAAAATCAGCCACGCGTACCCGCTGGGCCCAATCGATCGCGCTCCTTGCGTCGTGAGTCGTGGACGAATCGGTTTCGGCCGCGAGTAGCAAGTTGCTCGGCTTGAGATCGCGATGGACGATTCCCTGTTGATGGGCGTGAGCCACCGCGCGGGCGATCGTAATGGCGAGCCGGGCGGCGGAACGTGGCTGGCTCAGTCGCTCGGCGGGAAGGTCGGCGAGCGTCCCGCCACCCAGATACTCCATCACGAGGTAGGGAATGCCACGCACCGAACCAAACGAAAGCACCTTGGCGATGTTGGGATGATCGAGTCGAGCGATGGCTTTCGCTTCATCGGTGAATCGCTCGAGGCGACGCGAGTCCGCGGATCCCAACATTGATTTGATCGCGACTCGGCGATCCAGTTGTTGGTCACGGGCGAGATAGACCTCACCCATGCCACCGCGCCCGATCAGACCCAGGATCTCGTAGCCGGGAAACTCCATCGGTACAAGGCTCGCCGCGACGGCATCGTCTTGCGGATTAGCTCCGGTCTCCGACCCGGCCCCTTCCGTGGATTCGTGGCCGCCGAAGGTGGAGAAGTGCGGGAACTCGTTGTCGGCCATGCGAGCCTCGTTGATCGCAGGGGGAGCCATCGAATTGGGTGGGTGGACCGGTCCAAGCAGTCGACTCCTTTTGCAGCCTCATTGAATACCGAGATTCCGTCAAGATCGACGCTCGCCAATACCTGAGTAGAATGAGAACGCCGAGTCGCGAAGTCGCTTTGGGCCGACGGCGAGTCTCTTGATGATTCGCCCGCCTTATGGGATCGCATCCAAGCGGTCTCCATGCTCGCTACACGGTTAACTCATTCTCGGTCCCCTGCCGTCCCTCCGTCGATCGTCGTGCCATGTCTTCCTCTTCCGATTCTCCCGTGCCGGATCCGAGTCGGCTCGATCACATCGAGACTCGTTGGAGTCTGTTGCGTCGCTCGTCTGGCGCCGTTTCCGGTGACGTCGCCATGGCACGGCAAACCTTGGTTCTTCGTTACGCATCCGCGATCCGTGGCTATTGTCGAGCGATCCTCGGTTCGGACGCCGACGCGGATGAGATGTCACAAGATGTCGTCGTGCGGTTGTTGCAAGGCGACTTCGCGGGAGCCGATCCCCAGCGAGGACGTTTTCGCGACCTACTGCGAACGGCGATTCGCAACATGGCTCGCAATCGTTGGTCGCGCGAGAATCGACGGACGGGAGCTTCGGCCCTCGACGACGATCGGTTCGCGGATCCCGAGGCCGAGGCGGTGGATGACCCTTGGTTGCCACAGTGGCGAGCCACGTTGCTCGAGAATACCTGGGAGGAACTCAGGCGTTATCAGGAATCGCAACCCAATAGCTGCTTCCACACGGTGCTTCGTTCGCGAACCGACTTTCCCGAGGCGACCTCCGAGCAACTCGCGGCCAAGGTGAGCGAGCAACTTGGCCGCGAGGTCAATGCCGCATCCGTTCGACAGAACTTGCGGCGCTCAAGAGTGAAGTACTGCGAACTGCTCGTCGAGGAAGTCGCGGACGGACTCGACCATCCCACGCGCGATCGCGTGCAAGAGGAGTTGATCGCCCTCGATCTCTGGTCGTCGGTCAAGGACATGTTGCCCGACGACTGGCGGCCTCAAGCGAGGCCCTAATCGACCTGGACCCGCGCGGGGCTAGTCCAGTTCCTTGACTTGCTCGAGGATCTTCTCGGCATCGAGGCGAACGCGGTAGTTGGGATCGCTGTGGGCGAACGCGATCTTTCCGTCGGTGTCGATGATGAACACGGCGGGCACCGGTAAGGCGTGATGGTCGTAGCCACTGGCGCGCTCCAGATCGATACCAAAGCCTCGATAACGTTCGATCGTTTGATCATCGACTCGGAAGGCGAGTCCGAACGCTTTCGTGGCCGCGACACTCGAATCCGAGTAGACGGGAAATGGAATCTCGTTCTTTTCGACGTTGTCTCGGGTGTTCGTCAAGTTGTCGGGACTCACCGCGATGAGTTCGGCTCCCGCTTCCTTGATCCCTGGGTAGACCCGCGCGAGCGCTTGGGTGTGTCGATTGCAGAACGGGCACCAGCTCCCGCGAAAGAACACGATGACAAGGGGTCGCTCGGCATGGAGATCCGCGAGTCGAACCGCGGTCCCATCGGGTCGCGTGAGCTCGACATCCGGAGCCTCGGCGCCCACCTCAAGTGGTCGCGTATCGCCCGCCGCTTCGGCAACTAGCGATTCTGGCTCCTGCGCGATCGCCACGGCGGACGCGAACATAAGCCCAATCCCGATCACTCCACCCATGAACCGCATCATTGCCCTGCCCTCCGCGCTGAAGAAAAGCTGACGCCCGCTCCCGGCCGACGACCCGGAAAGCGGAACGCAAACGGTGGCACCTGCCCGCCACGCGTTGTCCCAATCGACGCGGTTCATGGTCATGGCTCGTGGGGAGCGAGGCAAGCAATTTCCTGGTGATGAGCGGAGGAACGCGGCGGCAATGCTTTGGCCAAAGCACCGGTGAGTGGTCGTGTAGCCTCCCCTTTTGACCGGCTGTGAGGCCACAATCATCTGGTGGGTGGGGGCACGATTAGGCTAGAATCCTTGCTTGGTTCGACCCAGTTTCATGCGAACGGACGAGATGCCCAGTCGTCTCCCTGCCCAAGGAAAAACGCCGATGCGCCGCTCCTCAAAATCATGGTTCTTGCCGCTTGTCCTGTTGGGCGCTTTGGTGTTGGGCAACGTATGCGCCACCGCGTCGATGGCTCAGCAGCCCGATCCCATCGAGCAGGCCTTGGCGGCGTCTCGCGCGACCGGAGCGCCGATGCTGGTGATCGCCGGCCGTGAGACATGTCCTAATTGCCAGAACCTACTCAAGCAGCTCGGGCAGCGCGACTTGGCCCGACTCACGACTGGAGTCATTCCGCTGAAGGTCAATGTCGACGAGCCCCAGTGGCAGGCCTGGGCGGCTCAATACGGCCGTCCCAACGGCACGACACTTCCTTTTGTCTATCTGATTCGAGCCGATGGAGAAACTCTCCATTCGCACAGTGGGCCAATGGATTCGGCGCAGTTGGCGACGGTCCTGGCCGGACAATTGCAGCTCGCTGGGCGGCCCATCAATCCTCGACAGGCCGAGGCCATCTCACAAGCGGTGTCGGCCGCTGAAGAGGCGGTCGAGCAAGAGGATCCCGCAGGCGCCGTGCGAGAACTTCAGCCGCTCAAGCAGCTTGGCGAACTCGGTCAGCTCGGTAGCTTCGCGGAGCCGGCTCTCAAGGCCGACGAGTTGGTCGCGCGGCTCGGCGCTCAAGTGCAAGAACGGCTGGGTGACGTCTCACAGCGAATTGAATCCGAGGATGATGCGATGCAGGCATGCTTCGATGTCGTTCAAGCGAAGCGAATCTTCGCGGCCATTCCGGCCATCGATGCCACCATCAACCCGATCTTCACGGAGCTCCGCCGCAATCGCGAGCTGCGAGAGACGCTGGCGGAGGCTCAGGCGATTGATCGTGCCGTTCGGCAATGCGAGTCCAATTCGACTCGGCAACGTGGCTTGGAAGCCTTGCAACGAATCATCGACGAGTCACCGGGAACGCCGGCCGCCACCTTGGCTCAAGCCCAGTTCGATCGCTACGAGGCACAATAGTCGCCGCGATACGAAAGTCGTTCGCGGCGAGGTTCCGATCGCTTCGTTCCGATCGCTATTCAAGACCCAGCAATTCCCGGCTCTCGGCGTAACCGGGAGCTGGGTTGCCGAACTCACTGGCGGTCACGCGAGCCAACGCGAGCACGTGGTTGTCGCGGAATGTCGCTCGAGTCGCATCGAACTCGTCACGGACGGTGCGGAAGAACTTCTCGGCGTGAAGAGCTCCATCCTCGCTGGTCGCGTACCGCGCGAAAGCTTGGTAGAGACCTTCGACGTTGGCGTCCGCGACTTCTTCTCGGACTCGCTTCAAGTACTGCGAAGTCACCGCGACTGCTTCCGCCTGCGCGTTGCCTTGAATCGTCTCGTGCAATTGCTCGAGCAATCGCGCTGGGGTCGACTCCGCGAACGTATTCTCGTCGTCGGCGTTTGGTAACGGTTGCCAATTGGCGAAGTCGCCGCCACGTCCGACGCGATCCATGGCGACTTGGTAGGCACCGAGAATCGTCGCGGCGGCCGCGTGGCGACCGTTCGTGACCAGCGCGAGACGTCGCCAGGCGTTCGCCGAGTCACAGGCATGCACGCCGATGGAATCCCCGTGCACGCTTCCTTCTGGCTTGCCCGGCACGATCTGATTGCCGACTCGACCGACATCGCGCAAGACGAGCTGAGTGGCGGCCAAGGAGACCGCCTCGGCGATGGTTCGCACGCTGTAGCCGTCGGCGAGCGCCTGTCCCGTCGCCTCGGCGGCTTCAGCTGGAGTCACCGAGAACAGCAACTTGGCCCAGTCCTGCAGTTCGGCGTCGGAAAACGATCGATCGCCGAGGGCCTTGCGATCCAAGGCATGACGGTCCAACACATCCGGTAGGACGCGGCGCAAGTCGGCGAAATGTTGAGAGGCCCACTCTTCGTTCTTAACGCAGTAGTGCAACGATTGCCGCAGCATCGCCGAAGCGCGTTCCTCGCCGACCAGAGGCACCAAGTCCCAGGCTCGTTCGATCAGCACCACGCGGTGCACTTCGGCGCCGTCCTCGACCGCGCTCATGACCAAGTCAAAACCGAGTTGAGGCGATTGAGCCAAGCCTCGAGCCAACGCCGCTTCGGCCGCGCCCAGGTCGCGACGTCTCACGGCATCGCGCACCGTCGGATCGAATTCCGTGGGACGCGGGCCAGTCACATCGCCAAGCGGCCGGAGCGCCTGAGCCTCCATGCCACCGACATCCTGCATCCGAGCGCTGTTGCGGTAGAGCACCTTGAGCACTGGCAAGGCGGCGTGCGATCGAGGGAGGCTCGCGGCGACGGTCAAGGCTGGCCGCAACGCCATCAGCGTGTGGAAGCCAATGTAGTCTTCTCCGCCAAAGGCTCGGGCATTAGCCAGCGCCGCGGCGGTCACCGCGTCCTCGAGCGAAGCGCCGCGATTGATGCGGTCCATGACTCCAGGGAGAAGTCGATCGGTGGGAGTCGATTGCAGAAAGTCGACCCACTCATCCCAACGGCCGAACGAAAGTCGGTCTTGATCGCTGTCCACATCGTCGGCCCGAGCGAGGCCCAGGTCGACGGCCAGCGAAAAGCCGACGCTCGCGGCGAGCATGCCGCGTCCGACTTGCCCAAGGAACTCGCGTCGCCCTCGCGTTGGCGCACCCATTTCGTATCGGCTTGTCATGACTGGCTCCTTGGCCTTGCTCGTCGCATGCTGACTCGATCAACCCACTGCCCGACTCCGCGTCCGCCACCATCAATCTACTGGTCTTGTTCGCTCCGTCATAAGAAAATCCCCGGGAATCACCCGAGCCCCTTCGCGTGGCGTAGTTGGGGCAAGTGGCCGTTGGAGCAAGAAGTTGCCTGATCGTTACACTTTGGGCAGCGATCCACGACGATAATCGGCGGAAGGTCAAGCGGGTGAGGTGCGTGAAGAGGTGCGAGCGAGCTTTTCGGTGTTCGTGGGGCGGCAATCCAAAGTGGATGTTTTGATGTTGCGCTTTTCACGCTTTGCCTCAGTCGACCACGCCAAAAGCGTGGAAAACCAAAGGAAACCCGAAGCGTGAGCGAGGGATTCTTCGACTTTTCAAACAAGCCGCTAATCGTTGCGCCGCGAACCTTTCCGCTTCGCGCTATCCAAGAAAACGCAACATATAAGAGGGGATGCGATGTCAACGAAGAGTAGAAACATCATTCGTCGCACGTGCACCGCGATGTTCGTGACGCTCGTCGCGGCTCAAGCACACGTGGTGGTGTCTCCTGGCATTGGGTTGCCTCTGAACTGTCTGCATGCCGCGGGAACCGACGGGAGCGACTTGAGTTTGGCGGAGCGAGCCGAACAGCTTTGGACCCGCTACCTCGACCTGCGCGAGTCGCTGCGAGAACCCGAGCTCATGGATGCCGCGCGCCGAGAGCTTCAGCAACTGGCCGACCCCGAGGTCGTGCGCGAGTTCGCGCTGCGATTTCGGGCGGCGGATCGGGAGGGCAATCTGCACGGAGAGGGACTCAACCTCATCGCCGAATTGGAACTCAAGGGGCTCCCAGCCGCCGAGTCGATCCTGATGGGCATGGAACAATCGTTTCTGTTCTTCAAGCGTTGTTCGGAGCCGATCGATCTTTTTGATGTCTCGCTCGCCAAGCATGCCGACCAATGGCGCGAGCTGCACAAGCTCACGCGACACCCCAACGAGAAAGTTCGGTACTGGGCGATTGATGCGGGGAGCAATGTCCTAGCGGGTCAGCCGGAAGCAACCGCCGCTTGGTACGCGATGGCGTTTGATACGGAACTCCCCGAGACCCATCGTTTTGTCGCGGTGCGCGCGTTGGGTTTGGCCGATACATTCACCGATGAACAACTCGCGGGACTCGCTTCCCTTATGAAGGGGCCCGAGGAAGGACGGACCTGGATTGTTCAATCCATCCTGATCAATCATGGGAAGCAGGCGCTGCCAATCCTCGTTCGCCTGCTCGACGAATCGGACGACTCGGCCCAGCGAGACATGCTCGACTGCATTTCTAGGATGGGCGAGGCAGGCCAGTCCGCGTCGGAGTCGATCTTGGCTCGCTTCGATTCGCCCAACAAGGACACGCAAGCGGCGGCGATGTGGTGTTGGTGGGCGGTGACGCATGATGCCGAGCGGCTGTTGCCGCGACTCGCGGACGAACTTTCCAACTCGCCGCACCTCAGGCTTCTGGCTCTTTGTGGCGAAATGGAAGCGGCCGCCAGTCCCGTGCGACATGAAGTGGCCGCGGTTGTGCGCGCGGAGGAGTTTTCGAGCGACCTGAGCATTGGGGGCCTGCGAGCCCTCGCGGCGATGGGGCCTCAGGCCAAGGATGAGCTGGAGGTCGTTCGCGCGGCGCTCGAGAACCCAGAGGTCGGTGGTTTTGGAGCGGCGGCACTCGCGTGGGCGGCCATTTCTCAAGAGCCGGGGCCCGCCGGTGAACAGTTGCGCTTGCGTCTCGAGGCATGTCTCATGGCCGATCCTGGGAACGCGGACGACTTGATGCAAACTCGGCAATTGCTCCTCATTGCCACTCGGATGAAGACGTGTGCCGCGCCGGCGGTCGATGTCCTGGGCCGCCATTATCTCAAGTGGTGCGAAACGCCGATGAAGACGATGCCCCTGCGGGCCCTCAGCTCGGTTGGCCCCGAGGCCATTCCGGTACTCGAACAACTGTTGGCCAGCGAACAAGTTCCCGAGGCTCAACACGCGGCCTTGCGCCGGGCGATTGAACAGCTTCGTTAACACGCGCCGCCCTCGTCTTCCCCAGGCCAACGGCCTGGGATCACCGTAGCCTAGGGCAAGGAGCCCAAGCAAAGCGCCGGGCGACGCAGCCCTAGGTACCCGTAACCCCAAAAAACCAATCCCACGCGGCGACCTCACGGGTCGTCACGTGGCTCCACGACGGAGCCCCCCAAATCGCCACGAGCCCGCGCG
>JAGQPS010000011.1:0-19872 GCA_020426595.1 Planctomycetales bacterium
CATGAAGACACCCAAAATCTGCAGGTCCCAGCCTTTCGCTGGATGAGGACTCACCTGCAAGGCGACACGAGCTCCATCGACGACGCGGCCGTGAAACGATTCACTCCCGAGGAACTGCGAGTCTTTACGTCCCTCCCTCCCGACGAAATCAACACGCGCATCGACGAGACATTCGTTCCCGCGGCGACGACGATCAACGTCGCCGAGGCGGAGGATGTCGATTCCCAACTCACCGCCTGGCGTCAAGCGATCGATCAACGCGTGCTTCGCCCTTGGCAAGATCGAGAGCTCGGCGCGCCGATCGTGAATCGACGAGGCACGTCGCACGGCTGGTCCGAGTGGGAAGTGAGAACGGATGGACCGTTGACTTGTCGGCTACTGGTGACTCCGGTGCCGCGAGAGGCCAAGGGAGTTCGATTGATCATCGTCAAGGATGCCGAGCAGTTCGAGGCGGCTTGGCGTCTGAGTCCCGAGGATACTTGGGTCGTTGGCTGCTTGCCGCGAGGCACTTCGGGAACGACTTGGGCGGGTTCGGAGTCGTCGTTGAATCAATTCCATCGGCGTTTGTACTTGATTGGTGAAACGTTGGCCGCCGGCCAAGTCTGGGACATTCGACAGTCCTTGGATGTTCTCCGAGAATCCCATGAGCAAGAGGTGGATGAATCGGCGTGGGAGTCGATCACGCTGGTCGCCTCGGCGGAAGCAACTTGGACCGCGGCGCTAACGGCGATTCAGGAGCCCGCGGTCTCGGGGCTTGAGCTTCACGGCTATCCCTTGGAGCGAGATGCCCGCCCCGCCCTGTTGAATATCGACCGACACATTTCTCCGGTGAATCTACTCTGCCTGGCTGGCGAACGTTGCGAGCTGCTCGTGTCGGGACTCGATGAATCGGCTCGAGCAACGTTGGAACAGTGGGGACGAGATCGAAGTTGGCCCGAGGATCGGCTCCAGCTGATCCAGGAATAGAGCCTCCGTACTCCGGCGATCCCATGACGATCAATCCGCGTGGGACGCAACGTCAATCGGTGGACCATTCGTTTCCATCCTGAATCGAGAGTTAGGCCCATGGCTCGAACCGCGTTTGCGATTGCCGCGCACCCCGACGACATCGAGTTCTTGATGGCTGGCACGATGTTGCATCTCGCCGAGCGCGGGTTTGAGCTGCATTACATGACGGTCGCGAACGGGTGCTGCGGAAGTACGGTCACCGATCGAGAAACGACGGCCCGCATTCGCAGGCAAGAATCGGAACAAGCCGCGGCGGCCATGGGAGCGATCCATCACGCTCCGCTGTGCGATGACTTGGGCATCTTCTACGAACCCAGCACGCTGGCTCGCCTAGCATCGGTGGTCCGTGCCGTGGCGCCGGAAATCGTGCTGACGCATGCGCCGGTCGACTACATGGAGGACCACGTGAACACCTGCCGCCTCGCCGTGACGGCGGCATTCGCGCGTGGCATGCCCAACTTTTCCGTTGATCCCCCAGCCGCCGCGATTGCCGATCCGGTGGCCCTCTATCACGCCCAACCCTATTCGCACCGAACACCTCTGGGAGAAGTGGTCCTCCCCACGATTTGGGTCGACACCTCATCGGTCATCGATCGAAAAGCCGAGCTGCTCGCATTGCACGCCAGCCAAAAGGCCTGGCTCGACACCAGTCAGGGGCAAGATTCCTACCTCGAAACGCTGCGTTCGCTCGATCGAGAACTCGGTGCCTGGTCGAACGCCTTCGCATACGCGGAAGGCTGGCGTCAACACGCGTCCATCGGTTTTGGTCCAGCGGATTGGGACCCCCTCTCGACCGCCTTGGGAGATCTGGCCCGGCGGAAGCCTTAAACCCTGGGTTGAGCCCGCGACCGCCGCCTCAACCCACTCCCCACCCGAGACCAACGTTCAGCGGGTATTCGAGAAAGAAGCGGTCCGGTGGGCGGTTGCCGTCGCGGTCCTGTCCGACCATGCTGAGTCGGCGGGTACTGGGCGGATCCCGGTGAAAACGCCGCGGCTAACATATCGAGGCCGTGGGACAAGGCTGAACGGATCGCCAGTCACCCAGCCCTGGTTGCCGTTTGGCTTGTGCGACTAGACTGTGCTGCAAACCGTGTGGTCCGAGCCCTGTGATCCGAGCCCTGTGGCGCACGCCAGTGCGATATTCCGACGTGCTCGCGAGAACGCCCTAACGGAACTAGCCCGACGCGGTTGGGGCGGTCGCGAGTGAATCAGTCGTGAATGAATCAGTCGCCTCGGAGCCACGGACGTTTCCAACCTCGGTTCCCGCCAGCTGAATCAACCCTACGTGAATTGAGCCGATCGATGAAGAGTTTGTTGAGTGCGCTCCCCTTTATTGCCCTGACCGCATTGTGTTGGGGAGTCTACGGCCCGGTGCTGCATAAGGGCCAGTATTTGATGGGGGAGAACGGCATCCCCAGCTCGCTACGACCACTGATCTGTGTTGGTATCGCGTATTTCATTATCGCGGTGATCTTTCCTTTGGCCGTGCTGTTCTCGAAGGGTGAAAAGGGAAGCTGGACAACGACCGGTTTCATCTGGTCGTTTCTCGCGGGCGCGGCGGGAGCGGTCGGAGCCCTGGGAATCGTGCTGGCCTTCAAGTTCAAGGGGTCGCCCGTCTTCGTGATGCCTCTCGTGTTTGGCTGTGCGCCAGTCGTCAACACGTTTGTCACGATGGGCATGAGTCGCACGATTAAACAAGCTTCCGCGATCTTCTACACCGGAGTCGTGATCGTCGCGTTGGGCGCCGCGGGAGTGATGTACTTCAAACCGACGGCCGCGGCTCATGATGATGCTCACGCCGCGACCGAACACGAGGAACATGCGGACTCGGATAGCCACGAACCCGACGCCGTGGCGGCGGACGACAGTGCCTCATCGACGAGCGACGCGACCGCGACGACCACGACCGCCTCCGAGACCGATGCATCGAGTGAGCCATCGGCGGCTGAACCGAAGACCGAGGTCGCCACGACTCCGGCGGGTCCCAATTATCTCATGGTCAGTCTGTTCATCGGCCTCACGGCGCTCTGCTGGGGCAGCTATGGGCCGGTACTCCACAAGGGCCAGATGAAGATGCAAGGGAGCCGCTTGCGACCGCTGCTTTGCGTCGGACTCGCCTACTTCGCGATCGCCGTCGCCGTGCCTCTCTTGCTCATGCCCGCGTTTCCGGAGCCAGGGGAATGGGGCTTTTCGGGGGTCGCCTGGTCTTTGGGGGGTGGAGCGGCCGGCGCGATTGGTGCCTTGGGCATCATCTATGCCTTCAACTTTGGCGGTAAGCCGATCTTCGTGATGCCGCTGGTGTTTGGCTGTGCTCCGGTCGTCAATACGTTCGTGTCGGCCTTCAGTGCGATTCAACAAGGCAACGTCAAGTGGGAATTCGTCGTTAGCCTCGGCATGGTCGTTCTGGGCGCCGTCATGGTGCTGGTGTTCGCCCCCAAGCCACCGCACAAACCGGCCCCCGAAGCGAAGGCGGCCACCTAGTTGGCGAATCGCCGTCCCGTACCGATTTCCAATTCGATTCCCGAGTTTGAATCGAGACACGATTGCAATGTCGGAACAACCATCGACCGCCGAGACCTTTCATCGGTTGGAGGACCTGTTCGCCCATGTGTGGATGGTTCGCACCTTCATCAAGCACAGTGAAGAGGCCGATGAAGACGACGAACTGATGGAGGTCCAACGAGAGCTGTATGATGCGATGCACTCGTTGGGTCCGTTTGTCGACGCTCAAGACCACGCCGGCTTCATCAAGCAGGCTCGTCGCAAACTAAAGAAGATCCGCGATGCGACGGACCTGTTTGTCGAGATACAGCCCGAGATCTCGGATCACACCAGTTTTCGGATGGCGGCCCGTAGCCTGAAGGCGGCCGTCGACGAAATCGCGACGCGGGTTAGCCCACCGGTGGCGCCCGCTCAGTCCAACGATTCGGAGTCGTAGTCAGTCCAGGGACATTCGCCCAACGATTCCATTCCGCTTCGTGCCATCGCCGTTTTAATCCCGAGGGATGTTATGCGATTATTCTCTCGCACGTTTCCCCACGCTCGCATGCTGTTGCTGCTCGTTCTTGCGCAACTCGCCATGGGATCGAAGGTCAGTGCCCAGATTCCCATCACGACAGCGGAAGACCATCGCGACGGCTTGCAGGCGTTCGTCGGCGCGACGCTACTTCCGATCAGCGGTCCACCGATCGAATCAGGAGTGCTCCTCGTCGAGGATGGCCGCATCAAGGCGGTCGGATCCGTCGACACGATTCCGATCCCGGCGGAGGCGTTTGTCCACGATGTCGCGGGCAAGGTCATCATGCCGGGCTTGGTTTGCACGCACAGCCATGTCGGCGGGATCGGGGCGGCGGATCGCAGCGGGCCGATCCAACCAGGCGTGCGCGTGTTCGACTCGCTCAACGTCCGTGACTCCGGCTTTCGCCGAGCCTTGGCGGGCGGCCTCACGACACTCAACGTCATGCCCGGCTCGGGGCATCTCATTGGCGGGCAGACGATCTACCTCAAACTTCGTTACGCCCAAGGTCTTCCCAGCACCATCGATGAATTGATGTACCTCGATGACACGGGCAATCCGCTAGGTGGTCTGAAGATGGCCAACGGCACGAACCCGCAGAGCGATCCTCCCTTCCCTGGCACGCGTGGGCGTTCGGCATTCTTGGTGCGGGAGCAGTTCATCAAGGCTCGGGAGTATCAGGAGAAGATCAACCAGGCCAACGGAGATCCGAGCAAGATGCCTCCGCGCGATTTGGATCTCGAATCGCTCGTCGAGGCGATGCAAGGTCGTCGCATCGTCCATCACCACACGCATCGCCATGACGACATCATGACCGTGTTGCGATTGTCGCGCGAGTTTGGCTTCCCAGTCGTATTGCACCACGTGAGCGACGGTTGGCAAGTCGCCGACGAGATCGCGGCCGCCGGCGCGCCTTGCTCGGTGATTCTGATCGACTCGCCAGGCGGCAAGCTCGAGGCGCGGAATCTCTCGATGGGCACCGGTGGCGTGCTTGAGCGAGCGGGAGCCCGAGTCGCCTTCCACACCGACGACTGGATCACCGACTCCCGTTTGTTTCTGCGAATGGCGGCGCTCGGAGTGCGTGGTGGCATGTCGCGCGAGAAGGCCCTCGAGGCCGTGACCTTGGCCGGCGCCGAGATGCTTGGTTTGCAAGATCGCATCGGCTCGTTGGAGGTCGGTAAGGATGCCGACTTTGTCGTGCTCAGCGGCGATCCGTTGAGTGTCTACACCAAGATCGAGCAAACCTGGGTGGAGGGCGAAATGGCCTTCCATCGCGAACGCGACGCCGATCATCTTTATGCGGTAGGTGGCTTTGGCGCCACGCATGACCAAGAACCCTATTTCTGTTGCTTTGGCATCGGACTGGAGGCCAACCAATGAGTCGAGTTCCTCGATACGCTCTGTTGGTACTTCTGTGTCTGCTCGGCAGCCGCACGGTCGATGCTCAAATCGCGATTCGTGCGCAGCGCGCCTACCCGGTCTCGCATGAGATGATCGAGGACGCGGTGGTCCTCGTGAACGATGGCAAGATCCAAGCGATTGGAACGGCGGACACGATCGAGATTCCGGCGGACTATGAAACGCTCGAGGTCGCCGTCCTCACGCCAGGCCTAATCGATGCTCACAGCGTTGTGGGACTGGCGGGCATGCTCAACCAAGAACAGGATCAAGACCAACTCGATCCAACCGAATCCATCCAGCCTCAGCTGTCGGCGGTCGATGCCTACAACCCTCACGATGAACTGGTGGATTGGCTGCGAGAACTCGGAGTCACCACGCTCCACACGGGGCACGCGCCCGGCGCTCTCGTGTCGGGACAAACCATGGTCGTGCATACGAATGGCAATACGGTCGAGCAAGCCATGCTGCTTCCGGCGAGAGCCGTGGCGGTAACGCTGGCCGAGGCGGGACGACGAAGCGGCAAGGAAAGTCCTGGCACGCGCGGCAAGGCGGTGGCCATGTTGCGCGAACGCCTGGTCGCCGCGCGTGAGTATCTCGACAAGCAAGCGGGCGACGAGGAATCACGGCCAGCCCGCGATCTGGAGCTAGAGACTTGGGGAAAAGTACTCAATCGCGAACTAGCGATTCTCGTGACCTGCGATCGAGCTCAGGACATCGCGAGCGCGCTTCGCTTGGCGGATGAATTCAAGCTCGATCTCTGGCTCGATAGCGCGGCCGAGGCTTACCTGTTGATCGATGAGATCAAACAAGCCGGCGTGCCAGTGATCGTGCACGCGAGCATGGCGCGAGCGGTCGGGGAACGCGAGAATCTCACCTTCGAGAACGCGGCGAAGCTGCGTGATGCCGGAATTCCAATCGCGATCCAAAGTGGCTACGAAGCGTATGTCCCCAAGACTCGAGTCGTCTTGTTCGAGGGAGCGATCGCGGCCGCGAACGGACTCGGATTCGACCGCGCGCTCGAGGCGATCACGCTCGGTCCCGCCCGCATCCTGGGATTGGACGATGAGATTGGTTCCCTTGAGGTTGGCAAGCGGGCCGATCTGGCCTTCTACGACGGCGACCCGTTTGAGTACACGACGCACTGCATCGGCACGATGATCGACGGACGGATCGTCAGTCGGACCGTGCGGTAATCGTCCGTCGCGCTGCGAGCAGAGCCACGTCGCGCGGCCAAGAGTGGAAATCCAAAGGAAACCCGAAGCGTGAGCGAGGGATTTTTCGACTTCTCAAACAAGCCGCTAACTCGTTGCGCCACGAACACTTCCGTCTAGCCCCATCCCCGAAAGCGCAACACCTAAGAGCGTAAGCGGCTGTTGATAAAAACCCGACGGATGCGATTCGCGCCCAAGCAAAAGACGATTGGGGTGCAAAAGAGTCGAACCACCGTTGGCTAAGCCCCCAACGGGGGCGCCGCAACACAGCCTAGGGTCAGGAGCCCAAGCGAAGCGCGGGGCGACGCAGCCCTAGGTCGACGAGTGCCACCCCAAATCCAATCCGTGAGACGACCTCGATGGGCGTCTCACGGCCGCACGATGCGGCGCGTCTGATTAAATCAACAGCCCGGTGAGCGAGGGATTCTTCGGCTTCTCGAACAAGCCAATCACCTCATGACACGGCCGACCGTTCGTATCGGTCGGGGCGGTGGAAACGCGGAGTGGAAAAGCGACGGCCGGTTCAAGGGAGCTGGCCAATGGGCTCGAAGCCGAGGTCGAGGCGGCAAGCGTCGAGCATCGCCTTAAGCTCCTTGGAGACGAGCGAGGGCTCCTCGTAGGTTCCAGGCATGCGCGCGAGCAACTCATCGAGTGTCCGCATCGCCTCGCGAGCATCCTCGGCTCGATTCCTCCGCATCTGCACGACCGCCTGTCCCACGTAGCTGACAATTAGGAACCGGCGTTCCTGCTCATCGACGGTTTGCAACAGCCGGTATCGATCCAAGGCGAAGGAATACTCCTCGTTGCGCAGGTAATACTCGGCGAGGTGCACATCCGCGAGATTGGCGTAGTAGTCATTGCGACGAGACGCGGCGCGGGGCCAGTGCTTTTCAACGGCGAGGAATCGGTCCTCGGTGGGCGACCGCAGCGCGAAGCGAAGTTGTTCCTCGACCGATATCTGGACCGGAACTTCAATTCCCTTCTCGGGAATCGCGAGGGGATCACTCGGCGGACGCAACTGAGCGATGGCGGTACCGGCGAGCCAAGCCAAGCCGATCGCCCCTAGCCCAAGCACCGCCCAACGCCCGTAATGCACGGCGGAACGAGCCGCGGGGGACAGCGAACCATCCTCACGCCGCATCACTTGTTCGAGTTGCTGAGTGACCGCGAGATGGCTCGTGGGCGATGAGGTCTCCGCCATTTCCATCTGCGGTGGAACACTGGCCCAAACCTCTTCGGGATCCGCCAAGGCGATTTGACGTAGTTCCTTGAGCAACGCGGCGGCGGAGGGACAGCGATCCTCGAGGCGCTTGGCCATGAGTCGCCGGATCAACGCGCCCAAGACTGGCGGCACGTCCGGACGGATCTCCTCGATCGCGATCGGTTCTTCCTGCAAATGTCGGATGGCCACCGAAATGGCGTTGCCGCCCTCGAAGGGTGGCCGGCCGGCGAGCATCTCGTAGGCCGTCACTCCCAAGGAATACAGATCGCTACGCGGGTCGACCTTGCGTCCTTCGACCTGCTCGGGACTCATGTACAGCGGAGTCCCCATGGTGACGTCGATCTGAGTCTGGTGGTTGCGATGAGCGTCATCGCGGACACGAGCCAAGCCAAAGTCGGCGACCTTAGCCTCGCCAGACAAGCCGATCAGGATGTTCTCCGGCTTGATGTCGCGATGGGTAACGCCCGCCTCGGCGGCTCGCGCTAACGCGGCGGCGACTTGGCTGAGAAGATGCACGGCGACAGGCACGTCGACCGCGCCGTTTCGCTGCAAGTACTGCTTGAGGTTCTGGCCCTTGACGTATTCCTGGGCGATGAACTGGAGCCCGTCCAATTCGCCCACGTTAAAGACCTGCACGATGTTCGCATGGACCAATCGCGCGGCCGCTTGGGCCTCGAACTTGAACCGGCTGACATATTGCGGGTCTCGAGCGAGCTCGGCTCGCAGAATCTTCACCGCGACCTGTCGTCGGAGCGATCGCTGTTCAGCCAGATAAACGTCGGCCATCCCCCCCCGCCCCAATCGGCGAAGCAGCAAGAAATCGCCGAGCTGCTGGCCAGACAAGTTGATGTCTGGGCCATTCGGCGACGCTGCCTGAGGCGATACCTGACTCATGTAAGTTTCGCCCCTTGCGAAACGACCGGGAAAGACCACCGTTCTAGTATCGTGTTGCCTCGTGGGTGCGGCAACGGCTCAGTGTGCCGAGACCGGAATTCTCGCCCGAACTTTCTCAACGAGTAGGGTTTACGCCCGGAGTCCGATTCGGTTCACACGAAGCTGTCCGTTTGGGGGCGACGCCCTGTCGCTCGCGCTTCGATTGTCGCGACGATTTGGCCGTCTCGGTGACTACTCCAACCATCGGCGTGACAGGGATTCGCGACGAGTCCCGAAACCCGAGCTCGCTCTCGTGGCGCGATGACCAACCACCTAGCGGACCAATCTACCCACGCGTTGCGAGTCGGTCAGCCGCGATAGACGTTAGTCGGGCCTTCGAAGCGACAGTTTCTTCAGCCAAGACCGCGCCAAGAATTGAGACGCTAGAATACGGTTGGCCGATGGCTAACTTCAGGACGGCTCCCACGTGAGCCACTCTCCCGCCACTATCCCCCAGTTTTCGTGTCCATGGACCTGCATCAAGACCTCGAACATGTCGATACGGCGGTCGTCCACAAGCATGTGATGGACTCGTTCGACCGATTTGAGCTCTCGTTTCGTCGTGACCACCCGATCATATGGGGTTCGTCGATCGTTGGCCCCATCGTGGGCACGCTGGTCATTCTGGGGACGATCTGGGTGGTTGCTGGCTTCACCTACATGAATAAGGTGTTGGCCGCCGCCTTCGTCACCTTCTTCTTTCTGAGTCGGTTCGTGATGCTCACGGGCGAGAACGCGGACGAGTCCGTGAGTTTTCTCACTCGAGGCGAGCTGTTCCTGATGATCACCTACATGGACCTGATCATGGCCGTGGTGGTGACCTTTCACATCGGACTGATGTTCAAACTGCCGTACATCGGCGAGAAGATCGGCCAGTTAGTCGGTGACGCGCAGTTCATTATCAAAAGCTCGCCATGGGTACGCCGCCTGACCTTTCTCGGTCTCGTGGCCTTCGTCATGATCCCCCTGGCCGCCACCGGTTGTATTGGTGGCGCGGTGTTTGGCCGTTTGTTGGGACTCAGTCGCGGCCTAACGTTGTTGGGATTATGCCTCGGAAGTCTGGCGGGTAACGGCGTGATGTATGTCGGTGCCAACTGGATTCACGAGAACATTCCTCTCGACAATCCGTGGCTCAAATACGGCGGCCTCGCCCTGATCGTCGTCGTGATCGTAGTGGTCGAGCGGGGCTACCAGCGACTCAAACGCCGATACTTGGCGACCCTGCCGGCGGGCACCATGGACGCCTCGGCGAATCTCGGCGAGGAAGTCTCCAGCGAATCCAAGTAGTCGAAGATACTGGACGAGACGAACGGCCTCGCTTCCCAAGTGATGACGTTTCCAGAGGCCGGCTCGATTCCTCTGACGTGCTTGGCGTGCCCGCTTGGCCCCGATCAATAGTCTCGAGCCTCACGGTCCTGCTGATTCGGCTATCGCCAAGCCTCGCTAAGACACGGCGGACCTACATTCTGATTGGACGACACGCCGCTCCACGGCACAATGAAGAGTGTCGTACCTGGGTCCAAGTCGTCACGCGCCGTTACCACCGGCTCATAACGGCATTCGCCTGGAAGACGATGGCCCGCTGCCTCCATCCCTGGCGCGGGTCGTGACCTGATGGAAGCGTCTGGCGGACTCCGTTGTCGTCCAAGCTCCCGCGCGGAGCCCCGTGTCGTTTGGCTGGGTCCTGTTTGCCGCAAGCGGGATGCAATCCCTGCTCGGAGAGCATTGGAAATGAGAAGTAATCTCGCCGTTCGTTTCGCCCTCCCCTGCCTTTCGCTGATCGCCGGAGTCGCTATGGCTCCTTGGACGGCGTGTTTGGCCGATAACGTGCAACTCAAGAACGGCCTGTTGCTGCGCGGTGAAATTGGTGTCGCCCCCGCGATTGGTGAATTGGCCGAGTCGTTTGGTGACAACCAAGGGCGGATCATCATTGTCGATGATGGGCTGCGACGGACGTTTTTTAGTTGGCACCAAGCGACACTTCCCATCGTGGCGGAGCCAATTTCGGAGGATGTGATCCGCATCGACCAGCCCGTCACGAACACGACGGAAGCGATTCGAGGTGTAGGCCGGCCTTTGTACGTGGGGCCTTTCGACAACTGGGGACGCCGCCGCATTACCCTGGCGGCCGCCGAGGGACCGCGACAGTACTACCAAGGCATCACCAAGATCACGCCGACGTACTGCGTGCTCGAGACCCTGCCGGCCGAGGCGTTCAACGCTCGATGGGAGTCTCGCATCGCCACCTCGAGCGTCCCGCGAGACGTACTCTCGAGCGTGGTGCGCAAATCGATTGATGAGTCCAATCCCAACGAGCGCATCAAGATCGTTCAGCTGTTCATCGAGGCGGAGCGTTACCAGGATGCCGTACTGGAACTGGAAGAGTTCCTGGAGGACTTTCCCGACATCACCGACCGGCAACCGCTGGCCGACTTGCTGCGACAGTCATTCGCTCGGCAGATTCTGCGCGAGATCAAGTTGCGTCGCGACGCTGGCCAGCCACTTCAATCACAGCGCATGATTCGACAGTTTCCCACCACGGGCATCGCGGGAGCGCTGCTGGGGGAATTGCTGGAAACCCAACAGGAGTTCGATCGCACCGCCGCGCAGATCGATGTGATCCGCGCCGAGCTGGCTCGCTTCACCGAACAAGCATCGCAAGGGGATACGCTCGACGCGGAACAGATCGAAGCACTAAGGTCGATCACGGAGGAAATCTCAACCGAACTGCGTGACTCCAATGTCGTGCGTTTGGCTGGTTTCTACCAGTTTCGTGATGACGCGTCTTTGACGATCAATCAGAAGCTGGCCTTCGCCGTATCGGGCTGGCTCCTTGGCGAAGCCGACATGGCGGGCAACCTCCAGGTGTCACTCGCGCACGTGCGCACGCGCGAACTGGTCCGCGAGTATCTGGCCGCCGTCTTGCCACACGAACGCGAGGCGTTGCTTGAACAAATTCGGGGGCAGGAAGGCGCGAGTGTCGAGGCGGTCGCGGCGATCGTGGAACACTTGGTACCCGAATGGGGAAGAGTCCTTTCCGAGATAAAGGAGACGGAGATCCCTGGCTGCTTCGAGGTGGTTCTCGAAGGCGAACGTCCAATGAAGTATTGGGTGCAACTCCCACCCGAATACGATCCCTACCGGCATTACCCCTGCGTGGTGACGCTCAATGGTGACCGGACTCCGCTCGAGCAACTCGATTGGTGGGCCGGGTCCTTCGACCAACAGTCGCGTCTGCAACAGCGACTCGGCCAAGCCACGCGGCAGGGATACATCGTGATTGCCCCTGAGTGGAAGCCCGAGAATCAATGGAGTTATCAGTACTCTCCGATCGAGCACGCGCGAGTATTGGATAGCCTTCGCGACGCCCTGCACCGTTTCTCAATCGACTCGAACCGAGTCTTCCTGTCGGGGCATTCGGCGGGTGGAGACGCCGCCTGGGACATCGGTTTGGCTCACCCCGATCCGTGGGCCGGAATCATCCCGATCACGGCGTCGGCCGATCGCTATGTGAATCACTACACCACGAACGGTTTTGGCACCCTAGCGATGTACTTCGTCCATGGCGAATACGATCATGCCCGCATGGCGTCCAACAAGATGGACTGGAATCGATACATGGAGTCACAGAACGCGGACGTCATGATCGTGACCTATCAAGGGCGTGGGCACGAACACTTCCAAGAGGAGATCTTCAACATCTTCGATTGGATGAAGGTCCACCAGCGCGTGGTCACTCCGACCCAGTTCGAGGTGCGCACGATGCGACCGTGGGACAACTTCTTTTGGTATATCGAGGTTTCGGACTTCGCCCCCGCCACGATGGTGCTCCCGGCGGAATGGCCTGGAGAGCGGCGTGGGGCGGGCACGATCGAAGTGCAGCTGGAACCGACCAAGAACCTGATCTTCATCCGTCAGTGCTCGGCGTCTCGAGCCACGGTCTGGCTTCATCCCGACATGGTCGACTTCGATTCCCCCATCGAGATTCGATTTAAAGGGAAGCAAAATCGAGTCGTGGTCACGCCGGATGTGGGAACGCTACTCGAGGACGTGCGAGGGCGAGGTGATCGACAACATCCCTACTGGGCGCGAGTCGACCTCGACTAAGCGAGGCCGAGCCCGATTCCATGAATACGGCGCCGCGGCTTGGCGTGTTACGGGGCATTCTTGGTGATGCCACCAATCACGTACCAACCGTTGGGTTCCACGGTCATGACCCAACCGGAAGGATTCAAACGAGGCGCGATGACCGCGTCAAAATCCTCGGGCAAGTCACTCGCATCGACCTGCTGTTCACGAGGGGGAGCCCCCTTCTCGACACCGTCGATCATCCGCAGCACGCGTTCGACGAACGTATGTGAGGTGCGAAGTTCGTCCTTCCGCATCAGTTCGTACGTTAGCCGGTAGACTCGATCGGGACGCACGTATTCCATCATGACGGGCGTGCTTCTCGCTTCGGTCGAGAGCTGCCCGATCATTTGGGTCAGTTGGGGCTCGTCGCCAACGTAGGTTTGTCGGGACAGAACACGGGTGAGATGTTCCAAGTCACTGGCGAACACAACCTCGTCGTCCAGCAATGCGATCGCCTTGAAGTCGAGAATGGGCTCCTCGCCGGTATCGCGGGTGACTCCCGGGCGCACATCCAATCCTGGGAACGGATCCTCGTCTTCTTCCTCGTCGCGTACCCAAGCCTCGATCGGCTCGCCATTCACGCGAAGTTCAACAGGTTGGTAAAGGTCGGTCTCTAGGTAGCCAGGCAGATGCTGCCGCACGGCGGCGAGATCACGCACGCCAACGGCCAACACCAGCTTCTCGCTGTCGGCGTCGTACGGTGGTACGACTTCGGTCGACATGGAGTACGCCGGGCCGAGGCTCTGGGAAAGCTTGACGAGGTCCACACCGTTGGTCTGCCGGAAATCATCGATGGTTCGTCGAAAGATCCCATCCTCCACCTTGCGATTGTAGAACGGTTCGGCACCCTCGAACGCGGCGGCCAGATCCCAGAAGCCGGAGACGACCGTCGCCGATTCCGACGCGATTCGCGGGCTAATCACGATCGGCTCGCCCAGCTGCTCCGGACGAAACGTCAACATCTTGGCCGAGCCCTCGAGGCCCGCGGCGAATGCGCTCGGGTCTCCCACCACGAAGTAAGTCTGAAACTTGATGTCGAAGCCAGGGACATCCATACAGATATCTCCACCAACCCCTTCTACGATCGAAAAGCCCGTGTCCTCCAAGGCGGCCAAATTGGTGAAGAACTTGCCAGGCACGGGTTGGTCGGCCTTGATCGCCTCGGCGAGCGCGAAAGGCCGGAAGAACCAAGCCAGGTCCGGTGCCGCTCGCTCTCCACGACCCGTGGCCAGCCGATCCACGACCTGCTGAAAAGCGGGATCATGCGCCAAAGAGTTGTTCGCGTAGGCTCCATCCAGACCGGAGAGGACGGTCGAAATCGCCACCATTTCGTTGGAGATGTCGTTGGAGACGACCACCCAGCCTCGATAGAGGGAAATCTGCACGCGTGGCCGATGGATCTCTCCGCCGCGCGGTTGAAGCTTGAAGCGTCGAACCGTGGCGTTCCCGCGGCTGATTGGATCGTCCTCGCTCGCTCTTTGGGCAACGAGATTCTGGGCGATTCGATCGAGCAGCGCGGCCGCCTCGACTTCGTGGCCCCGCACATCGACGGCCAACACCGATGCCGCTCGCCCGTTGCACGACAACATGGCGTATCCCAACTCGCCCGAACGCACGCCCTTGAGATCGTCGATGGTCAACACGCGCTGAAAGCCACCCATCCACTTGTCCTCGAGCTGCCCGCCGAGGGACTCGAAAAACGGTTGAGTCTCGGGATCGGTCGCGAGTTGGCCCAAGTCGGTGGCTTGGAACCGATCGACCAACTCGGGAAGATCGGGTACGGAAACCAGGGCGAGCGTATCGGGTGGCAGCATACCGGCCACGGTGACGATTTCCGAGTCTTGAGCTCGTGCCACCGAAGACACCGCCATGAGAAGACCGAGCCCCCAGCAGCTTGCCTGCCGGATGAAACTCAGTCGGGCCCAGTACTTCGCTGTCTCAGCCACGTTGCATCTCCTTGCGAATCCGGACGACGCCGGACTCGGTTGAGCGAGAGTTGTCGGGGGACATGGGGTGATAACTCGAACAGCGCGCCTTGGCCGCATGCTCAAACGCCCGCTTCCATTTCAGTGCGGACCGCTCATCGACCAAGGGACCTTGCTAGCCTGGATGGCCGACGAGACGAGCCTCGCTCCTTGGCCGCCAAACCGAGCTGGCTACGAAAAGCCCACTGCTCAACTGCGCGGAGTCTCGGCAATCCGGTAAGCCAGACGAGTCCTTGTCGTTGGAGCGACAGGGCCGCGAATCTTTCACCAAGGGAATCACCGCCCCAGAGGCAAATTAGCCAACCGCGACTGGGGACGGCGAAGGCGCGATAACGACTCCACCGCGGTCGTGCCGATCATACCCGATCCGCCGACAGTGGTTAATGCCAGCGCGGATGGGCTAAGGGCGGCCAATGAGACCTAGCGTCTCTCCACGACACGCGGGCCACTCGCGTGGACCGCCTCCTGGCCGCCTCGTGAACACCGATTCGATTTGGTAGTTTGAGCCGTGGTTCGATGAGATCGGCGGCCTCCCGTGAGCGGGCGGTCTAGCCACGTACCGACCCGAGCAAAGAGTCGGGCCAACGGCGAGCAGGAAAGCCGCTGTCATTCTGGCTAGACGCCCGTTTCGTTGGGAGCCGAGGCACGAGGCGAACCCCAAGGGGGAGCCGCGCGAGCCGAGACTTTCGGTCGGTGAACTCGGTCGCCGCCGTTCGCGGGAAAGTCGCATCCGTTCGTGGGAAAGCTGGGTCATGGATTACTATCGCCGCGAAAACCTGTGCCACGACCCCATACACGGGTACATCCCATTTGTCTCGAATCATGGTCTGCGCGAGGGAGAAACCTCGGAAAGACAGTTGATCGATCACCCTTGGCTCCAGCGAATGAGGCACATCCACCAGCTACAAACGGCTTGGTGGGTTTTTCCTTCGGCCGAACACACTCGCTTTCAGCACGTCGTCGGGGCGATGCACCTGGGGAGTCGTCTGGCTCGGCACCTCTACCCAAGCCTCCAAAACGTGGACCGCACCGTCCCGAGCCCGATCTACGTCGAGGCGCTGCTGCGATTGGCCGGCTTGCTCCACGATGTGGGGCACGGCCCGTTTGGACACTTCTTTGATGCTCAATTCCTGCGGCACTACGAGTTGACTCATGAAGTGCTCGGGTCGCTCATCATCCGAGACGAACTGGGACCATTGATTCGAGGAATCCGCCGCACACCCCACGGCGAACTGGGGCCTCACGAAACGCTCGATCCCGAGCAGGTCGCTTGGCTGATCGTCCGCCCGCGTCCTGGGCAGGACTCCGAGCGTCCCCTCTGGCTGACTCATCTCCGAGCGTTGCTGAGCGGTATCTACACGATCGACAACATGGATTTCGTGTTACGCGACGCGTACATGTCGGGTTTCAGTCAACGATCCTTCGATCTTGAGCGGCTAGTTCACTATTCATTCTTCAGTGAACGAGGCCTCACGATTTTCGATCGAGGCATGGAGGCGTTGGTGCGGTTCATGCAGGTACGCGCGGACCTGTTTCGCTCGATCTACTTTCATCGCACGGTCCGAGCCATTGATCTGATGCTCGAGGACCTGTTTCGCGAGAGCCGCGAGTTCTTGTTCCCGGGCGATCCCCGGGAACACCTCGACGAATACCTGCACTTCACCGAATCATCGTTGCTCGTGGATGTGGGACGCTGGTATCGCAGTTCCCAACCGCGACTTCGCGATTTGGGACAACAGTGGCAGAGACTTCTGCGGCGAGACGTGGGTTGGCAGATGGCCTGCCAGCGCACTCAGATCATCGCGGAACGAGACGCGGAGCAAACCAGCATTTTCTCCGATCGCACCTACGTCGAACGTCGCATCTCGGATCTCCTGCCGGCCGACCTCCGTTCGGTGCCCATTCGCGTCGACATCGCCCGCCACTTGCATCGCCCCAACACCTTGGGCCCGGCCAGTGGCCAGAATTATTTGTTCGACAGTGGACGAGAGCGCATTAGGCCGCTCAACGCCCATGAGCTCTACGAACGTCTTCCCGTCGCCCACCGCATCTGTCGCGTGTACACGCTTGATGGATCGGCGATTCCCGCGATCGCCTCCGCCTTTGAACAATTGGCGGGCGTGCAAGTGGAAGACGACTTAACCAACATGTAGGACCGCCCGCCGTTCCCACCTCGAGGATGCTTCTCTTATGGCACACGATGTCTACGACAACCCGCTGATCACTCGTTATGCGTCACGCGACATGGCGGCGATCTTCGGGGATCAACAGCGTTACGGAACCTGGCGTCAACTCTGGATCGCACTGGCGGAATCACAACGCGAGCTGGGCCTGCCGGTCACCCAGGAACAGATCGATGAGATGCGGGCTCATGCCGATCAGATCGACTTCGATGCGGTCGCGGCGTACGAACGCGAAAAGCGTCATGATGTCGTCGCCCACATTCATGAGTTTGGCGACCGCTGCCCACTGGCTCGCCCGATCATTCACTTGGGCGCGACAAGCTGCTTCGTCACGGACAACACCGATCTGTTGCTCATGCGGCGCGGTCTGGACCTGCTCAATCAACGGCTCGCTGGAGTCATCGATCGATTGGCCGCGTTCGCGGCCGAACAGCGTTCGCTGCCGTGTCTCGGTTTCACGCATCTGCAACCCGCGCAGCCCACGACCGTCGGCAAGCGAGCGACCCTGTGGCTGCAGGACCTCGTGCTCGACCTCGACGACATGGAACTGCGCCACGATGCCCTAAGGGCTCGTGGCGTCAAAGGTACGACCGGCACGCAAGCCAGCTTCCTTCAGCTCTTTCACGGAGACCACGAAAAGGTCCGGCAGCTCGACCGGCTCGTCGCGGCCAAGCTCGGCTTTCAAAAGGTCTTCGCGGTCACGGGGCAAACCTACACCCGCAAGGTCGACACTCAAATCTTGGACGCCCTCTCGGGTCTTGGCCAATCGTGTCACAAGATCGCGACCGACATCCGCATCCTGGCTCATCGCAAGGAAGTCGAGGAGCCATTCGAGAGCGGCCAAGTCGGCTCGAGCGCCATGGCCTACAAACGCAATCCGATGCGGTCGGAACGGATTTGCTCGCTGGCTCGTTTCCTGATGAACCAGCCCGCCAACAGCGCCCAAACCGTGGCGACTCAGTGGATGGAACGAACGCTCGACGATAGCGCGAACCGCCGGCTCGTGCTGCCCCAAGCATTTCTTGCCGCCGATGCGATGCTCATCCTGATGAGGAATGTCGTCGAAGGGCTCGTCGTTTATCCCAAAGTCATTGAGCGGCACCTCGCCGCCGAACTCCCCTTCATGGCCACGGAGAACATCTTGATGGCGGGAGTCGAAGCGGGCGGCGATCGCCAAACGCTGCATGAGGAGATCCGCAAGCACAGCCACGACGCCGCGCGCCGGGTGAAGCAAGAGGGAGCGGATAATGACCTGATCGAACGACTACAGGGAGACCCGCTCTTCGCGAATGTCGACCTCGGTTCGGTTCTCGATCCTCATCAGTTCGTCGGTCGAGCCCCGGAACAGGTCGATGAGTTCGTCGACGAAGTCATCGAGCCAATTCGGCGACGATACGCGGAGCACCTCACTCGCTTCGCCGATCAGCTCCGAGTCTAGAACCCTCGGAGCGGTCACGTCCGCGGTTTTGGCCGAGCGTTGAGGCCGAGCGTTGAGGCCGACGCACGTCGCTCGAGATCAGTGACAAACAAGATTGTCCGAGCCAAGAAAGCACCAACGGTCGATTGGTTCCACCAATCGACCGTTGATGCGAGTCACGTAACTTGTGGGGCGGTTAGGGAAGGAAGGTGACCTCCCTAGGTCTTAATCGACTTCACCGCCTATGGATTCACTTAGCCGAGCACGTCGAACAATCGGTTCATGGCGATCTCAAGCTTCTCCGGCGTCTCGTAGGTGCCGTTGGCGATTTGCTCTCGAATGTTCGCGATCTTGTCGGCGCGAACCGTCGATGCCTCTCCCGAGGCGAGCACTTCTTGAGCCTCGGATGAAATCTCCAGTTCATCCGGACCGTACTGTGTCTTGCTGGCCGCCGCCGCGTCGCGAACCTCCTCAAAACGTTGAGTCGGCTTGACGGCGTGAGCCTGATGAATCTGACCAAATCCGTAAATCTGCATCGACAGGTTCCTCCCGTTGGCACTTCGAGCGATGACGTCGCGTCGCGAGAGTGGGTTCTCTCACGGATGCATCCCGACTCGTCACTCCTGGGACCGATCCGCGTCGCGGCGGAGCGTGCCTCTTGGCTGACCGACAATCCTAGGACACATCTTGGGGCCGAGTCGACGTCGCGATCCGTGTCAGACGGAAGCGATCCATGCCGAAGTCGAGACTTCGCGAACGGATTCGGCGAATGCCCCTACGTATCGTCCTACCAGCTCGAGTTACCGACGTCTCTCTCGAAAAAGCACTATTGTGTCGTCGAGACGCATGCGCCTCGCTGTACCGCATGTGCCAATTGCGGTCGACCTGATTCAATTCTACGGTCGCGACGGC
Source organism: Planctomycetales bacterium (assembly GCA_020426595.1). Taxonomy (GTDB): domain Bacteria; phylum Planctomycetota; class Planctomycetia; order Pirellulales; family Pirellulaceae; genus UBA11682. Next base: position 19,420 of record JAGQPS010000011.1, read on the forward strand.
AAACCGTCCGCCGCGCCGGTCGCGATTCTTGCTTCGACATGCCCTTCTACGCGAGTCGCCACTGCAGTGTTTGCTGGCATCGGTGGAGTTTTTAGTTCATCGATTTTCGATGCATCACTCCGAACCACTCTCCTTGTCACTCGGTATCCATGGCATGTGCGGCGCGAGTATAGCGAGACGCCCGACACGGACCAATGTCACTTGCTGATCACCCCGTCGGCAAAAGGTCCAACTTGAGTTTTTGCATTCCGGTGGAAGGAACATCCCCCAAACTCCCATCCGGTACCGGACGTACAAAAGCGTGGTCGTACTGGCGACTCGTCACGCCACGGTTGGAGGGAGACGGCGGCTGAAACTGACTTGTTGGCGAATCACCCGAACCTGCATGGTCGGTCAGGAGGTAATTGATGGACCGCTTTCCTTCGCGACGAGAAGACCATCCGGCTCTCCCCA
>JAGQPS010000011.1:19972-43507 GCA_020426595.1 Planctomycetales bacterium
GGACTCTCGCAAGTTACGGAAGGACTCGTTGGTGACAGCTCCGATGGTTTGCGACTCGTGGATTCCCAAGGGCTCTCGCCATTGCGGGTGAGCACCGAGGCTTTCATCGCGTTTCACTGGGAAATGGGCGAGCTGCTGGCGGCTGCTGATAACCACCAGCGTGGGAACGGCTTTCAATCCAAACCGGACCCAGCCGCGAATTCCTCCCTTGCAGCGGCTCCGGAGGGACTGGGGGCCGCGACGCTTGAACTCATCGACCTAACTGTATGCCGGGGCCTGGGTTCGTAACGCTTCCGAATTCTCGAAACGCCGTGGCCACGGCCTCCGCCCCCGCGAACGGGGACGAATCGAAGACTCCGAATTGCCGGTCTGCGGGGTCGGTGCGCTGGCGCCACCCCGCCCCGCCAAGAATCCGGTTCAGACTCAGCCATTTTCGGGGAGTGAATTGTCTACCCAATCGTCCCAAACTACTATCAAGAGTTGGTTGGCGGACTGTTCACTTTCCTGGAGCTCCTTTCTGATGAAGCGTTTCTTTTCGTATCTCGCGATGACGGCCCTGGCCGTCGGCGCAATCCCTGTCGCCACCTGGGCGAGTGACACGGCGGTGGCCGCCGTCTCGTCCACGACGATGGGACACCTGTTTGGACGTTGCGGCGGCTGCGGGCGGATGTTCCGCACCAAGAGCCCCTGCGATATCTCGACCCAACAATTGGGGACCTGTGGTTGCGGTGGAGCCGTCGTCCAATGCGACGGGCCGGCCAACTATGCGGCTCCCGCCCCCTGCGCTCCGAGCGTCGCTCCGGCCCCGGTCGTCGTGGTCGAGCCGACCTTCGAGACGCGTACCGTGCTGGTCCCCGAGTGGACCACCGAGACTCGCGAAGTCAATGTCGAGACCTGCGTGCCGGTTGAGCGGACTCGCGAAGTAACCGTGCAGAAGCTCGTTCCCGTGGTGGAAGAGCGGACTCGCGAAGTAACTCAAATGGTGCGTGAGCAACGGACCCGCGTCGAGGAATACACCGTTGCGGTGCCCTACACCGAGCAACTGGAACAGACCTACACGGTTCAGGTTCCCTACCAAGTCAAGCAAGTCGGCACTCGCATCGTGACCCAACAAGTGCCGGTCACCACCTATCGCACCGTGCGTGAGGACCAGGGCTGCTGGTCGGTGGAGCAAGTCCCGGTCGCCACGCAAAGCTGCGGCCGCGTCTATGCCTCGGCTCCCTCGCGTTGCCGAGTCGGTCTGCTCGGTCGCCTCCGTGGTCTCCGCGGTTGCGCTTCGCACTGCGGTCGTCACAGTGGCTGTGGCAGCTGTGGCCAGTCGGCCTCGCCGTGCGGCGGATGCGATGGCGGTTGCGGTGGCTGCGGCGGTTGCAGCGCCAACGTGACCTACGTGACTCGTCGCGTTTGGGTGCCGAACATCGTCGAGCGACAAGTGGAAGTGACTTGCTACAAGACCGTCGAGGTCGAAGTTCCCCACGAGTACGCTGTCACCGAGTACCGGACCGAGGAGCGCACCCGAACCGTTTCGGTTCAGAAGGTTCGCCACGAGACTCATTCGCGAGAAGTCGCTTACGAAGTCTGTGTCCCGAAGACTCACGTCGAGACCTACCAGGTGACCAATTACCAATCGGTCCCCGAGACTCGCGTCGAGACCTACACGGAACTCGAACCGCAAATGGTGACCAAGCAGGTCCAAGTTCAAGTGCAACGCATGGTCGAAAAGACGATCCAAGTCCGGATCGACCAGGGTTGCGGCTGCGGTTCGGCCGCGGGCGCTGTCCATCACCACGGATGCGCTCCGGCTCCCTGTGCCCCGGCTCCTTGCGCGCCGGTCGTGGCTCCCTGCGGTTGCCACTAGTCTCCATGGCATGCCGGTGCGTTTCCTAGCACCGGGCTAATGCGATAAACAAAAGCGGGGCTCCAACCGATCGGTGGAGCCCCGCTGCTGTTTCTTGACTCGCTCTCGCGACGATGCTCAGTCGAGATTCGGATTCCCTGGGAGCACCTCCGGCTTCGTCACTCGGTGCCGACCGACTCGGCGCCCAACTGATCGCGATCAACCCGACGGATGCGATAGACGATATGCTCCAGTCCCTTGAAGCGAGTCGTCTTCCAAACCGACATCCCAATGCTCTGTGCGACTCCGGCTGACGCGACATTCGATGGCCGAATGAGCGAGATCACATGCGAGTGGCCGCGAAGATCCATCGCCATGTCCCGCACGGCGGTCGCTCCTTCCCGGGCGAAGCCCCGTCGCCAGAAGTCACGATGGACGAGATAGCCCACCTCGGGCTCACGCCGGCCGTCGATCTCCTGCAGTACGAGCCCGATCATGCCGACGGGCGTCCCATCCTTAAGCGTGGCGAGCCACAGGCCGCAACCATCTTCTCGGTAGCGCACCAAGTGCCGCTCGATCCACTCGCCACACTCTTCCCGCGACAGGCATTTGGGATAGTGCTCCATGGCCACCGGGTCCGCCAGGACGCTGTGGACAAAGTCCAAATCCTCACGCTTAAGCGGTCGCAGCAACAACCGCTCGGTTTCCAACGCCACGCGGGTATTGGATTTTGATGTCTCGACCATCTGCTGTTCACTCCCGGTAAATCGACGCGCGTCCTAGCGCGAGCGACGAAACCGCCCGCGGCCTCGCGGCGAGCTTCCCGCTCCACACTACCGAGCTTCAAACTCCACCCGTGCGCGTCGAACCTTTGATTCCATTGATGTCGCCCACCTCGGTCAAGTCGCGGCGAGTTCTCGTCGCGTATTAACGACGAGGCCCACTGCGTTCCTACTCGATCGTCGGCAACAACTCGTTGGGCGTTAAGCCACCTTCCGTCCGCCGGAGTTCGAGCCGCCCGTGCTCCGCCGCGAAGGCATCGCTCACCCACGCCGGCAACTCGGTCGACTCGCCAATCACCGTCAATCGCACGGGTGCCGCCAAGGCGATCAGGCCGGGCAAGTCGTGATAGCGAGCCCCACCAGGCAAAAAGGCCGGGTCTTGCAGATCAGGCACATCCGCGAACCGGAATCCATTGGTTTCCACCCAGGCATCATCAACCCAAGCGGAAGTCTGCGATAGCGCGGCGGCCACCACCGGCCCCATCGCTCCGCTCCCCACCACCATGATGTGTTTGTCCACGAACTCGTGGTCATCATCATGAGCGACATACGCCAAGGTCGACATCACATCATGGACTCGTTGAGCAAACAGACTCGAGTTGTAACCAAAGGTGTACCCGGCTGATTCACGCGGATTGGCCACGCGTCGCCCACGCGTGAAATCGTTCTCGGGCGAGACGAACTCACCTTGGCCGAAGAGATCGACGGCTCCGACCGCCACCCCGCGATTCACCAAGTCAACGACCGCCTGCAGCGGCCGGCCATTCTCGCCGTAGAGCGAGTCCTTGCCGGCATCGCCAAACCAGAGCACGACTTTCCCGTTCCAATTTCTCGGATGCAGAAATACGGCCGGCAGCGTTTCATTTCGAGGTGCGTTGCGAAGCCAGCCAGCGATTTCCAGCCAGCCGCCACGGTCCTCCTTGAAGGTCGCCTCCCAGGTCACTTCGTCCTTGCTGGGAGCCGCGCGGCCGATCACGGTTTGTACGCCCGCTCCGACGACTCGACGAAACTCCGCGGTGTCGCTCGATGTCGGCAAGCAGGCCTCGAGCCGCCCGCGAAACTCGGCGTCCCATGAGCTCATCAAGCTGGTCTCGAATTCGGTTCCTCCGGGCGGACGTGGGTGGTTATCGTCCCACACCGTCATTTCCTCGACCGTGAGGCGCTTGATCTCTCCCTCGGGAGCCAACTCCAGGCCGAGCGTGTCGGCGAACACGCCATACATCGCTTCACGCCCCACCGCGTTGTAGTTGTGGCCAAACTCGGTGCGACTCAGAAGATGCACTCGGTCGCTCGCTCCATACATGCCATAAAGCTTTTGCAGCTCGGGAAACCCCTTGGTTTCCATCTCCTTGGTCCAGTCGTCGGCGGCGGTCATCCCCTGGGGCTTGGGAGCGAACAGAGCGGCGAACTCGACGTTGCCCGTTCCGACTCGCAACAACGAGCAATTCTCACACGTGCAACCACCTTGCATGGCGGTGGAAACCATCACGGCCGGGAACGCGGTCGCCAATCGATCATCGATCGCCGCCAACATGAAGGTCTGGGTGCCTCCACCACTCGCCCCGGTGACCGCAAGGCGTTCGCGATCCACATCGGGCAGACTCTCCAGGAAGTCGAGCGCACGGATGGAGTTCAGCGTTTGGAGTCCCATCACGCTTTGCAGCAGACTTTCCGCGCGAGGGCTAAACAACCCCCAGGCGTCGGCGCCGTTGAGTTCCGGACGTTGCGTGGCGAAGCGATGAGCGAGATCAAAACTGATCTGTTGCGAATCGGCGTAGCCGATCATGTCGTAATGAAAGACGATGCACCCCATTCGCGCCAGGTGCGCGCAGCGGCTTTGCAGGGGAGAATGAGCATTCTCGTCGAACTGCTCGGCCCCAGCCGCGATCTGGCGAGCCGCCTCCGCATCTCCCGCATCGTAGAAACGTCCATTGGCCCAGTGACCATGCGGACACAACACCGCGGGGAACGGCCCCGTCTTGCCGACGGGCCGATACAGACTGCCGGTGACGTAAAAGCCAGGCAGGCTCTCGAAATACACCCGGTCCACGGTGTAACCGTCGCGTTCCACTCGGCCGTGGATTTCCGCCTGAACTGGGCCAAGCGAAGGCATGGGCCAGAGCCCGTTTGCGACGAGCACTCGGCGCCGCACTTCCGCCCTACGCTCCTCCCACGCAGGCAAACTGTCGGGAACGACAAACGGAAAATACCCGTCCAGGTCCTTGAGGGGCTCGAGTCGTTGATCGGCGGGTAACGCCCCTTCCGCGGAGACACGCGGAGCTTGTGCATGAGCCAGTGGACTCAGGCCGCTGATACTCACGAGGGCGCAAACAACACAAAGCAATGGGCGGAGCAATGTTGGCAGTGGGGGACTCATGGAGCCAATCCTCGGCGAAGGTGGGAATTGCATTCGCAAGGCCGCTCAGCATATCGCCGCCGGACCCCGCCAAGCAAGTTTTCACCGTCCCGCGCGAGCCACGACAATCACCGCTAAGCCGAGAACCGAATCACGACGACGAGGGCGTCGATGTGGCGGAAGAGTTCTCGCCGAGTCGCAGGAACAGCAGCTCAAGCGCATCGCGCCCACGCGCCGGAGAAGCGTGGGATCCCTTCAGCGAAAGATCGGTTTGCAGCAATACACGGTGCAACGATAGAGCCCGTTCACGTCCGAGCCGGACGAGTCGTTGTTCGGCCAGTTTAAGGGCTCCCGCCGGCCATTCACGAAAGCCGACTCCCTTGAGCAAGTCCTCCAGTCGCACTCGCCCGCCCTGCCGCTGACTTCGAGCAACGGCATCGGCGGCGGCGGCGAAGCGACGCAGTGTGTAGCTCACCTGAGCAAACACCGACTGAGGAGGCTCGTCCGAAGCCAAGAGATGGTCGAGCTGCGCGATCGCGTCCGCGGTTCGCCCGTCGAGAGCGAAATCGATGATCTCCCAAACCGTCTTCTGGCTCCAACCACCCACCATCTTGCGAATCTCGCCGATATCGACCGTCGAGTCCTTGGGAAGAAGCAGCTCCATCTTGCCCAGCTCTTGGTGGATCGTCCCCAACGATTGGCCCGTGAGTTCGAGCAACTCGGTTGCTCCGTCGGCGGTCAGCCGGAGCCCATGCTCCGTCCGACACCACGTCACTAGCCAGTCGCGGAGCTTCTTTTCATCGATGCTCTTGCCCCCCTTTTTTAGAGGCAAGCGACAATCGATCTGCAACGCCGTCTTGTCGACCGCCTTATACAGCCGCGTATTGGCCGGCCAAGTGCCCACGTTGAGTACGAGGCACCCGACGGTGTTGGTGCGAGCCACCTCATCCTCGAGTCGTTCACGATGAGCCGACACGAACGCATCCGCCGGATCGACCACGACAAACCGATGCCCACCCTCATCGAACAGGGACCGCGTACTCACCGCGTCCATGACATCAGCCCACCGCGCGGTTTCTCCATCGAAGGTCGTGGGCGGAAAGCCCACCTCCCGCTCGCAGTAGGCCTGCAACGACTCAACCACGCGCCGCTTGAAAAAGGGCTCGTCGCCAAACAAGACCACCAGCGAGTGGGCATTCCAATCGGGTGTTTCGTTCAGGGTGTTGAAGACGTGCACGGTCGGCATGGGAGAAGGAGCTCGCGAGTCCTGGAAGTTGTATTGCCGTGGCGGGAGGTCACCGTTCGCGGCCTTGCGGTGACTTGGCCCGCGAATGGTTGGGCCCGTGACTGATTGGGACGGTGCCGAGATGAGACAGGGTCATACTCTCATTCGAGAGCCGCCTTAGACGCGGTCACCGCTCGCGAGACAACGGAACTCTTGGTACCGAACGCCCGAGCGAAACCGAACACTCCCGAGGAATTGTCCACGAAATGCGGTTGGAAAGCGACCGGTGCGTCTGACGGACAAGCAGCCTCGCCGCGGGAGTCGCGGGGCCTCATGAGCCACCACCAGATAGCGTCGCACCAAGCGAATCGCTTACAGCGCGTCCCTTGCGAGCTCGGTCCGAGTCCGCAAGGTGGTTCGGTGCCGCGCTCAGCGACCATTGGCGGGATCGATGACGAACCCGCGTAGGTTGCCCCGAGGCACGAACGACGAGAGGTCGACCGGTAGCGGTGAAACGTCGGAGCCCAGGTTTCCGCCTCGATCGGTCACTTCGACTCGCACATAGAAATACCGGGGCAAACTGGGGACGATCGTCCAGGCGTAGTCGCCTGTGTTTTCAAGTCCCGCCGCGATGACCTGCCAGGGACCGTTGGCCGATTCACTGTACTTGAGCGTGACCGCTCGTTTCCCTAGGTGTTCGTCGTCGGCCGTCCAGCGGAGGATAAGCTTACCGTACTCGCTTCCCTCACCGATCAAGGCATCGACCAGTTCAACATCCGGAGCCGTTTGATCGAGCACGACCCACATGTCCGGTGTTTGACCGGGTCGAGGCTCTTCACCCGCCAAGCCATTTCGCGCCGTGACGACCAAGTGAAAACCAAACGTACCGTCGTGAGGCAGTTCCACCGAGATCGGACTTTCGCAGTCGGGATCCTCGGTTAGCGAACTCCATGAATCGCCGCCGTCCTCGGTCATCCACAGTTGCACCTTGGCGACACCTTGAGTCCCCACGGAGTCGACGTCGTAGGAAAGTCGAAAACGGGGAGAGCTTATCACCTGGGCGAACTCGGCTTCCGAGACGGAGATGCGCCCCGTGGAGCCACTAGCGAACGACCCGCTGGCGGCTCCATTGAACGCGGGCTCGCTCGCGACGGGATTCTCCTGGCGCGATGAGATGGGTGGGGGCAGTTCCTCAAGGGACCGATCCGCATCGGCCGACAAGGGTGGCCGACGGTTCGTGGTCGATGCCGGCATGGCGGGAATGGTTCCCCCCATGGAACGGTCGGTACCGAGCTCGACTCCGGGTGTCGAAACCGGCAGGCGCTGGGCTTGCTCGGCTCGTGATTCAGGATTGGGATCACGATTGGGTACGGTCGTCCCCCAAGACTCACGAGTCTCGGCGGGTTCCGCGTTGGGTGTTGACTGAGCAAAAGCCGAACGGGTCGGCTCGTTGGAGCCCGTCGTGGTCGGTGTGGCATTCCAGGGAATGTTGCGGGGTCCCACCAGCTCCTGCGTCGCGACTGGCCGCGCGGCGAGTGGAGATGACTGAGCCACGCCGCCGTTGACGGGAGCGCCACTGGCCTGCCACGGTTGCTGAACCTCGCGAATCAATTGCGACTGATTGCCGGCTCGATCACGAGTGATGAATTGAAACTCGAGGACTCGCTGCTCCAGTTGCGGCCAAATGAGGATTTGGCGGTGCAAGGGATCCTCGCCCGGCCGAGCCGCGGGGAGCGCGACCGTTTCCCAGTTGGCCTCGGGGCCGGCGGAGACTTTTGGCCGGACCGCGATGCTGATAGCCGCGGGATCGGCGTTGAGATCCTCGATCGACCAACCGAGCAGAACACCGCCACCATCGGCGGGCGAAGCGGTGGCGTCGAGGATGGGCCGTTGGGAGTCAATGATCAACCGAAGTGGCTGATTGAAATCTGGTGGAATCGGCGCGGGATTCTGACGAGTCAGCGTGTGCAGATAGAACCAGAACTCGCCGTCGGCCGGAGCGGAATAAGGGATGTTGGGTTGCGTGGGAAGATGACGCGACACAAAGTCCCACGTTTCGCCGCGATTGGCCGATACGAAGAGCCGCAACTCAATGGGCGACTCGTCATACACGATCACCGGGAGATTGAAGACGCGCGTGTTGATGTACGCGACGTTGCTTTCCGCCGGCGGGTTGTTGGCCGCGGCGCTCGAGCCCGCGGGTGATTCGCCCGCGGGGGAATAATACGGATCGGCGACTTGACCTTCCGCGCGAGCGGTGGCCAAGACCAATACGATCAGAATGAGGAGGCCGAAACGAGTCATCCTTGCCTCGTTATCGCAATCGTCGCTCCCGCACCGTCCTTGGTTCGGAAAGCCTGTCAGCATCGCGCCGGCGAGCGCGCGGAGTCTCAGTTGCTTCGGTCCTCTCGCTCGCTCGACTTGAGCGGTTCAATCAGCCTTGGGTTCCGATTGCGAAGACTCGGCAAGATTGCTGGCCGAAAGTGGCACTCGAACCGCCGGAGTTCCTCACCAAGGTCGATGCCTTCGATCGTGTCACTTTTCGATTTGGATCGGACTACCGTCGTCACGAACGGACAACGACTTGAGGAATTCGGGATCGAATTCTCCGTCATGCCAGTGAGTGCTTCCGTCGACGGTCGCGTACCAAGTTCCGCTGGAGTGCTCCGAGCCTAACTCGGGCCCTTGTCCATTCATGAGAGAGGTAAACGAAACATCGCTGGGATCCAGCCAGTGGGTTCTGGAGTCTTGGACTTGGATGACCAAAAGAGTGAGCTCCTCGCCATCGCTCGCGGCGTCACGACTGAGATTGGTGTTGGCCGGGAACATGGTTCGCCCGCCGACAACGAGCATGAACATCGTGCGATGCAGGCTGGCTCCCGATGAGTTTTTCGGACCTTCGAACGGCGGGCACTGCAATGGGTGTAGCTCGGCGTTTTCCGTCGAATCCCAGGCTCGATCAAATCGGTAGGTCTCCCATCCCGGCGGGAGCTCCAAGAACGGAATCAGCAACGCCCGCCAACTGTGCATCGGCTTGCCCGCTTCGTCGTACACGACTGGCGGAGGATAGGCATCGTATTGGGCATGGTATGCCTGTAGGGCGGCGACGACTTGTTTCAGGTGAGCTTCTTCCGCTCGATACGCCTCTCCGCTCCGGTCGAGTTCGAGCGCCGGCAAGACGACGAAGTAGACTCCGGCGCTGAGCCCTCCGAGGCATGCGACCAAAAGGATCGCAAGAAGGACGGACATCAGCGCGCTTTTCGCGCCGGATGTTGAGGTGCTCCGGTTGCGAATTCGGTTCCAGTCGTCTTCGGCACTTCCAGGCTGATGCTCGCCTCCCATGGGCCTCGGGGGATGCAACGCCGTTCGCGTTTGGGGCGGCGCATGGGGGTCATGCCGAGGCGAAGCCGAAGGTCTCGTCGCGTCGTCCATGGTCGGCTTGATGACCACCTCGCGCCCGCATTGAAAACATGGGCCTCGCTGTCCGACGAAGGATGCATCGACCATGGTTCGAGCTTGGCAATGGGGGCACTGGAAGAGCATTTCCGCCGACATTCCCGATTCTCCCCTTATGCAAAGTCCAACCGAACTGACCTGGGCCGCTTCGCCCCGCGCTTCGTTGAGGCTCCAGCCCCTTAACGCGGTGAAGCGGCGTCGAGGACTGAGCCAACGGTCACTCGTTTCGGTCGCGCCCTTAACGCCCCGGGCGAGGCAAGGTGTCGCAATCCGTCGAACTCAAACCAACAACCCGCGCCCGTTCATCCCTCATCCCTCATCCTTCACCGTCCATCATTCAGATCCGCCGACAGCCGAGGTACGAGCTGCCGAAATTCCCGCGCTCGATTTTCCACCGCGGTCCAATCTCGCGCGGTCATCCAGGCTTTTTCCACCAACGTTGAACCGGCGCCGAGCAGTTCGGCTCCGGCATCGAGGAAGGCTTGGGCCGTTTTCAGGCTAACGCCCCCGGTCGGCATCAGCCGGACGTGAGGGAGCGGCCCCTTAAGGGCCTTCAGATAGCCGGGGCCGAGGGAGTCGGCGGGAAAGATCTTGACCACGTCGGCTCCGGCTTGCCAGGCTCGAATCACTTCGGTCGGAGTCATCGCCCCCGACATGACCGGCACGCTATAGCGACGGCAGTGTTCGACGATTCGCTCGTCGGTATGCGGGCTCACGACAAACGAGGCTCCCGCGAGAATCGCCGCTCGAGCGGTCTCGCTATCGAGGACCGTTCCCGCTCCTAGCAGTATTCGGTCACCCATGCGATCAGCGAGGTATTCGATGACCCGCGCCGCCTTGGGAACGGTGAACGTCACTTCCAGCGCATCGACTCCCCCAGCCAGCAACGCCTCGGCCACCTCCCCAAGCACTTCGCCATTGTCGGCTCGTAAAACTGCTACCAACCGGGTGTCGAGCAGGCGTGACAGAGTTAACGACATGGGGAGCCTTTGGAATCCTTAAGCGGAACGGTGAAATCCGTGGGAAGAAGGCCAAACCTCCGACCTTCGACCAACGTACATGAGTTTGAAATTGTAGACGCGGTTGTGGCTCGGTGCATAATGAGCGGTGAGGAGTGTGTTGGTCGGAGCTCTTGTTGCTCGGGAGATCGAAGTTTGGGATCCATGGTCATGCCGCCACGCTTGGCAACCGCCGTTCAATCAACCTTGGCGGTGGAGTCGGCTTGGAGCAGTCCAGAGATCCGAGGAGTAGTGGTCGTCGCGGGGTTTCTCTGCGGCGTCGTGTTCCTTGTGTATGTCGTACTGACGCTGCGAAATCTGTTGCTCGGCCCGACATCACCGGCGAATCCAGTCGATCATCTGACCGATTTCGAGGAGATGGTCGACGCCGGCACGCTCAGCAATTTTGAGCTCCGCCGAGTCCGAGGAGCGATTGCGAGCCAGACCAAGGAACTCGACCAATTGAGGCAAACTGGAAAGGATTCCTCCCCCGAACCTCGCGATGAACCGCCGTTACCGCCGCCATCTGATGAGTGGTCGCGGGAAGGACCTGGGGAAGATACTCCGCCGCGATGCGACGATGGAGTGACTCCGAACGATCAAAACTAGATGATTCAGATTGGGCTCGGAGAGATCGCAGGGCTCTGGTTCCGCCAGACCGCTGGTGCGGCTCCTTGGTGATCCAGGCAAAGTGAGTCGCGGGAAACGGTTAGGTGACTCGATTCCCGGACGAGGGATCGCCGTGACTCCTTGGCGAGAGATCCGGGTCGGGCAAGCCTTGCTTGCCGATCGATGCGGCCCAAGAGTCGAAAAAGCGATCAGCGCGACGGAAGAAACCCGTTCGCACGAATATCGAATACGTCACGGACATGACGCGTGATGTTTCTTTGGAGTGCCCAGGAAGGCACGAATTTCCCAGGGAAGGCGGAGGATTCGATCCGCGAACCGCTCGATGGGCGAAACAGGATTCGCCTCTTCGGCTTGCGATCGTGGCAGCCTAGTTCCCAGGCAGGTTAACACCTGCACAAAATAGGGAAGAGGCGCGCGACCGTGGCTATTGGTGGTCGTGAGCCGAATCTCTTGGTTGACAGATCTATGTGTGTGGTGCCGCAGTCGACTCGTTCCATGCAGAATGCGACTCGATTGCGGCGAAAAACGAAGTCTGAGAACGGCTCGAGGATAGCGGGCAGGGAAGTACCCACTAGCCTCTTCGGCGCTCGTTGGCGCTGGGAGGTGATTCGAGTTGCACCTGGGATGGGTCCTTCGAACAGCAATCAAAGGAGTGCTCAATGCCCGCTGGCAATGACTCTGGAAACGGTCGACGAACGGGTGCGACCAAGAAGAACGCGTTTTGCTCTTTCTGCCGCAAAAGCTATCGGGACGTGGGACCACTCGTCGAGGGCCCAGGTGACGTATACATCTGCGGGGAATGTGTGGAGCTTTGTGAGTCGATCTTGGAGCAGGAGCAGCGCCGGCACAGCCCGACGAAGAAGCTCTTCAACAAGATTCCGACGCCACGAGAAATGGTCTCGAAGCTCGACGAGTACGTGATTGGCCAGGAACAGGCCAAGCGAGTGCTCAGCGTCGCGGTTCACAATCACTACAAACGACTCACCGCCAACTGGGAAGGCAGTGACGTCGAGATCGACAAGTCGAACATTCTGTTGATTGGGCCGACCGGTTCGGGCAAAACCCTGCTTGCCCGCACCCTCGCCCGTGTCCTCAACGTGCCTTTCGCGATTGGCGATGCCACGACTTTGACCGAAGCCGGTTACGTCGGCGAGGACGTCGAGAACCTGCTCTTGAAGCTGCTCCATGCGGCCGACTTCGACATCGAAGCGGCTCAACGCGGAGTGCTCTACATCGACGAAATCGACAAGATCGGCAAGACGAGCCAGAACGTGTCGATCACTCGTGATGTGTCGGGCGAAGGCGTGCAGCAAGCCCTACTGAAGATGCTCGAGGGAACGGTCGCCAACGTTCCACCTCAAGGTGGTCGAAAGCACCCCGAGCAACAGTACATCCAGATCGACACCTCGAACATCCTGTTCATCTGCGGTGGTACGTTCGTCGGTATCGAGGACATCATCCGCAAACGACTCGGTCGCAAGACCATCGGATTTGGTCAGGACGCGGGTCGTCGAGACGAGCGAGGCGCGGCGGAGCTTCTGCCGCAGGCCACGAGCGACGACGTGCTGGAGTTCGGCTTGATTCCAGAATTGGTCGGTCGTTTGCCGGTCGCCGCCGCGCTGACTCCACTGGACGAGGCCGGTCTGATTCAAGTACTAACCGACCCCAAGAACGCGTTGATCAAGCAGTACCAAGCACTCTTCCAAATGGAAGGTTGCGAGTTGAATTTCTCGGAAGACGCCCTCAAGGCGATCGCCGCCAAGGCGATGAAGAAGGGAACCGGAGCCCGTGGGCTTCGCTCCATCGTCGAGGAAGTGATGCTCGACATCATGTTCGAGCTGCCTGATCAGCCCAAGGGATCGAGCTTCCGTATCGACGCCGATGTGATCGAGGGCAAGAGCCGCTTGTTCCAGCACCTCGAAGCCAAGAGTGCGTAGGAACTCGATTCAGGGGACGATCGCCCCAGGCGGAATGGAATGAACGCGGAGACCGGGCTCGCATGAGCTCGGTCTCTTTTTTCTTCTCCTTTCCGGCCTCAAGCGGACTCTTCGCGAATTGGACGACCGGCGAGGTGCGACCAAGCGGCGGCCCGGCGGACAACAACACGCGAGGGTTGGCCGAAGAAACGGGCCCTGGAGGCAATGGCCTCACGGGACCGAAAGCGGCCTCCTTGGACCACTGGGAACTCGGCAACCGAGTCAGCGGTCGTTCCACGCGCGGGACGCTAGGAATCTCCCTGCTTCGGGCGAGCCCACCAAGGTCCGAGGAGCGGGTTTGGAATGGGGTTTCGGCGGCCCGAGTGAGGCCGTTGGGAAATTCGGACTTCCCGGACTTGATTGCGGTTGCAAGGGTGAAGTGAATTGGTACACTGGGCCGATTCCATGAGTGAATGAATTAGGGAAGTTGTGTTTTTAGTTGGCGGAGCAAAGCAGGAATCAGGGGAGATTTCGACCAAGGCTCCGTTGGTTCGGTGCGTCGCCCAAGCGAATCGACGCAAAGGTTAAGACGGTTACCTATGACGATCACGAAAGAGCGGAAAGAGGTTGTGGTTCAGGAGTTCCGTCGGACTCCGGATGATACTGGTTCGCCGGAGGTACAGATTGCTGTCCTCACCGAGCGGATCAACAACCTGACCGAACACATGCGCAGCAACACGAAGGATTACTCGACTCGTCGAGGCTTGCTGTCCATGGTCAGCCGCCGCCGTCGTCTGCTTGACTATCTCAAGAAGATCGACCAGCAACGATATCTGGACTCCATCGGACGCCTCGGCATCCGCAAGTAGTCTGGGGTGAGTGGTCAACTCGGCCGCTTTCGTTATTGTCTTGGGACCCGCTTCTCCAGCGAATCACCATCTTGGTGAGTGGTCGGGGCTGTCAATCGGCCCCTTTGCCAGGGTCGCCCTCTGGAACAAGTTATTCCGGTGGGCGAAGGTGAGTGCGTGTCTCTTGGTCGATAGCGATCACGAGTGTCTTTCACGGGCAATCTTTCGCCGTGCAAGACTCGGTTCCCCGCTAGGGGCAACACCGCATCTCTCGATTCCTTCTCTCATTGTGTGTCGTTTATTGGCGAGCTCCCCAGGGCTGCTTGTACTCGGAACGACAACTTCGGCACTCGTCGATCTCAAGACAGCCGAGGAATGGTCGGGCTCATGGCCTAGATGAGGAGCCCGCGTTCACAACGGACGGATGGATTCGCATCTCTATCTTTTGTGACGCACCCTCGGCTTGGCGGATCGTTTGAAGATCCGGGTCCGACGAGCGAGCGATTGAATTGAAGCGTGGCGAACGTGAAAAGATCCATGCGGACTTGGCTCCCGATATCGCGGGCCCTCTCCGTTGATCGGGTATGAAACGCGGGCGGAATGTGTCCCGCGTCCCTCGGATCGTTCCGCCCAAGTCATCGCCTCAACCCGGTCGCCTTACTGGAAATAACCACGGCTTGGGAACGAGCCGTACGCGGACCTTGCCAAGCAGCGGATCCGCGACCAAGGCATGTACTGTTTGGAAGAATGAATTAGCAACGAAGTCGTTGAGTAAGAGAGAAGACCAAGTGAGTTCCGTACGAGTAGAAAAGCAAATCGGTGATTTCGTCCTGTCGTTTGAAACCGGCGTCCTTGCCAAGCAAGCCGACGCTTGCGTCATCGTGCGTTATGGTGACACGGTCGTGTTGAACGCCGTGACCACCGGACCGCCGCGACCGGGTATCGACTTTTTCCCGCTCACCTGTGACTACCGCGAGCGCACCGCCGCCGCCGGTAAGTTCCCTGGTGGATTCATCAAACGCGAAGGCCGGCCCACGACCAAGGAAACGTTGACCAGCCGCCTCATCGACCGTCCTGTCCGCCCACTCTTCGCGGCTGGGTTCAAGGACGAAGTGCAGTGCCAGGCGATGGTTCTCGCCAGCGACCGCCAAGTCGATGGTGATGTGTTGGCGATGAACGGCGTTTCGGCCGCTCTCACCGTCAGTTCGCTGCCGTTCCTCGGCCCAATCGCCTCGGTGCGAGTTGGCCGCATCGACGGCCAGTTGATCGCGTTCCCAACTCATTCGCAGCTGGAAGAAAGCGATCTCGACTTGATCATCTCGGGCGGTAGCGAGACGGTCGCCATGATCGAAGGTTTCGCTCGCGAAATGCCCGAGGAGGAGATGGTCGATGCCATCCTGTTCGGACATGGCGTCATTCGCGAGATCATCGAGCTGCAGCAAGAGTTCGCCGCGAAGGTCAATCCGGTCAAGCGTCCCTTCGAGCCGAAGACCGACCGTTCGCTGTATGAGAAGATCGAGTCGGCCTACTACAACGATTTCAAGGCGGCCAAGCAAACCGAAGGCAAGCAAGCTCGGGCGGACGCGGTGCGAGCCCTCAAGGAACGGGCTCTCGCCGAGATCATTCCCGATCCAACCGCGGAAGGCGCCGTCTCGACCAACGAGTTCGGCAGTGTTTGGCACGACCTCGAAGAGAAGGTCGTTCGCGACCTAATCCTCTCGGGCACGCGTCCCGACGGTCGTGACTCGAAGAGCCTGCGGAACATCGAGTGCACGGTCGACGTGCTCCCGCGAGTCCACGGAAGCGCCGTGTTTCAACGGGGCGAGACCCAGTCGCTGGTCACGGTGACGTTGGGAACCGCTCGTGACGAGCAACGCGTCGACGGACTCATCGAGGAATACTCGAAGAAGTTCATGCTGGACTACAACTTCCCGCCGTTCAGCGTCGGCGAGTGCCGGCCGATCCGCGGCCCGGGGCGTCGCGAAATCGGCCACGGCATGTTGGCTGAACGAAGTGTGAAGCCCGTGTTGCCCGATCCGAGCGAGTTTCCCTACACGATCCGCGTGATCTCGGACATCCTCGAATCCAACGGCTCGTCCTCGATGGCCTCGGTTTGCGGTGCGACGCTCGGCCTCATGGCCGCGGGCGTCCCCATCACGAATCCGGTCGCGGGTATCTCCATCGGCTTGGTGATGGAAAACGATGATCGGTTCATCTTGTTGACCGACATCATTGGCGACGAGGACCACTTCGGCGACATGGACTTTAAGGTCGCCGGAACTCAAAACGGCATCACCGGCATCCAACTCGATCTCAAGATCACCGGCATCGGTGAGGCGGTGATCCGAGGTGCGTTGGCTCAAGCTCGCGAGGCTCGTATCGAGATCTTGCGTAACATGCTGACGACCATCCATCGTCCGAAAGAGGACGTTTCGGCTCACGCTCCTCGCTTGGTCCGCACCAAGATCGATCCCGACAAGATCGGCTTGCTGATCGGTCCTGGTGGCAAGACGATCCGAGGCATCCAGGAGCAAACGGGAACCGTCATCGAAGTCGAGGAAGACGGCACCGTGCTCATCGCGGGTACCGATCTGGAATGGACTCAAAAGGCGCTCGACCATGTCGAGGCTTTGACGGCCACGGTCCAAGTGGGCCGGATCTACACCGGAACGGTCAACAGCATTCGAGAATTCGGCGCATTCCTCGAGATCCTGCCGGGTCGAGACGGACTGTGCCATGTCAGCGAGATCTCGGACGGCTACATCGACAACGTCGCCGACTACCTCAAGATCGGCGATGAGTTCCCGGTGTCGGTCATCGAGGTCGACGACCACGGACGCATTAAGCTCAGCCGTCGACGCGCCTATGAGGAACTCGGCCAAGAGGATCCCCTCGCCGAGAAGATCAAGGAAGCCAATGCCAACCGTCCGCCTCGTGGCGAGGGTGGTCAGCGGCGTGAGGGCGGTAGCCGTGATGGCGGCGGTCGCGATGGTGGCGGTCGCGATGGTGGCGGTCGCGATGGTGGCGGTCGCCGAGACGGCGGGCGTCGTGATGGCGGTGGCCGTCCGCGTCGCGGCTAGTCTCCACGGCTCCGAGAATGTCGTTTTCAACAAGCCCCGGGCCGTGGTTCGGGGCTTGTTTTGTTTCGAGAGATCGGTGTCAGCTTTTCGTGCAGGACCCGTGTCATGAGCGACCCCAGTATCGCCCGCCTCGAACAAGCGAATGAAGAGCTGCGAACTCAGTCCAATGAACTTGCGGCTCTGGCGGGATCGTTGGCCCATGAGATCAAGACTCCTCTCTCGGTCATCCGACTCAATGTCGAACTGATCGCCGAGGATCTCGCCGAGCTCGACCACCCCGTCGCTCGACGGCTGGGCCGCAGGATCGAGGTCGTGCAGCGTCAGTGCTCTCGGCTCGAGGGACTCCTGAACGACTTCCTTCGCCTCACGCGCCTTAGTCATTTGGAACTCGTCGCCGGTTCACTCAATGGGCTGCTCGAGCAGGTGCTCGACTTCTTCGAGGCCGAGGCTCGCAGTCGCAAGGTGGAAGTCCTGCGGTACCTCGAGGCCGATCTGCCGAGCGTCCAAATGGACAAACAGACGCTGCAAGCCGCCCTGACCAACATGGTCAAGAACGCCTTGGAGGCGATGCCCGAGGGTGGTCAACTCGTGGTTCGCACGAGGATGACGCGTACCGGAGTCGCCGTGGATCTGATCGATACCGGACAGGGCATCGACTCCCCTACCCTGCTCAACATGTTCGAGCCGTTCTATACGACCAAGGACGCTGGATCGGGTCTTGGCTTGCCCATGGCCAAGAAGGTGATCGAGGCTCATGGAGGAGTGATTCACGTGCAGAGCGAGGTGGGACGAGGGACGCAGTTCACGCTCGAATTCCCAACGCCTCGCCGCTTGTAGGGCTTTCCACTCGGCGATCGACCATCCCAGGCCTCGCATCGCCCGAGCGACGCGGCGAGTCCTCGATTAGGCCAGTTCCCTTTGGTATGTTCGGAACCATGAACGACCTGAATTCCGAAACACAAACAACGTCCCCCATCCGCGTTCTACTCGTCGACAACGACCCGGACCATGCTCGGGCGATGGCCGAGAGTCTGGAGCGGATCGGGTATCGCTGCACGATCGCCTCGAGCGGCCCGGAAGGAGTCCGCGCGGTCGAAACGCAGACCTTCGACATCATCGTCACCGACCTGGTGATGAACGAAGTCGATGGGATGGGAGTCCTAAAAACCGCCAAGGAATTACTCCCGGAATGCGAAGTCATCATGGTGACCGGCCATGCGACCATTCCGATCGCCGTCGAGGCCATGCAACAGGGCGCGTTCAATTTCCTGGAAAAGCCGATCACGCCCAAGCGACTTCAAGCGGTCGCCGAGCGGGCGGCTGAATCGGTCCGTTTGCGCTTGCAGAATATCGAACTCAATCGCCGACTCGATGAGCGGTTTGGGTTCGAGAATCTGATTTACGCCAGTGATGCGATGAAGGCGGTGATCGAACGCCTTCGCCGTATCGCGCCCACCGATGCGGGAGTCCTCATCACCGGTGAAACGGGCACGGGTAAGGACGTTGTCGCGCAGGCGATCCATCAGAACAGCCCACGCAAGAAGAAGCCGTTCGTGGCGATCAACACGGCCGCGGTCGCCGAGCATCTCGTCGAGAGCGAGCTCTTTGGGCACGTGAAGGGCGCGTTCACCGATGCGATATCCGAGCGAGTCGGCAAGTTTGAATTCGCGAATGGAGGAACGCTGTTCCTGGACGAAGTGGGCGATATGCCCATGTCGACGCAAATCAAGCTACTCCGGGTACTCGAGGAGCGACAGATCACACGCGTCGGTGACAACCGGTCGATCGATGTCAACGTGCGTGTGATCGCGGCCACCAACAAGGACCTCGAAAAGGAAATCGAGGCCGGCAAGTTCCGCAGCGATCTCTACTACCGACTCAAGGTCGTCAGCGTGCACTTGTCGCCCCTAGCGGCTCGGCGCGAGGACATCATCCCCTTGGCCGACTTCTTTCGCAAACAGGCGAATCGACGAAACGGCAAGCAGGTAAAGGGCTTCTCGCCCGAGCTCACGCGTTGGCTCTTCGCCCAGGATTGGAAGGGCAACGTGCGCCAACTCAAGAACGTGGTCGAGAGCATGGTCGTGCTCGACATCGATGACGTGCTCGATGTGGATGACATTTCGCCCGATGTTCAAGGCGAACCCGTCGTCATCCCGCCCGCTCCACCGACATCCGCCGGACCAGGCTGGCTCGTCGGCTCGACATTACGCGAGATTGAACGCTGGGCCATCGAGGAGACGCTCAAGATCACGACGGGTAATCGCGAGGAAACCGCGCGAATCCTGGGCATCAGCGAACGCAACTTGTACCGCAAGCTCAATGAGTATGAATTGAAGTAGTCCGTTCCTTGGCAGCCCTGGGCTGCGATGCGAAGAGGTTTATCGTGCCCGAGATTCGGCAACTTCCGACGAGCGTCATCAATAAGATCGCGGCGGGCGAGGTCATCGAGCGTCCCGCGAGTGTGGTTAAGGAACTCCTTGAGAACGCCGTGGACGCGGGAAGCACGCGTGTCGATGTCTCGATCGAAAATGGCGGCAACGATTTGATCCGCCTCTCGGACAACGGTTGCGGCATCGCGCGCGAACAACTGGCCTTGGCGGTCGCGAGTCATGCGACCAGCAAGATCGTCGACGCGGACGATCTTTTTCGAGTCAGCACGCTCGGGTTTCGTGGTGAGGCCTTGGCGTCGATCGCCGAGGTGTCACGCTTGACTCTACGGAGTCGCCCGCATGACGCCGACGCCGGTTACGAACTGGTCGTCAACGGCGGAGAACACGAGCCGATCGCTCCTTGCGGCTGTTCGCCCGGTACGACGCTCGAAGTCCGTCATCTGTTCTTCAATACGCCCGTTCGTCGCAAGTACTTGAAAACGCCGCAAACGGAAATGGGGCACATCGCCGAGGCGTTCACGCGCATCGCGTTGGCTCATCCTCAAGTTCACTTCACGCTTTCGCACAATGGTCGAGTCGTTCACGATCTGACTCCCACCGAATCCTGGGCCGATCGCATCGGTCACTTCTTTGGACCCGAGATTCGCCAAGCGCTGATTCCGATCCACGCCGAGGATGACGAGCAGAACATCGCGATACACGGATTCGTGGCCGAGCCGTCACAGAATCGCTCCCACAACCGCATGCAGTACCTGTTCCTCAATGGGCGACACATTCGCGATAAGGCGTTGCAACACGCGCTCGGCGAGGCCTATCGTGGTCTGTTGATGGTCGGACGTTTTCCCATCGCGTTCTTGCGGTTGGAAATGTCGGCGGAAGCGGTGGATGTCAACGTGCATCCGGCCAAGTTGGAAGTGCGCTTCCAAGATGGGGGACGCATCTACTCGCAGCTGCTCGCCGCCATTCGCAATCGATTCTTGGCGACCGACCTGACCGCCAAGGCCCAGTTGACTCGCCCCTCGGATCGATTTCAAAAGCCCACCGATTCGCGCGAGCCGCCCTCTGGCCTGGCCGCCGGTAACGACCTCGCCGCGCGACCAGAGGCTTCATCGTCGTTCGAACTCGCTCCCCATCGCGAAGTGGAACGTGCGACTCCGCTTCCATTCAGCGATGTGTTTCCGCGCCGTCCGCTTCCTCCATGGCCTCCAACGCGGGAGGCGACTCCCGGAGCCTCGCCGGACGTTTCGGAAGCAGGTAGCGAGGCGTCGGTCCCCTCCCCTGCCGTGATTCCCCCGAGTGAATCGACGACGAATCCGCACCGAACTCCGCTGAGTCCATTCGATCAGCTCCCCGATTTCGGCCCGACGGAGTCCGTCAATGTGTCGCGTGGCGGAACGATTCCGACCGCCGTGCAACCGCCGGAGTCCCAACCGTCTCCCTCTCGCCGATGGGATACTCCCACGACCTCCGTCGCTGGACATCACCTCCCCAAAAGCAATGCGGTGCAAATCCACCACCGCTACATCGTGTCGGAATGCGATGAGGGGATGATTGTGATCGACCAACACGCGTTGCATGAGCGTGTGCTGTACGAGCAAATTCGTGCCAAGGTGCTGGGAGGAAGCCTCGAAACCCAGGCGCTACTCGTCCCCCTCCCGGTGACACTGTCTCCGGCGGAAGCCGCATTGGCCCTCGACCAACAGGAGACACTCGCTGCGGTGGGGCTGCAGGTCGAGCCTTTTGGCGGCAATGCGATTGTGTTGAGAAGCTATCCCGCGATGCTCCGGTCGCTCGCTCCCGAGGAAGTTCTCCGGCAAGCCTTGGATCTGCTGCAAACCGAGGGGAAGGTCGTTGACCGGCGAGATGTACTGGACGAACTGCTCCACATGATGAGCTGCAAGGCGGCCGTTAAGGCGGGCGACCCTCTTTCAGAGGAGGAGATCCAGGCATTGATCGAGTATCGCGATCTTTGTCAGGATGCCCACCATTGCCCGCATGGCCGGCCGACCGCCCTTGTTTTTTCTCGTGAGGAACTGGACCGCCGGTTCAAACGTATTTGAACGCGGGCTGTTCCACGAGCACAATGGAGGGTTCCGGCCTCGGTCCCGTCTTTCCCGCCTGAAGTGAGTTGCCGGTCCGTCCGGCGGGAGATTTTCTGGATTGGCCGCCGACGCCTTGGCCTCCCGCTAAGGTTAGTGATACTTGCAACTTGTCCATCTGACATCTCCTCCCCTGGTAGTTCTTCCAACGATGATTTGCGTCAGTCTGGGTCGGGGCCGCCATCGGATGCTCATCGCGGAGCATGCCGAGTTGGCGGAACAGAAAATTGGATTGGTGGAATTGCGGCTTGACTACATTCGCCGCGCCATCGAATTGCGCCGTTTGCTCGAGAATCGTCCCACGCCCATCGTGGCGACCGTTCGCCGTCCCACCGATGGCGGCAAGTGGCGCGGGACCGAGCGCGATCGCATCACGATCCTGCGAACCGCCGTGGCCGAAGGGGCCGACTATGTGGACCTGGAGAGCGACATCGCCAAGTCCATCCCGCGTTACGGCTCGACGAAACGAATCGTCTCGTACCACAACTTCCGAGAAACACCGGACGATCTCGAGGCGATCTACCGGTCGATGGAGGACCTTGATCCCGATGTGATCAAGATCGCCACCATGGCCAATAGCCCGGCCGATAACCTCAAGACTCTTCGCCTGTGCCATGACGCCAAGATTCCGACGGTGGCGTTTTGCATGGGCGAGATCGGCATGGTGTCTCGGTTGCTCTGCGGACGCTTCGGCGCTCCGTTCACCTATGCGACGTTCAGTGACGAACGACAACTGGCTCCCGGCCAGTTGACCTACCGCACGATGCGCGATCTCTATCGCTATGAAGACATCACGGTCGACACACAAGTTTTTGGCGTCATCGCCGACCCGGTCGCCCATAGCCTCAGTCCGTTGATCCACAATCGAGCCTTTCAAGATGCTCGGCTCAACGCGGTCTATCTCCCCTTTCGAGTCCCCAAGGACCAGCTCGACGAATTCATGCGGATCGCGCCACGACTGGGCGTCCAAGGCCTGAGCGTGACGATTCCCCACAAGGAAGAAGTCCTCCGCTACGCGACGGCATTGGAACCGGAAGTCGCTGGAATTCGCGCCGCCAACACGCTGACCTTTCATGATGACCAGATCGTCGCCGCGAATACCGACTGCAGCGCGGCCATCGGCAGCTTGGAACGAGGGATCAGCGAAGAGAAGACCCCAGAATCACCCCTGAAGGGAAAGAAGATCCTGATATTGGGTAATGGGGGAGTCGCACGCGCGCTGGGTTGGGGGTGTGAACGAAAAGGGGCCGATGTCTACATCTCGGGCCGTAGCCCCGCTCGCGCGGAACAACTCGCCAAGGACCTGAAAGTCAAATGCGTCGACTGGGTCGCCAAGCACACGGTTCGTCCCGACATCATCATCAATGGCACGCCGGTTGGCATGCACCCTCATGTCGACGAGAGCCCTTTTGAGAAGCAGTACCTCAAGAGCCACATGATCGTGTTTGATACGGTCTACAACCCGGAACAAACACTGTTGGTGAAACACGCTCGAGAATTGGGGTGTGTCGTCGTGACGGGAACCGAGATGTTTGTCCGTCAGGCGGCCAAGCAATTCGAGATCTTCACGGGAGAACGGCTCAGCTCTTCCAAGACGCTACGGCGAGTCCGCCACGCCATCAGCGCCGTTCGCTACGATGACGACACCGATACGTCATCGCCCACGGTGACCGAGGCGCCTTCGCCGTCCGACTCGCCCAACTCGTAATCGACACGAGTCGCGCTCGTTCCTGGTCAATCAATTCGAATGCGCTGAGAACCAAAGGAAACCCGAAGCGCGAGTTTTGATGTCGCGCTTCTCACGCTTCGCCCCGGTCGACCAACTCAAAAGCGTGGCAAATCAAAGGAAACCCGAAGCGTGAGCGAGGGATTCTTCGACTTCTCAAACAAGCCGCTAACTCGTTGCGCCACGAACACT
>JAGQPS010000120.1 GCA_020426595.1 Planctomycetales bacterium
GAAGCATCGACCGCCATCGCGATGAGAAAGGCGGCGATGGTGATACTGAGCCAGGCCAAAACGCCTTTGACGGCGAGCACCAACCGGGCTCGGCGCACCGCGGCCTTGAGCTTGTCGATGATCGGGCGTGGTACGGCCGAGAAATCTTGGGTCGTTACGAGCGTGCTCATACCAGGCCACCCTTTTTGCGCAGGATCCATTCCGCGGTGAATACCGCCACCAGCATGACTAACAGCGGCCACGAGTCCCAAAAGCGAATTCGCCGCACTTCAGCATAGCGGCGTGTCCCTTCCGAAAACCAGCGCGACGGATCTTGATTTCCGCCCGCCACCAATCCGCCCCCCGTGCGCATTGCCAGTCTTTCCAAAGTTGCCGGGTCGGCGGTGGTTTCGCGCAGTTCAGGCGATGCCTCGACGGGAGCCAGCACTTGGATCGTGGTGTCGATGCTTGCTTCGTCGCTTCCCGCGAAGACTCGCTCGGCTTCGTCGCTCACCAGTTCCAACCGATACGTTCCCGGTTGAGTCAACTCGGGGATCGTCGCGCTGTAGTCGCCCGGCCGATCGGCCGAAGGAACCAACCGAACCGTCGAGACCACGGTTTCGCCCCGATGGACGCGGATCGAAGCCTGGGGATCATCGATCGGAGCAAAGAAGGAATCGGACAAACGAGCCGTGATGGAAACGGGTTGGCCGAGTTCATATTCCTGGCGGTCGGTGCCTAACTGGACGAACTCGCCTCCGGCTTGAAGCTTTTGAGCGGTTCCCCATCGCACGACTTGGCCCCAGAGTCGATGGTGGTAGGTATCGCCCACGCGGTAGCGAAGCCGCCACGTACGATCGCTCGCCAGCATCAGGACTCGCCCCGCTCCGTAGTTGCGAATCGCGGCCAGAGCGTGTTCTTGCTCGAATTTCGCTTGCGCCTCGCTTGATCGCTCGAGAGCTTCCGCGCTCGACGTTTCCGCGGCGCTCCCTTCCCCGGAAGCTTCATTGTTCGATGGTTCCTCCACCGAGTCCCCGCCTCGCGAGCGTGGCGCGTTTGGCTCGGCGTAAGCGAGAACCACGGCGCCCGGTTGGACGCTCGTCACCTCGTGTCGCCAATAAACGTCTGGCATTCTCGCCCAGATCGCACGACTCGCTTCCACGGAATCGCCCTGCCGCATGATCGCGTGTCTCTGGCCCACCGAAGTGAGCTGCCAGCGAAAACTCTCCTCGGGCGATTGAAACTGAACCGCTTGGGTCGCAGGTACCTCGAGAGGAAATAGTTCCTCGAGCGCGGAGCCGCTCCAGGCGTGTGGCATGTGGTTCATACCCGAGATGACGACCAGGGCTCCTCCACGCTCGGAAACGAATCGCTTGAGCATCTGTTGTTGTGCTTCGGGAAACTGAGCGGGACTCACGTCGCCCAGGATGATCAGGTCGAACTTAAACCACTCGCTTTCGTCGGCCGGTAGCGCGGTCGCCTCGACTTGATTGGCCTCGCGAGCCGCGCTGGCGGCGATGACGGGCAACGTGGAGGTGGAAGCGAGACGTTCGGGTTCAAACAGTACGGTTTGGAGTTGGACCGTCGCATCGCGACCGGCGAACAGATTGCGAAGGTAACCGTACTCCCATCGAGGTCGCCCTTCGATGATTAGCACTTCCGTGCGCTCATCGGTGATCGCGACCGTCAAAGAGCGTCGGTTGTTGTCCTGGAACGCGCTTCGCTCGGTCGCATCGGCCCCCAGCGGCTCGAGGACCACTTCGTAATCGGTGAGACCTTCTTCCTCGGGCTCATGGCTCAGCTCGAGCGTTGTGACGAAGTCGTCACTGGGCACCTCGATGATTCGCTCTTCCAGCGTTTGCCCCGCGGACATCAACTTGGCCGCCACACTACGACCTCGCATGCCGGTCATGGAGACTCGGGTACTCACGACAAGCGAGTCGCCGACCAAGACCGTGTTTGGTTTGGTGATTTCGAGAATCTTGGCGTCGACAGGGGGCCGAATGCTACCGACGACGAGCGACGAAACCGGCACGCCAGCCGCCTGAAACTCGGCTCCCACCTGCTCCAGATCGCTCTCCACGCTTTGTCGGCCATCGGTGACCAGAAGGACTCCCGACAATCGATCATCCGGAATGCTGTTCCGCACTTGGCCCAAGGCCGCCGCCAAATCGGTGATTCGTTCGTCTTGTCGAGCCGGAGTTTCCGGCGAAGCCGCGTTCTCGTCGGCCGGCGCGCTTGTTGCCTCGGCGGCGGTTGAATCGTCGTTGTCGACGGACATGGTCGATTCGGCGCGCCCAACCTCCACGGCAAATAGTTGTTTCACATCGCGCGAGTCGACCTCACGCAGCTCACTATCGAAACCAAAGGTCTTCACCGTGTAACCAGCGAGAATCTTCTCAAGGATCCCCTTGGCTTCCCCTTCGCCCAGCAGCAGCGCCCGCGCGAGATCGGCTCGAGTGCGTTCGGCGATCAACTTGGCTCGGTCAACCGCCTCCGGTGGCAGCGATCCGAAATAAGCCCGATCGGCGTCGTCGATGAGCGTTGGCATCGCGGCAGCCATGTCGCGAAGGCCGGCCGATGTCGCGCGAAGATGTTCGGTTAGCGATCGAAGATCCTCGCCGCCGGATCGCGCGGCGAACTGGACCGCTTCACTTGCGGAGGTCAGCCGACCAAGCCACTGAGAATCGATACCCTCCATGATTCGCATGGCGGAATCGCGCGTGGCGGCGTTGAGTTGGAGGTCGGCTTCGATCAAGTCGTTGAGTCGAGCCCGAGATTCCGTGAGCAACTGGCTCGCCGCATCGATCTCTCGCTGGCAGCTAAGCCCCAGACCGCTCAGTCCTGTATTACTTGACGCCGCGGCTTCGCACGAATCGGCCGTGTCCGACAAGCGATCGGCCATCCGTCGGAGGTCGTGCGGCAATCCCGTGAGGTCGTACGGCGGAGCGGGCAGCGCGGGATCAAGTATCCGCATCAAGGCCAGCAACTCGGAGTCGGTGAGTTGTTCGTCGGTAAGAGACATCGACGTTGACTGGTCGACCAGGATGGCCACGAATCGTTCGTCCACGCGTGGAATGCTCCACGCGAATACCGGCTGGAGCAAGACGAGACCGAGAATCAACAAGCCGACGATTCGTAATCCGACAATCGTCCGCCCAATCGTGGCCGAAACAAGCGACGCTTCCCATCGATAGAGACCCACCGCGAGTTCGATGGCAAACGCGAAGGCGATCGACCCAATCCAAAGCGAGGTCGTCGTTTCTAGGACGAACATGCGGGCGAGAAGGTTGACCACCAAGAACAGTGTCAGCGATCCGATCGCGGCGCGCACGGCCAGCAGGCCGATGGACAGCACACGACCCGGTGGCCGATCACCGCCGAAGCGCGACAAGCGATGGGCTCCAATCCAAGCCGCGAGACCGAGAAGCAGCAAAGCGACGAGTGAGGCGGTTGGCCACGCCGCGGAGAGCAACTCGGGATGTTCGATGGGGGAAAGCATAGTGGCGGATTCAATACTGGCGAGGGCGACGATGGAGCGTTGTATGACTCGGCGAGCGATGGTTTCGTATTGACTCGGGGTATCAACGGCGAACGGTTTGCAGGAACTCTTGCGCTCGATCCTTGAAGGTGCTGAGTCGCTCACCTTCGGATACGAAGCTGACCTCCTCGGTCGCTCCAAGTTTTCGACGGCGAGCGATCCAGCGGGTCGCGAAGGTCTCGGCAAGAATCAACGCGACGGCGAGAACCGCGAGCACCTTCCACAGTTCCCTCCCCGGAATATCACCGACAATCGCGGCGATCAACTGATCGGTATCGTCGGCCTGGAACCAATCGACATGGCTTGCCGCCACGGATTCGTCGGCTTGATCGCGGGGCTCAAAATGGCTTTCGCGCGGATCGAGTCGCACGGCGACCGGCAGGCCACGCCCAGAGTCCTCGTCGGCGCCGCGTTCCTGGACTCGCATCGGAACGTGGCTCTCGAACAGAGCGGGAACTTCCACGCTGTGTACTCCGGGCTGTGCGACACCCGCGATGGAAACCACGACAAACCCATCGCGCAGTTCCCATCGCGCATTGGCTCGACCGCCGTCGGCCAGAGTGACGGGAGTGACGCGTGTCCAATCGCCCGCGTCGATTGTGGAAGCCGTGGAATCGGTTTCGTTTTCCGCGGTATCGCCCGCGATCGCGGACGCGATTTGCGGGTCGACCGGTAGCTCGAAGGTGAGAATCGAAGCCGGATCTCGATTGAGTTCGATCGTTGACGCGGCCGAAACGCTGTACGTGAGCTCGTGCACCAGTGGCAAGAATGAAACGTTCGACGGGAGCAGGCTGTCTTGGTCATCGAGTGCCGTGGCGAGCAACAGCACCTTGCCGCGTCCCAATGTTTGTTCGACGAGCCAAGCGTCGCCCAAGTCGAATCGGGCGCCCACCAGCGCCTCGCCCCCCTCGCGCGGTTCAATTCGCCAATGAGCCCGTACGTCGACTCGTCCCAAGTCGTGTGGGCCGGCGGATGCGAGACGCGTGAGCGCGGCATGAGCGAAGGACTCAACCGCCGGTCGCGAGGGTGTTTCTCCCTCTCCCACGATCACGCGTTCGAGCAGTTTGCCCGGGAGCACCGGAATGCCATCTTGTGATGACCATTCACTGTAGAACGAAGGATCGGCTCGGGCCCCAGGAGCGACGATCAATCCGCCACCGTGGACCACGTAGTCGCGAAGCCGATTGGCGATCGACGATCCGAGGCGAGGAACATCGCACAGCATCACGACTTCGTAGTCGTCAAAGTCAATCTCGGGCGGCAGGTCGGCCGCCGCGATCGACGTGACTTCGACGAACGGACGCTCCAGCGCCAAGCTGGGATCGCTTGGCCCATCGACATCATCGATCGCGGGCGCTAGAGCGATCTCGACGAAGGCCGTGGCTTGTTCCAGAAAACGGCTGGCTCCCGATCCGTCGACAAGGAGAACCGGCAAACGATCGACGACGGGGACGACCAGCGACCGACTGTCATCGTCGCCGAGGTCATCAACACCCAGCCACTTGACTTGAACGACATGAGCGCCTGGCTGATCAAACTGACAGACGAGTTCCAGCTGCGTGCTTTGTCCGGCGGGAAGTTCGGGGACTTCGAGCGAGGCCGCGTCGCCAGCGTCGAACTGAACCTGCAAGCCGCTCGAGGCGAGCGTCGCCGAGCCGCTGTTTTCGATGCGAATGCGAAGCGTGGTAGGCTGGCCGACCGCCACCAACCGCCGTGAAAGCGATAGCTCGGCGACCGCGGCATTGCGTGGCGACTCGGGCAAGGGGAGGAACCGAGCGATGACCTTCGGCTTCGTAGGGAGAGACTCGAAGCGCGACTTGAGGAACTCCCATCGCCGAGGATCATCGCCATGCCAACCAAGATGTTGTCCGTCGGAAATCAGGACGATGCGTTTGCTTGGATAGTCGCCTTGCTGAAGGACCGTGGCGGCGGTCGCCAGCGCCTCGACCGCGTCAAACGAGCCTCCGGGCGCGGTGAGCGGATCGAGGATCGCGGTCCAATCGCTCCTCACGTCCAAGGGAACCGGTGTAACGACGCGAGTCGTCGAACCGGCGACGAGCAGCGACACGTGAGCGTCGGGCGGTAACTCCGCGAGCAACTCGCGAAACTCATTCACGGCCCGCGCGAAGTTCGTTCGATCTTCCAGTTTCGCGTTCATCGAGCTCGACCCGTCAAGAATCACGACGAGATCTTGGGCCGCATCATCGCTCCACAATCCGGAGTGCCAGCTACTCTGGCTCGAGCTAAGGGCGACGAGTCCAATCGCCAAGAGGATCGCGGCGGAGTAGACCGCGACTCGCGCCCAGAGTCGGCGAGCGACGATCGCGCCAACCGCGGCGAGCATGGCGACGAGCAACAGGCCGGGAATGAGCAAGCCCCAACCGATCGCGGCACCGACCGGCGCGAAGGGGCGAGCCAACATCAAGACAACGACCGCCACCAAGAGGCAGCGGAGAACCATCAGGATCAGCTCCTCGATCAAGACGCGTCGACGTCGATTCACGATCGAACCGAGCAAGAACTGCATCGCTCCCCACTCGATCACCTTGGCTCGGCGACGATTGAAAAGGTGGATCAAGATCGGAATGGAGATCCCGATCAAGCCCAGCAGCAGTAGATCGTTGAGAAATGTCATGCGCCGCTCTTAGGGCTCGTGCGATGCGAAGGGGACCGAGCCAAAGGTGTTATCGCTGTTGATTGCGTCGAGTCGCCAAGTAACCAGAGAGAGCCACATCGAATGGGACTCGGGTATTCATGGGGACGTAGTCAAGTTTCATTTGGCCACAAGCCATTTCGATACGTTTTAGGTGGGCGCGGACGCGGTCCAAGTACTCGGCTCGAACCGTGGCGGGATCGAGTTCCACGTGCCGTGATTCGAGTTCCAGGTCGCGAAAGTCGCTCCACTTGTCGAATGGGAACGTGAGCTCCTCGTCGGCCATCACGTGCAAGAGCACCACTTCGTGTCGTCGATGGCGAAAGTGATGCAGCGACCGAACGAGCGACTCCACGTCGCCGAACAAGTCGCTAATGATGATCACCAAGCCTCGGCGATGAATGCGTTCCGCGATCTCGTCGAAGACACTGGCAAGCTCGGTCTCCTCGCCGGTCGAGAGATCATCCATCGACTGGATGAGTGTCCTCATGTGGCGAGCATTCGAGCGAGGCGGAAGATAGGTACGGACTTTCGAGTCGAACGTCACGAGTCCAACCGCGTCTTGCTGATTGATCAGCAAGTAGGTCATGGACGCGGCGAGATGGCGGGCGTAATCGAACTTCGATTGAGCTTGTCCATCGAGCGGCGCGGAACGATCTCCGGCGTAGGCCATCGAACCCGATGCATCGAGCAAGATAGTGGCTCGAAGGTTGGTCTCTTCCTCGTATTGTTTGATGTAGTACCGATCGCTCTTGCCATACACGCGCCAATCGAGGTCGCGTAGGTCGTCACCCGCGACGTATTGACGATGCTCGGCGAATTCGGCGCTGGAGCCCTTGAAGGGACTCTGATGTCGCCCCGTGATCACACCTTCAACGACGCCTCGCGCGATCAACTCGAGTCGCGAGAGACGGCCGAGCGATTCGCCTCGCAGGAAGCGGAAACTGCCCGAATTAGCCGCGGGTTGTGCCATCGCTTGAACTCGGCTGAAGAAGCTGACGCGAAACCCAACGATGGCAGGGCCATCGTCGGACATGGCGATTGGGTGCGACTGGCGAACGTCAGGCGAACGACTCGACCGGCTTGACCACCTCGAGCAACTTGCGGATCACGTCGTCGCTCGTGATGCCCGCGGCCTCGGCGTTGAACGTGGTGAAGACTCGATGTCGCAGCACGGGCAGGGCGACCGCCTTCACATCCTCGGTCGTGGCATGGAAGCGACCGTGCAGAATGGCGCGGGCCTTCGCGGCCAGGACCAAGTAGATGCCGGCACGCGGGCCAGCTCCCCACGCGATCATCTCCTTGACGAACGGTGGCGTGTTCGGGTCCGTCGGGCGGCTCATCCGAGCCAAGTCTCGGGCGAAGTCGATCACGTGGTCGGCCACCGGGACACGTCGCACGACCTTCTGGAGTCGCGCGATGTCCTCACCGGTGAGCACCGGATCGACTTTCGCTTCGTAGGTGCCGGTGACTTGCTTGATGATGCGCGACTCCTCCGCCGCCGTGGGATAGTCGACCGTGACGTTGAACATGAATCGGTCGAGCTGGGCCTCGGGAAGCGGGTACGTGCCCTCTTGCTCGATGGGATTCTGAGTCGCCATGACGAAGAACGGCTCGGCCAGCGGGAAGGTCTCCTCGCCCACCGTGACGCGGTGTTCTTGCATCGCTTCAAGCAAGGCCGCTTGCGTCTTGGGCGGGGTCCGGTTGATCTCATCGGCCAAGACCATGTTGGCGAACAGAGGGCCTTTTACGAAGCGAAAGACGCGTTTGCCGGTGGTGCGATCCTCCTCGAGCACGTCGGTTCCGGTAATGTCGCTCGGCATCAAGTCGGGAGTGAACTGGATCCGCTTGAAGCTGAGGTCAAGCGCTCGCGCGACCGTGCTGATGAGAAGAGTCTTGGCCAAGCCTGGCACACCGACGAGCAACACGTGTCCGCGACAAAACAGTGAGATCAAGACCTGCTCGATGACATGGGACTGGCCGACGATGACCTTACCCAGTTGGTCTTCCATCTTCTTGTAGGCGGTTCCCAACTCCTGAATCGTTTGTAGATCGTCGTCGCCGTTGCGTAGGTGCGCATCGAGAGGGTTGCCGGAAGCCATGGAGTGGGTCTCGGTGGGGTGGGAAAGGAAGCGGCTGCCAGACGGCATTGGGGTAACGTCGCGGCTCCCGAATCGTACTCGAGTCCCACGGGCCACTCAACAAAATCGGCCGGAAAGGTCGCTGGGCCGCCGGCAATCGTCAATCTCCTAGGTCCGTCGCGATCGCTTGAGGGAGATGATCGAGCATGACCGAGCAAACAAGTGACGGGTAAATGGACAACCTCTTCGTGGAGTCGCTGAAATGCGGAGTTTCATCGAGAATTTACCTGGAAAACTGTAAACTAACCGTAGGGCCACGCGAATGATGGCAGTTGTTTCTAAAACGTCTTGCTGAAGTCTCACGCTGCTGGTGCCCCGAGGCTGACGCGCTGTTCAATTAGGGAGGGAGCCGGAAAGTGAGTTCTGCTTGGATCGGCTTGGTAGTCGGAGTTGTCATTTGCGGTGCGTCAGTTTGGTTAGGGTACAGTGGGTACGAGGAAGACTTTCGATTTAAAGATGCGGAAGAGTGGCCCGAGACGGTTGGGACGGTTACCGAGTCAACCGTAACCGGAGGGGAGTTCTCAATCGTCAAGATGAGATACACGTACAATGTTGGTGGTCAGGCCTACTTCGCTGGTAGGCATGGATTTCGCAGCTTTCCGACATTCGCCGCGGATGAGAAAGATCAAGCGGAGGCCGCACGTCGAGCTCAGTTCTCAGTAGGCCAGGAAGTCGTTGTCTATTACAATCCTGACCGGCCTGAGGACGCTCTTCTGGATCCCTCCTCAGTGGCGAAAGAAAGCAGTTTGGTCGATTCCCTGGCGATTCCTGTCGCTGGATTCGCGCTGGGTATTTTCGTCCTGCTGATGTATGGCAACGCTTTGAAAGCCGAATCCCAGCTCACCGCAAGACGGAGCGTCAAACCAGATTCTCTTTCCAGTATTGAAGAATAGAGATTCTTAATGGATTGCATAAGTCGTTGGTTTGAGGTTCCGTGTTCTATTGGCGATATGCGGTTTGCCGATGCCTTACAGTTCCAGACTCTTCTCGGATCTTGTTGATCCTCCCTGAATTTCGGCGGGTCGTTTGGTGGCGTGGACAGACTCCGCTTTCTCCGACTTCTCCAACAATCGCATGGACTGCCATTGCCTCAACCAGCCATTGGTCGCCACTCGTTTTGCTCAAACGGGGTGAGCGGCCGAAGGCTGGATCCGACGAAGGCAGCAAACCTCCGAGTTGACCGTGGTTTTTGACAAACCCGGCCGCCTAGACGATCCCCAGTCTTGTGTGTCAACCCGGAAGACGAATTCATTGTGACTCCCTGCCGCTGATTCGAGCCATCGCTTATTGTTGCCAAATCCAGTTGCGCAGAAACAACCTGGCTGGACCGTGGTCTTGGGATATAGCGGTCCGCGACCAGCTAAAATCACGCCGTGTGAGTCGCGAAGTGTTTTCGATGCGCGTTTCAGGTATGGTCATTAAGGCGTCTTTGCTCGGTGCGAAGATGCTCTAATATGACTTGTTTGGTTGTACTCGTGCTGATTGAGGGACCGCGATGTGGTCTTGGTTCGCTCCACGCTGCCCGGTGAGTACGTATGAGAAGGCGTGGTTGGAAACTCGCATGTGTTGGCTCGCGGAACGCGTGCCGATCGATCGCCTGCTGCAATGCGAGGTCTTGACCCGAATCGATCCCAGTTTTCTCCCGCTCGACAATTGGAAAGCTGTTGATCGCGTCATCAAGTTCTTGGCGACGCGTATTGGTGTTGATCCAAGTTTGGTTGAATTTGAATACTGTCGGGATTTTCAACTATCGGGAATTGGGTGCCTGACGCCGCTTGCCGTCCAGGAAGATCGAATCCGTGTCTTGACAGGTTCTGAATCGCTTGAAGCGGAGCGACTCATATCGAGGCTTGTTCACGGAGTGTCCTACGCATTCTTATACAACAACAAGCATCTCTCCCTCGACGACGAAGAAGGCCTGCTTTTGGCCGAGCTTCTCGCCGTATTCCTCGGCTTCGGTTTGTTCGTCGCGAACGCGACGGTGCGAGACGCCGATTGGAGATTGGGAATTGTGAGGGGTTGGGAAATGTCTCGGCAAGGCTATGTAACCTCACACATGTGTGGTTACGCACTCGCGCTATTCGCCCATATGCGAGGCGAGTATTCGCCCAGTTGGGGCAAACTGCTTCGCAAGGATGCGCGGGAGTCGTTCGTGAAAGGGCTCGCCTTTCTCAGATCCGGCGGTGAGACAGCTTTCGATCCGCGGACGATTCGTACGGGAATTCGAACGCCGACGGCCACGGAGTCGCGCGAGCATCTCGAACGAGGCGCTCCATCGACTCGATTGATCGCGCTGTGGAAACTGGCGGAACAACCGCCGCTTGCCTCGGATTTCGAGCCGCTTGTCGTTCGCGCGTTGCGGGACAGGGAGTCGGAGATCGTGGCCGCCGCCGCGAAACTCGTGGGCATTCACGGCGCTAGCATGCCGGAAGCCCAGGAAGAACTGCTCCCGTGTTTGAATTCCAAGCACTCTAAAGTGCAATTGGAGGCGGTGTCGGCCCTAGGAGCGTTGGGCTTGAATCCGGAAATCGTCGTTCCTGAACTCCGGGTGATGTTGAGATCGCTGTCGAGGGATGGTGATCGCGTTGTGATCAAGGCGGCGGCGATTGCAGCGGGGCGTTTCGGACGCGAGGCCGCTATTTGTGCCCCATTTCTTTTGGCGCATCTGTCCGTCGCGTTGGTGAAAGTCGATGAGGAACTCGTTCAAACCTTGGTTGAGGCACTGGTTTCCGTTTGCGACGATCCCGTGACGGAAATCCGGGAACGGTTTCCGTCGGGGGACGAGGGGCTGCGACGCATGGCTGAGTCACGCGTCGAGGAGCGATTGAACGCGGCGGTGAATGATGGCGATATCGTGTGGGAGTAGCGGAACCCTCCGCATTGGCGCATCGCGGAAGAAAGCTAAAAGGGACGGCCGGGTTGGAAATGAGTGACAAACACGAACGGCGCGACGATGCACGACGGATCGTTATCCTGACCGGAGCCGGTATCTCGGCCGAGTCGGGTGTGCCAACGTTTCGGGACGCGGGAGGCTTGTGGGAGGGGCATCGCATCGAGGAGGTCGCGACTCCCGGTGCGTTCCTGCGAAATCCACGTCTAGTCCATCGATTCTATAACCTGCGCCGGGCCGACCTTGCCGAGCGGCAACCCAATGCCGCCCATCAAGCCATCTCGAGACTGCAGGCGTGCCGTCCGGGGCGAGTGTTCCTCGTGACTCAGAACGTCGATGACCTGCACGAGCGCGGCGGGTCGAGTGAGCTGTTGCATATGCACGGAGAATTGCGGCGAGCCCGGTGCGAGCGTTGTCTTGCTCGTTACGAGTGGGACCAGGATCTTGGTACTGATACGGCGTGCTGGGAGTGCGGCCGGACCGAGTGCGTACGGCCAGATATCGTCTGGTTCGGAGAGATGCCATACGGGCTCGATTTGATCGAACAGGCGATGTCCGAGGCGGACCTGTTCATCGCGATTGGAACGAGCGGATTGGTGTACCCCGCGGCTGGGCTCGTCGAGCTCGCGCTCGAACGACGAATTCCACGACTGGAATTCAATCTCACGGAGACCGACGCGTCTCCGTACTTCTCCGAGACCTTCCCGGGCCCCGCGACTCAAACCGTCCCGCGCTGGGTCGAGCAGTTCTTGACGAAAGATCAAGCTTAGGCCGCGCGGAAACAATCACTGCGGCTCGTGCTCTTGATGTGGTGACGTTTCGTCACGATCCTGCGGGCGAGTAGCGCGGACGCCCCATTTCCCCATGAGCTCCATCGCGGTTGCCACCATGCGTGGGTCGAGTCCTTCCCAGCTGCGTAGTTCCGTTGCCGAACCTAGGCGAGTTAAGCTCGCGATCACCTCATCGAGCGGCGCATCGGCGGCAAGCAGTTCGAGCAGCGCGGCTTGGAACTTGGCTAAATCCCTTCGTCGTTCTTCCATTAACCGGCCTCGCGCGTGATGGCTCGAAGTCGGCGATAGTCGGCCCGAAAGTTGGCGGCGTCGGACAAGTTGGCGGAATCGATCGTGCCATCCATTCGCTCGAGGATCACCGCTTCGACGCGCGGGCAACGCCGCAAGACCGTCGGCAGTATTTGAAACAGCTCCTCGGGGACTCGGTCATCGTGTGTGTCGCGCCGCACCGGCCGCGCATGGGAGAGTGGTTGACTCCACGATCCACCAGAGAGATGCAATTCTCGGACTCGGTCGAGCGGATACGAGTCCACCAGTTCCTCCAGCGACACGTTGAAGTTCATCGCCTGGCAATACAGGTTGTGCAGATCCAAGAGAAGAAAACCATCGACCGGCGCGAGCAATCGCTCGAGGAACTCGCCCTGTTGCTGGACGTCGCTCAAGGAAAACGCGAGCGCGAGGTTTTCGAGTCCGACGGGCAAGCGGGCGACGCGTG
Organism: Planctomycetales bacterium; assembly: GCA_020426595.1. Taxonomy (GTDB): domain Bacteria; phylum Planctomycetota; class Planctomycetia; order Pirellulales; family Pirellulaceae; genus UBA11682. Next base: position 12,711 of record JAGQPS010000120.1, read on the forward strand.
CGAGATCTCGTAGGCGCGAGTTGCCTACTTCCACCGCGGTATCGGAGAGTGGAATGGGAAGCGGGCTGGAGAGGTGGAAGTTGCCGCCGCCCATCAATCCAAAGTGCTCGGAGAGATGATGGTAGCGCCGTCGCTGTAGTTCGACTTGCAGGTGATGCAGCCACCGAGGCTGGCGGTCGGTGAGACTGGCATCCAGCACGGAGTACGAAACACCATGTCCGAGCAATCGACCGCGGCTTGAGAATTCGTCGAGAGTCGCCTCGAGCCAAGCCGGCAGTGGGCGACCCCAGCCCATGTCGAATGTCCATTCCACGACATCGACCTCGTCCCCGTCGAACAACGGTCGAACCGCGTCATGGAACGCATCGCCCAGCATGAGAGACAGGCCAACCCAAGGCGCCGACGAGCGACTCATTTAGCCCATCCCGCAGGGAGGACAGTAGAGCGAGCAAAAGACCGACCCCCAGCGGATCGCGACCACTTGGGGATGCCCCAGGACTCGTTTCAAGAATCGAGAGTCGAGTTCGTCACTCGTGAATCGAATCACGATCTGCCCCGCATCGGCGATCTCACCGACGTCCTCTGGTACGACTGGCTCGGGACCTAGTTCCACACGAATCGTTCCATCGTCGCCAGCCCACGACTGAAACGTCTCGGCGATGCGGGGAAGATTCGCGCACTCACGCCCGAGATTGGGATGGGTTTCCGGAACTGGCATGAGCCGAACCGCGAGCTGCCCCTCTCGCGCTCCGTCCATGCGCGCCTGATCGGGAGATCCGATCTCGGCGACGTTTTTCGGTTCCTTGAGATAGACCGACTCGACGCCCGGTGCCGCCGCGATTTGTTGGGCTTCTTCCTCGGTTGCCCAAACGGCGAGCGTGAGCTGGTTGGGGTCAGGGTTTTGCCACGTGTCTCGGAGAAACACGGGCAGGAGCGGCACGCCGAGGTCGGCCAATAATTGGAGGTCGACTTGTTGTTCGCCCTCCATCCGAATTCCGTATAGTCGAAATGCAAGCTCGTCGGCTCGAGGCCCAGTGGCGGGGCGCCGAGCGGGGCGATGAATCACGGCCGGCAACGTGACTTGTTGGCAACCGATACCACCGAGGAACGAAACCAGGAACCCGGAGTAGCCGATTCCCGCCAACGCATCTCGCAAGATGGCTCTTCGGTTCGGCAGCGACTTCGCATCATTGGGCTCGTTCATCGTCAATCTCGCGCTACTTGTGGACGATTGGATTGAGTTGGTGGTGTAACGAGTCGCGGAATGGTGCGCGAGGATGAGAATCTCTCGCTGACCGGGCTGGATGTCGCGCTTTCAGGGATGGGGCTAGACGGAAGTGTTGGTGGTGTAACGAGTTGATGGCTGGTTTGAGAAGTCGAAGAATCCCTCGCTCACGCTTC
>JAGQPS010000121.1 GCA_020426595.1 Planctomycetales bacterium
CGCATCGCGACCAGCGCGACCGTTCGGCGGTCTATTCTCTGTGGCACTTTCCCTAGCCTCGCGGCCGGTCGGCGTTACCGACCATTCCGCCCTGCGGAGCCCGGACTTTCCTCTCGTGACCCAAGGGCCACCAGCGACCATCCCATCGACTCGCCTCTCACGCTTCGTTATCTCGCTTGCTCCGATTCAAGTTAGCTCGACTTCCCTTCGCGCCGCTGATTCCCTCACGCCGCTGATTCCCTCGCGGCGCGGATTCATGCGGGGCCAATCGTGGAGCCGTTGAATTGCTTCCCCTGCCAAGTGTCCCGTGATTCCAACCTCGCCAAAAACTCGCGACGAATCACCGGCTTGTCGAGGCACCAGGCGGGGCCAACGAACCAGTCGTCGGGCGCCTCGCCGCTGATCCGCTCGACAACCATCCATTCCGGTAGCCGTTCGACGAACGCGGCGAGCACGTCGAGGTAATCCTCGAACTCCATCAACTGGACTTCGCCCCGCTCGACTTGGTCGGCCAAGGGAGTGTTCTTCACGCAATACAGATTGTGGATCTTGACCGAATCGAACTCGAGCCTCGCGACCTCGGCTCCTGAAGCGAGCATGTCGTCAAAGCTCTCGCCCGGCAGACCCAACATGATGTGCGCGCAGATCTCAAAGCCGCGCCCGCGACTCCGCTCCATCGCATCGACCATCGCATCGTGGCCATGCCCACGATTCATCCATTCGAGCGAGCGGTCGTGCATCGTCTGCATGCCATATTCGACGCTCACCGGAAGTCGCTCGGCGAACTCCTGCAGCAAGTCAAGCACGTCGTCGGGAACGCAATCGGGACGCGTGCCAATCACGAGTCCGACGATGCGTGGATCCTCGATCGCCGCCTCGTACACCTCTCGCAATCGATCGACCGGCGCGTAGGTATTCGTGGCTGGCTGGAAATAGGCTTGAAAGCGATCGCAATCGTAACGCCGCTTGATGCGGCGAATGCCTTCGTCGATCTGATCGAGAATCATGCGCCGCCGCCCCGGCAAGCGTCGCGAGGGACTGAAGCTCCGGTTGTCGCAGAAGACACAGCCTCCCACGGCGACCGTTCCATCGACGTTGGGGCAAGTGAATCCCGCGTCGATACTGACCTTCTGAATCCGCTCGCCATGGAGCTGACGCAGGTGAAAGCTGTACGCGTAGTAGCGGAGCCCAGCGGCTCGCCAATCAAAACGCGCGGAGCGCCGTTCAGCATTTCCCATCCGAGCCGGCTCCACGCCTCACCTCCGTTCCCAATGCCTCCAGACCTCCCCCTAACCACGGTACTCCGAGGGATCGTTCGGCGAGGGTCGACTCATGTTTTAATGTATCAACCATTGATTGGAAGGCTCGCGCGAGGACAATGGAGTCCGGAACGCGAGACTCCCCAGGAGGACCGGTCGCGGTTTCTGGCTGGCGACCGCCCATGGTTCGAGCCGAGCCTCGGAGTGGCTCGGGAAGCGAACCGGGTAATGATCCAAGTTTTTGGCGTTGGATTTCGGGAACACGAAATCTCGCGCGAGTCCTAAATGGGGTGGCACGCGTTTAATTGCGAAGGGCGTGGATTGGGTGGTTCCGTCGGGCGCGATAATGAAATCGGGTTCCGCGATGAATCGATGTTTCGTCCGCGAGGTCCACGACGACAGCCGTCGTGTAAACTGTGGGGAACCTCGCTTGTACGAAGCCCTCACTAATCCATGGAAATCGTGACCGACTGGCCATGGAAATCGTGACCGACGGTCCCGCCGCGGGCGGAAACCTGGGGAGAAGGATATGTTCGGGGAATTGATGCCGCTGGGTGGTGGAGATCCGATTCCGCTATTGAAGGACAAGCTTCGCGTCGGACGACGGGAAGGCTGCGATATCGTTTTACGGTTTCCCAACATCAGTTCGCATCACGCGTTGATGGAGATCGAGGAGGGCTATTGGTTCGTTAAGGACCTCAACAGCTCCAACGGGATCAAGGTCAACGGCAAGCGAATCACCCCCGGCCTACGCAAACGTGTCGACCCGGGTGATACCCTCTATCTGGCCAAGCATGGCTACGAATTGAAGTACGAGCCGCATAAACTCGGCGCGGTCGGCACTCCCCCGCAAGATGAGCAAGGTGACGTGTCGCTCGGTCAGTCGTTGCTGCAAAGAGCCGGCCTGGATAAGCGTCGTAAAACCTGAGCCGGTTTCGATGCGGTCGGCGGGACCTGATAGACTGCCGACTGACGCTTAACTCGGTTGGCCCGCGCTCGATTGGTTTGCTTCGTGTTGCATTCGACTGTCGAACGGGAACGGTTCGTTCCCGCTCTCGCCCATTCCTGGCTCACCCCTCTCTACGACCTCGCTGTTGCGTTGCCGACTCGTGAACGAGTCTTCAAACGCGAGATGGTCAACCAGATCGAAGCGGCCGTGGCCGAGCTCGGTGAGCCTCGAATTTTGGATGTCGCGTGCGGTTCCGGGACGCTTGCCCTGCGGCTCAAGGCGCGACTCCCCTCCGCCCACGTTGTCGGACTCGATGGCGACAGCGCCATTTTACGTTCGGCTCGCAGCAAGGCTCGCCGCCGCCAAGCGGAGATCCATTGGGTCCATGGGCTGAGTCATTCGCTACCGTTTCCCGACCATTCCTTCGACGCGGTCGTCTCGAGCCTCTTCTTTCACCACCTCTCGCCCGCCGGCAAACGGCAAGCGGCAACGGAGATGTCGCGAGTGGTCCGGCCTGGCGGAACGTTGCTCTTGGCCGACTTTGATCGTCCTCGAAACGTCTGGATGAACGCGGCTTTCTTGCTCGCCCAGATGATCGATGGATTTACCAACACAGCCGATCATCGAGCGGGTCGGATTCCCGGCATGTTGAGCGACGTTGGCTGGAAACAAATCGAAATACGCCGCGATTGGAACACCTGGCTCGGTACCTTGACCTTGTTGGCCGCTCGCAAGGATTCGCCCTTGGTGGATCGCCGAACCCTACATGGATGCGGTGGCGACCTCGCGGACACGGCGCGCGAGCCGGAAACCATGGGGGACACCCCACGCTGAAACTCGCGGCGTGTCGTGGTGCCACCTGTCGCCCAACCGTTTCCTTGTTAGTTTGGTGGGCGGCCGGACCCGCGATGGAAACAAGCTACGATGCGGGCGAAAAAAGAAATGCCTCATGAGATTCAACCCTTGAGTGACTCCATGCCTTCTGGCTTCCACGGCAACGAACGCGCGACCACTTGGAAACTCCCGCGGCAGGTGCTCGATTTCACGCGTCGGCCGGCCATCATGGGCATCGTCAACGTGACGCCCGATAGCTTCTCGGATGGCGGAGAATTCCTGGACGTCGATCGCGCGGTCGACCATGCCCTTGGGCTGGTGAACGACGGAGCCGACATTCTGGACATCGGTGGCGAAAGCACGCGGCCAGGCGCGGCGGAAGTCTCGGCTCGAGACGAATTGGCTCGTGTTCTCCCTGTGATCGAACGGCTCGTCGCGCGAACCTCGGTCCCCCTTTCGATCGATACGAGCAAGGCGATGGTGGCTCGAGCGGCGATCGAGGCAGGCGCGCGGATTCTCAACGATGTCACGGGGCTCGAAGGCGATCCGGAAATGCTCGGTGTGGCACAAGCGAGCGACGTCGGCATTTGTGCCATGCATATGCGTGGCAACCCGCGCACGATGCAACTCGACCCACGCTACGACGATGTCGTCGAGGCGACATGGACCTATTTGCGTCAACGGCGCGAAGCGTTGGATGCGGTGGGAATCGAATCGGAACGAGTCTGCCTTGATCCAGGCATCGGTTTTGGCAAGACGCACGCCCACACTCTTGAGATGTTGCGGCATGTCGATCGATACCTCGCGCTCCAACGTCCGATCTTGATTGGACATTCGCGCAAGGGATTCCTGGCCAAACTAATTGGCGATCCCGCGCGTGACCGAACGGCGGCGACGGTTGGCGTGGCTCTGGCTTGCGCGGCGCGAGGCATTCAAATCTTCCGCGTGCATGACGTCGCGCCGCTTCGGGACGCGTTGATCGCGTTCGATGCCAGCGGTGGCCGAGGTGGGGAATTGGCGCGAGAAGTGGCGGACGAATGCTTGGGCACCGAGGAGAAACATCGATGAGTCGCTGGGCGCCGTTGCGGCAATTGATTTGGGCCCGCCTACGCGAATTCACGCGCGAGCCCGCTTCGATATTCTGGGTCTACGGCTTTCCTCTCATCATGATCGTGACCCTTGGCATGGCCTTCCAAGGCCAGCCGATCGAGAAGATAAGGGTCGCCATCGAGCGAGGATCGCTCGACGATGTGATCGCGGAGGGGCTCGCGCGATCCGAGCGATTCGAGAGCCAGATCATTTCGGCGGAAGAGGCGCGAGTCGAACTGCGTACCGGACGCGTCGACCTCATCATTCGTGGTGGCTCGGTCGCCACGCTCGAGCCCACCTCGTCCACCGTGGTTGACCTCGACGAATTGCGAGCCGGAACCTTGGAGTTCCTCTACGACGATACGCGCCCGGGAAGCGTGCTTGCCCGCGATGCCGCGGATCAAGCCTTGCAACGAGCGGCGGGGCGTACCGACCCAGTCTCGACCACCGACACCATCGTCGAGGAACCGGGGAGTGGCTACGTCGACTTTCTCGTGCCCGGCTTGATTGGCCTGAGCCTGATGGGCGGAGGAATGTGGGGCGTTGGCTACGCGATCGTCGACATGCGCATTCGCAAACTGCTCAAACGTTTCGTCGCGACACCGATGCGACGAAGTGATTTTCTGATCGGCATCATGACGAGCCGCTTGCTGTTTCTCATTCCGGAATTCGTCTTGCTGCTCGTCTTCGCCAAACTCGCGTTCGGTGTGCAAAGCCAAGGCGGCTACCTGCCGGTCGCGCTGCTCATCTTGCTCGGAGCGATCCAGTTCTCGGGGATAGGCTTGCTGGTCGCGAGTCGAGCAGCGACGATCGAGACGATCTCGGGACTGATGAATCTCGTCATGTTGCCGATGTGGATTTTCGGCGGCGTGTTCTTTTCCAACGAACGATTTCCCGACTTTCTGCAACCGATGATCGCCGTACTTCCGCTGACGCCTCTGATCAATTCGCTCCGGCTCGTCATGCTGGAAGGAGCGACGTTGATCGACGTCGCTCCTCAGATCGGGATCATGGCGATTTGGTCGGCCGCCACCTTTTCGATCGCGCTCGCCACCTTCAAATGGAAGTAACGCAAGGCGTACGTCGCGTGGCAGGGATCGCCCTTGCGGCCACGTGAAGCCAGCGCCCCAGGGCCCAGCAACATCGGCCGAGCAGCAACATCGGCCGAGCAGCGACATCGGCCGAGCAGCGACATCGTTCCGAGCAGCGACATCGCGCCGTCCTTGAGGGAAACGCGTCACCAACCGATCGACTCGCGGACATCCCCTTGCTGGAATCGGCCTTGGAGTTGCTTGACCAATTCCTCGGCCTCGGCATCGAGATGCTTGGGCAACACGATTTGCAGCTCGACGATCAGATCGCCATGCGTCTCCTTGCGGTGGACGCCCAGGCCCTTGAGCCGCAGTTTTCGACCACTGCTGGACCCGGCGGGTACCGTCAGAGCGATCGTGCCTCCGGGAGTTGGCAGGTCGATCTTCGCGCCAAGCGCCGCCTCTTGCAACGTGATCGGCAAGGTGATCGACAGGTTGTCTCCGAGCCGACGAAAATGCGGATGCGGCGCGACTCGCACGGTTAACAACAAATCCCCAGCTGGGCCGCCGGAGCTCGAGGGATGCCCCTGCCCCTTGAGCCGCATTTTCTTGCCGTCCTCGATGCCGGGCGGGATCGTGACCGTCAACCGCTCGGCTCCGTTGGCTCGCGCGACGCTCAATTGAACGGGACCGCCGACGATGGATGTTTGAAACGAGATCGTGGTTTCGGCTTCGATCGAGGCTCCGGGACGAGGTCCGGAACGCGGACCGCGAGCTCCCGCGGAACCTCGTCCGCCTCCCATATGCGCCATGAAATCGGCGAACGAACCGCCGCCGCCTCCGAACAGATCGCCGAGATCGATTTCGGCTCCACCTGGCCCACCCCCTTGCCAGGCTCCTCCCGATCGGAAACCGCCGAACGGATCTCCGCCCCCTTGCTGGGCGTGGCGATAGTCATGGCCGAATTGGTCGTAGAGTTTTCGCTTTTCGGGATCGCTGAGGACGTCGTACGCCTCTTGGATCTTCTGGAATTTCTGTTTGGCCGCTTCCCGTTGGTCTTCCTCGACTCGGTCCGGGTGGTGTTTGCGGGCCAGCGCGCGGTAAGCCTTTTGGATCTCCTTGTCGGAGGCCGTCCGGCTCACACCCAGGATCTTGTAGAAGTCCTCTTCCATGGTTCTTCGGTCAATCATCGTTGGAAACCTCCGTAACAGGTCCCCTGCCGAGCACGGCCCCATGCGCCTTGGCAGTCGTTAGCGGGGTGGTTTCTAGGAGGTGCAAGTGAGGTGCCAAGTGGCACGCGTTCTGGTTTCTCGAGGTTTTTTGAATCGCCCAGTTTGTTGGATTCGATGACTAGTTTCGTTGTTTGCGAGCCTCTTGCGAGGCCCGCACATAATGACGCCACGCGTGTTCGATTCGCGCTCGGTCGGCAGCGGTTACCGCCCGGACCACCTTCCCTGGAATCCCCATGACAACACTGCCGGGAGGAATAACGGCTCCCTCAGGCACGAGAGCCCCGGCGGCGATAAGACACCCCGCGCCAATTTCCGCGCGGTTGAGTACCGTGGCTCGAATGCCAATCATCGTTTCATCACCGACGGTCGCCCCATGCACGATCGCGCCGTGCCCGAGAGTGACCCGTCGTCCGATGGTACAGGGAATCCCCGCATCCGCGTGCAGAATGGCGCCATCCTGCACATTGCTTTCCCGCCCGATGACAATCCGCTCACAATCGCCTCGCACGACGGCCGCGAACCAGATGCTGGCTCCCGGCTCGACCACTACGTTCCCGCATACTTCGGCGCCGGGAGCGACCCAGGCGGTCGGGTCGACTTGAGCGGAGGCACGGCGGTAATCGAGCGGCGCCCCACTAGAGGTGGACTCGTCGCATGATGAGGGCTCCTTGCCCGTTCGTGGTGGGTCGTCCAATGTCATCGATCGCCTCGTGGGACTCGGGACATCAATCCATCGCCGCATGACTTTCTCGGCTCGCCGACCATGACCGCCTCGAGTCGCGGCCCCGCGAGCTATCACGAAGCTCCGGCACGGCCATCGCGACGAATGTGGTTTGCCTTCGCTCGGTTTTCGCTCGAGACATGAACCGTCTCGGTGCGACCGACTCCGAGTTGGGTGGAGCACTTTTACCACCAATCCTCGTGGGGCGCGCCCTCGCCAGGCCGTGGCTCTTGTTATACCTTGAGACGATTCTCGACCGCACCGGGGAAGTCGATGCACAACGGGCGGTGGGCTCGCGAATCGACGAAGGTCGTCGGTGGCGAGGGAGTTTTGGCCAGGAGCCCGAAGTTGACCGACGAGTATGCCTCACCCGCCGATCCCCAGACCCCGAAAGGGTCGTATTCCTTTGTTAGCCTGGGGTGCCCGAAGAATACGGTCGACAGCGAGCGGATGCTCGGATTGTTGCAGCTCGACGGTTACCAGTTGGTCCGCGAGCCCGACGAATCCGATTTCGTCATCGTCAACACTTGCGGCTTCATCGAACAGGCTCGTGCCGAGTCGTTCGCCGCCATCGACGAGATGCTTGAACTCAAGCGGCAAGGCAAGATTCGTGGCGTGATCGTCAGTGGCTGCTTGGCCGAGCGCCAAAAAGAGCAGCTCCTGACGGATCGCCCAGAGATCGATTCGCTCGTCGGCGTCTTTGGTCGTGAGCACATCACGAAGGTGGCGGACCGGCTGCTTGGCAACATGGTGGAACAGCGCACCGTGTTCCAGCCCGCGCCGATTCGCGCGCTGCCGGACACGGACCGACTACGAATCACACCGCGGCATTTCGCCTACCTTAAGATTTCCGAAGGCTGCGATCGACTCTGCACCTTCTGTGCGATCCCCAAGATGCGAGGCAAGCACGCGTCGAAGCCGAAGGAAACGATTCTCGAGGAGGCTCGACAGCTCGCGGCTCAAGGGGTGCGTGAACTGATTGTCGTGGCTCAAGACACGACCTACTACGGGATCGACATCGATGGCCAAAGCCATTTGACCGAGTTGTTGCGGGAGCTCGATCAAGTCGAGGGACTCGATTGGATCCGTTTGATGTACTTCTATCCGATGTACATCGACCAACCGTTGCTCGAGACGATCGCATCGGCCAAGCGAATCATCCCCTACATCGACATTCCGTTGCAGCACGCCGATGACACGATGTTGCGTCGCATGGCTCGACGCGTGACGCGATCCGAGACCGAGGCGCTGCTCGAGTCGATGCGCCGCACCATTCCCAACCTGTCGATTCGCACCACGTTCATCACCGGCTTCCCTGGGGAAACCGACGAACAGTTCGAGACCTTGATGGAGTTCGTCGAGGGTCAGAAGTTCGAACGAGCGGGCGTGTTCACGTATTCTTACGAAGGTGACACTCCGGCCGCCAAGCTGGACGGTCATTTGCCGGAAGAGGTGAAAGCCGAGCGGCGAGACCGGCTGATGGCGGTCCAGCAAGCCAACAGCTTCGCCTGGGGAGCCGCTCAAGTTGGTCGTCGCATGAAGATCATGATCGACCGCCGCGTGCCTGGCGAGGAACATGCTTGGGTGGGAAGGTCGACCGCGGATGCTCCCGACGTGGATGGCCTCGTATTCGTCACGCAAATGGGACGCCCATTGAGCGTCGGTGAGTTGGTCGATTGCGAGATCGTCGCCTCGAAGGATTACGACTTGATCGCCGTTAGTTCGGCTCGCTAGTTTTCGCTCGCCCCACGGGGCCGACGGATTCAGCGGAGCCCCTCGATGAACAGCTTGCCAGTTTTGGCGAAAGAGGCACGCGATGAGCAGCTCGGCAGCGACCGTTTCGAACGACATTTGGAACGTTCCCAACACGCTCAGCGCCATTCGCCTCATGATGGCGATCGCGGTGGTCGGTTTGATCCCGGCGGGCTTCTGGCATCTTGCGTTCGTACTGTTCGTGATCGCCGCGGCCACCGACTGGATCGATGGCTGGTGGGCTCGACGATTCAACCAGGTGACTCAGCTTGGTCGCATCCTCGATCCGTTTTGTGACAAGATGATCGTTTGCGGCGCTTACATCTGCTTGGCGGTCGAGATGCGCGAATTTCCTTGGTACGCATCGATTACCGGTTGGATGGCGGTGATCGTGATGGGTCGGGAGATGTTGGTGACCGCGCTACGGAGCTTTATCGAGCAGGCGGGCGGCGACTTCTCGGCGAAGTACGTCGCGAAGGTCAAAATGGTGCTGCAATGCGTCGCGATCGGAGCGAGCTTCTGGGCGCTGATTCTGGCTCGCGCCCAATTCGCCTCCCGCGTGGGAGAGTCGGAACTCGCCGGAGAGATGATTAGCCCGCTGAGCGATGTGCCGCTGTGGGTCCGCACCGTGCTGATTGGCAGCGTGTGGGGAGCCCTGGCCACGACGCTCTACTCGGGAGGGGAATATGTTTTGGCCGCTGCCTCGTTTCTCAAACGCAATAGTGGTTGGGACTCCGACGGCAACGAGGACGAGCCGATGGAATCGGCCAACGCCGATCCGGGCGCCGATGCCTGATCGGTAACTCCCGACTCGTTGACGTTGGTCGCCGGTTCGTTGGATTCGGCGCGGAAACACGAGTCTCCAGCGAGTACGCACCCGACTTGGGTCGTTAGTGTTTTCGGAAGGCGAAGCGAGGACGAGTCAGGGCTCAATTAGGTGTCAGGGTTTAAAAGGGGCCGCCGGGTGACCTTTTGAGAAACCTTGACACGATGGGCTTTATCCCGCCCTTGGGACGGTTATAATCGAGCCCCCAAGCGTTTACGCCTTCAAGCTCCAGCGAAAGGGAACAGCGTGTCGGCGATTAAAACACGGATAGTTGGCGACGTTTTGGTCGTCGCTATCTCGGATTCAAGAATTCTTGACCAAAGCCAAATCGAGCAAATCGGTTACGACTTGCTGCAGACCGTCTCGACGGCTCCGGCGGGCAAGGTGGTGCTGACCCTGGCTGGCGTTGAATTCATGGGTTCGGCGATGATCGGCAAGATCATTCAGTTCAACAAGAAATGCAAGGAAGCCGAGGCGGTACTGCACCTGTGCTCGATTTCCGCCAACATCCTTGAAGTGTTCAAGGTGATGCGGCTTCAACGGGTCCTCAAGATTTTCAAGGACGAGGAATCGGCGATTGGTGGCTTCGATAAGAAAGGCTGGTTCGGTTGAGCCAGGCCTAGTCGAAGTTGGCCATTGGTTCGATGCAAGAAATCAAACGGCCGAGCTGTTCCCCAACACCCAAGGTCGCGTTTCGTAGGGAAACGCGGCCTTCGTTGTTTCTTGACGGCCGCGATACTTTTTCGATCGAAGCAATGCCCTGACGTGAACGGTTGCAAGTCCGTCGGATTGACGACTCTCACCCGATGCTCGCCTCGTCCTCCGTCGTCCCCTGCTTATTGAACCTCGCATCGTTCGCACGAGAAGCGGCGGGGCGAAAGCGTTGACTCAGTCGCACCACGGATAGTCCGATGAGAAAGAGCAAGCCGGCGATCACGCCTTCCATAACCGATCCGGGCAACCGCAGCGAGGCGATTCCACTGCTCTCCGGATCGCGGAACGGCCAGAGCTTGACCGTCGAACCGACCATCAACCCAACAAGACACGCCGTGGTGATCGCCTGGTACCGATTCAGCAACCAGGAAAGCAGCCGGCTGAATGACAACAGCCCCAGGGCGCAGCCGCAGCCAAACACCACGACCACTTGGATCGCCAACGTTGCCTCGCCGTGCAACAGGCGGTCGGGCATCGACAAGAGGTACTCATAAACGCCAATCAGTAGCAGGATCATGGCGCCGCTTATTCCGGGAAGAATCATGGCGCAAATCCCGATCACGCCACACGCGAATACGAACACGAGCGAAGGATGTTCCGCGGCTTCGGAGTTCCTCAATAGACTCACCGCCGCGCCGATCGACAGTCCGATCAAGCCGGAGACCCAGAGCCGGATTCGGGCCGCGGTTCCTTCGACGTTGATGCTATGAGCCAGGAGCAAGGCGCTCGCGAGAATCAGTCCCGCGAAGCAAGCCAGAGTGGGACTACGAGTCGCGGATGCGGCCAACAAACGCTTAACCGTGAGAGCCGAACATCCGAAGCCGACGACCAGTCCAGCAGCGAGCAGGCAAAGAAAGGTCGCGTCGATGTGCCGCCACGCGCTTCCCCATTGTCGACCAAGGACGAGCCGAAGCCATTGCCCGTCAAAGCTGCGAATGGCCTTTAGCAGCCTCAGATAGATGCCGAACAACAAGGCCACCGTGCCGCCGGAAATGCCCGGAACGACATCCGCCGCTCCCATGCAGAATCCAGTCACGATCGTATGCCAACTTGGCTTCATAGCGAGTCTCAATCCAGGTGTGTTGCCGACGGAGCCAGTCTCGTGATGTGAGCCGCCCAATGCGCAGGCGAATTTCACCTCCGCCGCGTTGTTGCAGTCGCTATCGATCGAGCGGTGCATCTCAAGGGAAAAGGCGGCGTCGATCAAAAAGCGGTCAGGCCCGAGGGGCATGACGAAGCAAGTCCCCGCCGCGGCTTCGCGCAACCGGTCGCAAGCGATATTCGCTTGGGATCATCGCGCTGGGGGCTCAAACCAAGATTGCCAAGATTACCGGAACGAGTCGATTTCGCCCAAGCCCATTGTCGCCGTGCCAAGCATGACGAGTTCCCGCTGATCGCCCTCATCTCGGACACTCGATCGATGCCAGTCGCGACTCACCGGGCGGCCCGAAGCGTGGCGTGAAATGGGGGCGACGAATGCGACGCTTTTCTGGTTCGAAACAGATTCATGTTGACCCCCTTCCCAGGTCGGATACAATCGCCACAAGCTCCGTTTATGGCCGAGCTTCTCTGAAGGTGGCAACCACGATGGTGTTTTATGCCCCGGCCAAGGTGAATCTCTATCTCGAGCTTCTTGCGAGGCTCTCGTCGGGGTACCACTCTTTAGACACCGTGATGGCCACGGTCTCTTGGTACGACACACTCGTCTTCGAACCGCCTCGCTCCGCGCCCGATGCACTGGAATTGGTCGTCGTGGATCACGGTTCCCCGCGCAGCGCGGCCGACGCGATTCCCACGGACGAAACCAATCTCGTTCTGAAAGCTTTGTTGGCTCTGCGGCAACAATCCCAAGAGACAGGCGTTGTCGACGATCGGGCCTTGGGGGCGCGAGTCACGTTGATCAAGCGCATCGCGTCCCAAGCCGGACTCGGCGGCGGATCGAGTGACGCCGCGACCGCCTTGATGGGAGCCAACGAGTTTTGGCGACTCGGGCTGAATCGCGAGGCGCTGCAGCCGATCGCGGCGAACCTTGGTAGTGATGTCGCCTTCTTTTTGACGGGCGGCCTCGCGCGGTGCCGATCGCGCGGTGAGGTCGTCGAGCCGCTCGGCTTCCATGCGGACCTGGTGATGGTCATCGTCAAGCCTCCCGTCGGACTGTCGACGGCCGAGGTTTATCGGCGATGTACGGTGGCCGCTGAACCAGGCAACGGTGACCAGATTTGTCAGGCATTGCGGAGCCAAAGCGCGCGGCGGGTGGGCCAGCAACTGTTCAACCGACTCGAGGCCCCAGCGCGGGAAATGACGGATTGGGTCGACCGCCTATCGAATGTGTTTGAACGAACCGGTAGCCTCGGTTGGCAACTGAGTGGAAGTGGCAGCGCGTGTTTCGGGATTTACCCGACTTGGACCGCCGCACGGCGTGCCGCGCATCGACTGAAACAAGAAGCGGAGATGGGTGTCCAAGTAGTGAGGACCGTCAGGAGCGGGTGCACTGCGGCAAGGGCTTGAGGGAGCGATCGCCAGCAACGGAGGGACGACTGTGGAGATAACCGAAGTCCGCATCAAGCTGATGGAGGATTCCGACGACCGGCTGCAGGCCTTTTGCAGCATCACGTTCGACAATTCATTTGTCGTGCGGGATCTCAAGATCATTGAAGGAACCAACGGGCCGTTTGTCGCGATGCCGAGTCGCAAGTTGACCTGCCATTGCCACAATTGCGGTTCCAAGAATCATCTGCGAGCCAACTACTGTAACGACTGTGGCGTTCGCATGCGGTCACAGCGAGATCATCAAGAGGGAGAAGGACGAGTCAAGCTGTACGCCGATATCGCGCACCCGATCAATTCGGCGTGCCGTGAGATGATTCAATCGCGAGTCATCGCCGACTACCGAGAGGAGCAAGAACGAGCCAAGCAACCGGGATACGTCTCGCGCTACGACGACTACTTTGATTACGACGACGACTTCGACTACTCGGGCGATTCCAAGGTGCCGCTTCAAGGTCCGCATCGCCGGCCGGGCGTCAACGAGCCGCGTGGTGAACGAGAGGAAAGTGAGGCGACGGGAGGCGAGAAGCGGACTCCCCATTCGCATCTAAGACGAGGTCCGTCTTCCGGTGTGACCATAACGCCGTCCAGCGGTAACGCGGGAGAGTCGCAACCGATCGAGGACTCGATCGAATCGCCTCGCCAAAATCCTTCCGACGGATCGAGCGACGGCGCGAGCGGTTTCGGAGCCGGAATCTTCGATTGATCGAACCCACCGATACCCAAAAGACAAACAGGTCGAGAGGCTCCTGGCCGCTCGACCTGTTTTCGTTGATGCCCCACCGCGAAACGCCCTTGTGACCTCGCAAGTTTTCGTATCACCGCCCAAGCCACGAAGCAAAGCGCGAACATCCAAAGGAAACCCGCAGCGTCACGGGCTGTTGACTTAGGCCCTACGGATGCAATTGGTGCCCAAG
>JAGQPS010000122.1:0-8603 GCA_020426595.1 Planctomycetales bacterium
CCCGACTGCTCGCGGCGCTGTCGATCCGCCACGTTGGCTCGACGGTCGCGTCCGTCCTGGCCAAGCGATTTGGCAGTATCGAAAAGCTCTCCCAAGCCACGGTCGAGGAGCTCACCGCGATCCACGAGATCGGTTCGGCCATCGCCACGAGTGTCGTGGAGTTCTTCCAGAGTGAAGCGGGGAGCGCCATCATCCAGGACCTCGCGTCACTTGGCGTGAAAATGGAAGCCGACGAAATCGCCGCGACCAGCGATTCACTCAGCGGCAAGACGATCGTTGTAACGGGTACCCTCGTCCACTTCACGCGTGACTCGATCGCCGAGGCGATTCGACAACACGGAGGCAAACCAAGTTCGAGCGTTTCCAAGAAGACCACGCTGGTGGTCGCCGGTGAAAACGCGGGAAGCAAACTGACCAAGGCGCAGGAACTGGGCGTTCCCGTGATCGACGAAGCCGAATTCCAACGTTTGATCGGAGCCGAGTGATGCACGGGAGCCGAGAGTCTCGAGCCATCGGGTCGCGGCCGGTCACGACCAAGTTCTCCTGGCGCGGAGGCCTCGGCGTCGCGGAAAGTCAGGGCGTCGCTGGGCGTCTGATCGTCGCAGGGCGTCTCGGTGTGGCCGGACTGTTCGGACTCGCGGCGCTCGTCGGCCTCGGCGGCTGTAACTCCCATCGCGAGGAATCCGCCGCGCCGGCTAACTCGGCAACGACGGCCGATCCTGATGGCTCGACGAATGAAACACCGTCCACTGGCGCGGCGAACACCTCCTCTGGAAGCTCAACGTCGACGATCCCACCGGCTCGCTGGCAATTGCACGAACACGCGTTGCTCGTTGGGAATCCCGTCGTTTATCGCAGTGGCCGGGAGAGCGAGCAGCGAACGATTCTTGAATCGCTAGGAGGCGGTGTCGGTGTGCTCGATTTCGATCGAGATGGATCCGCCGATCTGTGGTTCGCTGGCGGAGGCACGATCGACGCGCCACGGATCGCAGGTCTGCCGAGTCGCTTGCTCCGCGGCACGGCGGGTGGCGACTCGATCGATGTTTCGCGGTCCGCCGGTATCGAGCGAGCACTGCATTACTCGCATGGCGTGGCGGTCCACGACTACGACCAAGATGGTTTCGCCGATGTGCTCGTCACCGGTTATGGCGGCTTGCAGCTTTGGCGAAACCAAGGAGACGGCTCCTTCCAAGCGATCGACATGGAGCGATGCGGCTTGACCGACACCCTCTGGAGCACGAGCGCCGCGTGGGGTGATTTCAATCGGGACGGCTGGCCCGATCTCTACGTCGCTCATTACGTCAATTGGTCCTTTAGCAATCATCCACCGTGCGCCGCCGCTCATGACGCCCGGCAGCGAGAGATCTGCTCGCCCCGCAAATTCGAGGCACTGCGAGATGCGTGCTACTTGAATCAGGGAGACGGAACGTTTCGTGAAGCGACCGACGACTGGGGCTTGGCTCCGGACGGAAAGGGACTCGGCGTGCTTGTCGCCGATATCAACGACGATCAATGCCTCGATGTGTATGTCGCCAACGATACCACGCCCAACTTCTTGCTCGTCAATCAAGATGGCGGGCGATTCGTCGAGGACGGCGGCTTGAGCGGAGTGGCGCTCGACGACCAAGGTATTCCCAACGGGAGCATGGGCGTCGCGACCGCGGATCTCGATCGCAATGGCCGGCTCGATCTATGGGTGGCGAACTACCAGGCCGAGACGTTCGCGCTGTATCGTCAAACTCCCGGCGGCACGTTTCTCTATTCCAGCCCGATGTATGGACTGAAGAGGATCGAACCGATTTATGTCGGTTTTGGAACGGTCATCAACGACATCGATCGAGACGGCGACGATGACATTCTGGTGACCAACGGGCACGTGCTCGATTTCCCCGCTTCGGCGACTCGTGATCAACCCACGCTCGCGCTCGAGGCGTCGGAGCGTTCGTTCACTCGCCTCGATTGGCCCGAGGAACACCCGGTGGCTCGCGCACGATCGGGGCGAGGCTTGGCCTTGGTCGATCGCGACGGTGATGGAGACGCCGATTTCGTGTTCTCACCCAGTGATCAGCCGGCATGGACGCTCGAGAATCAAGAGACGGCGGGGCGATGCTTGACCATCGATCCGATTGGGACCGTGAGCCCGCGCTCCCCCATTGGCGCTTCGCTGACCATCACGACCGATCAAGCCAGTTGGATGCAGACTCTCTCGGGAGGAGGCTCGTACCTTTCGACAAGCGAGTCTTGCTTCTTCGTCGTGATTCCCGAGGGGCAACGCCTGGAATCCCTCGCTTTGAGATGGCCGAGCGGCGGGACTCAAGAATTCACCATCCCCAGTGACTCACGCCACTGGACGATCATCGAAGACAACGAAGTTGGTTACGCCCGGCCAAGCGAGTAGTTCGCTTTTGGTTAGGACCGCCGAGCGACATCATGATGTGCAAGGCGGCGAGCCTCGAGACCATCATTAGCCACCACGCAAGGAGTTTCAGATGTCGGTTTGTCTTTCGGACTCGGTGGCGGTTTGGGTCGCGTCCCGCCGGCGTGGCTTGCTCATGGGAGTCGTCTGCTGCCTGTGTGTCGTGGTACAAGCCGGTTGGGCACGGGCTCAAACCGAGGAAGACGATCGGGCCAAGGAGTTGCTACGGACGTTCGCCGATGAATTCGTCGAATTGTCACCTGGCACCGATCCGTTTCCACCTCGCCTCGCCTACGGCCGAATGGCCGATCGACCGGGAACGCCCGTGGTGTTGCCCCGCTCGTTCAAGATCGGCACGGTCGAGGTGCCTCAGAATCTTTGGGAAGAGGTGATGGGGCACAACCCATCGCGTTGGAAGGGACCTCGCAATAGTGTCGAAATGCTCTCGTTCGACGATGCGGTCGAGTTTTGTCACCGCATCACCCAACGCTTGCGTGACGAGGAGTTGATCGCCGCGAACGAACTCGTACGGTTGCCAACGGAAGTCGAATGGGAGTATGCCGCGCGGGCCGGCGGCACGGGTGACTACACCTTTGGCAACGATCTAGAACTGCTTGATGACCATGCCTGGCATACCGGCAACGCCGCGGGAAATGATCCGCCGGTCGCGGCCAAGCTGGCCAACGCATGGGGTTTGTACGACGTGCATGGCTACTTGTGGGAATGGTGCCTGCCGACGGATGACGCGAGCGATCCACCAGGAGTCGATCGTCCTGAATGGGCCAACGGCTTTACCGATGACAACGGAGTCCTACGAGGTGGAAGCTGGAAGGATCGGGCGGTCGAGCTGAGACTGGCCGTGCGCCGCCAAGTTCCTCGTTCGACTCGTGACGATGCGGTCGGACTACGCTGCGTGTTGGTGCCCGAGCGAGGAGCGCAGCCGGTCAAGGGCTTCGAGCCGACCGACCAGAACCGCGTGGTTCCCACCGGCCGACACGTGGAATGGCTCTGGAATCAAGGTGAATTCACGGAAGGTCCCGTCGCGATCGAGGAAGGCGAGGTCCTGTTCTCCGACATTGGTGATCGAACGCTGCGAATCGAAACGAGCAGCGGCAAAGTGACGGTTGCACGGGAGCCGAGTGGTCGAGGCAACGGCATGGCGGCGATGCCCGATGGACGCATCGCGGTGGCGGAAGGTGCCAACACGGGAGGCGGTCGACGTATTTCCATTGGCCGCATCGGCCAGGAATTCGAAACGCTGGCGGAGAGTCTCGACGGCAAGCGATTCAACAGCCCCAACGACCTAGTGGCCGATCAACACGGAGGCGTTTACTTCACCGATCCACGATATGTCGGTGACGAACCACGTGAACTCGAGGCCGAGGCGGTGTATTACGTCAGTCCGACTGGCGAGGTTTCACTTGCCACCGATGACGTGACCAAGCCGAATGGGATCGTGCTCTCGCCCGATGGAACCACCGCCTATGTCGCGGACCATGCCCCGGACGGCCCACGCACGTTGCTCAAGTTCCAAGTGACCGACGAACATCGCTTGATCAACCCGCAAGTGCTGTTTGATTTTGGCACCAGCCGCGGGATCGACGGGATGGCGGTCAACGAGCGCGGCGAGATATTCGCGACGGCCGGTGGTGGCGACGAGGCGGGAATCTATGTCTTCTCGGGAGAAGGTCGAGCACTCGCCTTCATTCCCACGCCAGGAGCTCCCACGAATTGCACGTTTGGCCGAGGCTCGGAAGCCGCGGTGCTCTACATCACGGGAGAGGGTCCCAAGCCGACCGATCCCGCCGAACCTCGCCGCTATGGAATTGGGCGCATCGACCTGCGACCTTAGCCGGCACGACAAATAGCCGGCGCGACAAATGGCCGGCTCATTTCAACGGCAGTCGCAAGTTGATCGTTGTTCCGCTGCCGGGAGAGCTGACGACCGAGAGGTCCCCACCGTGGCGTGCGATTCGGCGTCTCATGCCGACCAACCCGTGGCGAAGCGGGTCGACCGATGATGGATCGAAACCGCGGCCGTTGTCGACGATCTCGCCAATGAGCTGAGTCGCCGGGTCGCCGTTTCGGAGCAACACGGATAGTCGAGTCGCTTGTCCGTGTTCGATGGCGTTGCGCGTCGCTTCCTGGACGACGCGATAGAGGTCCCACGCCGCTTCGGCGTCGCTCGGCCAGGCTTCGACTCGCCAATCCCAAGTCATGGCGTGGTGTTCGTTCCGCCAACGATCCGCGAGTTGCTCGAGCTTCTGTTTGGCTTCCGTCGCGGTCCCCACATGACTATCGAGATGGCGGACCAATTCACGAGCTTCGAGCGAGGCGTGATCAAGCCAATGGTCCACCTTCTTGAGTCGTTTGAAGAGTTCCTCATCGGTCAGACTCTCATAGGTGGAGCTGGGATCGAGACGTGCGAGAGTCGCCTCGAGTAGGAGCTTCGCCCCCATCACTTCCTGAACCAAACCGTCATGCAGCTCACTAGCAAGTCGCCGACGCTCCGAGGCAATCAGCTTGGTCTCCCGCTCGGTTAAGCAGGACGCATCGTCCGGCTGGGAATCGACGACCTGGGAGGGCGGAGCTTGAGAACTCGGCGAGGCAGGCAAGGCGTCGGCTTCGGTCGTCGACGATTGCTCAAGTCGTTGCACCATCTCGGCGAACGCCTTGTCGATTCGCCACTCGCCTCGGACCGGCTTGAGCAAGGCGAAGGCGGGCCCCCAGGGACTCTTGCCCAGCGCCCGCTCCTGCATGGCCACGTCGCCATCGACCGAGCCGACGCCACGCCCCAACAACAACTGGCGACAGTCGGCGGCGGTGAGCTCCACGACTCGCACGGCGGGCAAGGCCGTGAACGGATCGAGCAACCAACTCTCCAGCTCCTCGCGGTCCACGACCTTGAAGTCGTTCCACGGACGAGCATTGTCGAGGGTGAAGCCACCGATTTCGGTGCGAGCCAGCGACGTCATCACGGCTTTGGTGCCCAACGCTTCGGCGAGATCACGGCCAAGGGAACGAACGTAGGTTCCCGCCGAACAACGCATTCGCAGGCGAACTTCCGACGCCGTGTAGTCCATTAACTCGAGCGAGTAAATCGTGACCGGCCGTGGTTGCAAGTTGACCTCGCGGCCCTGGCGAGCCAGATCAAAGGCCCGCTTGCCCGCGACCTTGATGGCCGAGAAGGCGGGCGGAACTTGCTGGATCTCTCCGATGAAACGAGGCAGCGTTTCGATGACGCGATCCCGTGGCGGAATCGGCCCCGCGTTCTCCTCGAGCTCACCCTCCAAATCATCCGTCGGACTAAACACGCCAAAACGAAAGGTGGCCTCGTACACCTTGGGTTGTTGTTGCACGAGATCGATAATGCGAGTCGCGCTGCCGACCGCGACGACCAACACGCCACTCGCCAACGGATCGAGCGTTCCGGCGTGTCCCACCTTCAGCGGCTTTAGGATCCGTTGAATCGTGTTCACGACATCGCGCGAAGTACAGCCGACCGGTTTGTGGACGTTAAGGAATCCGAGCATCAACAAAGGTCCCACGAAGACAAATGACACGGCCCGGCCACCAAGGAATCTTCGCGAAGGTGGGCCGTATCAAGCATTGGATGAGTCATGCATTGATTGAGTCACACGAAAGAGGTGGCGGACCGCCGCGCGACGTTCGTCTCTTTCATGATCACTGGGGTGAAGTAAGGCGTTGATCATGACATGTCGATGGTCCAATGCGAACCCGGAGCAACCTCTTGCTGGGAGCACCCTCGCCCGTGACTCCCCACTCGCCGCGATCCCTTGACAATTGCGAGCAACGAATCGAGGGCGACGAGATGAGCACCGCCCGCGTCTGATCGGCATGAGCAGCGACTGGTCGGCACCGAGCGCCGCGAGGATGTCCAAGCTGGTTTCGCCGCCGCTGGTTGACAGGGTCAAGCCCGCGGAATCACACTACCCACTGCATGAGGGAAACCCGATCCATCGGAGCCATCCTTGCCAAGGTCCGCCGCCATGGACGCGCGGCGGACTGATGGCACGAAGCGAGGTTTCGGGAGCAAGCAGCCGCGGTACGAGGATCGCGTTCATTGGACTACTTGACGAGCCAAATCAGTGTGCGGACCGAACTCGTTACGGCGTTTGCCGTTTTCGTTCTGGCGATCGCGGCTTTGGCCAAGGTCTTGTCGGCTAAGTGGCAAGGGGCAAGGTGGGGAGTCGGCTTGGCCCTGGCCGTGCTCATGATGGCTATGCTGGGTCGGTTGGTCGTCGGACTGATCGCCGTGCTCGGTGTGCCGGACAACGAAAACGGCTTACCCGACGGGGTCATCGTGGCCATGTGGCTGACCGATTTACTCGCCAGCATGCTGCAGGTCATCGCGTTTCTGTTTTTCGTCGGAGCTGCCTTGCAACTCCGGCTGGTCTTCCCAAGTAAGGCAACGGGCCAAGCGGTCGTGCCCAGTGCACCACTCGTTGGCGTGTCCGTGCTCGCCGAGCCGGCTGGCCTTGTCGCACCTCATGAATCGCGGCCCGACAAACCGGCCCCTGCCGTGGTTTCTCCACGGCCCGAGAACCAAGCCGTTCGCTCGGTCCCAGGACAGTCGAAGCGAGGTTCGGATACCAAGTCGATGGTACTGATCATCGTGGTGGCGGTGCTCATCCTCTTGGTGACGCTCGCGGGGGGATTCTTCCTGGCGATGCGGGCATTCACAACAACGAATTGAGACGCCGGCGGCGAGCGAAGCTGGCGAGGGCTTGCGAAGTCCTCGCGTCCCATGACGATAACGACGGAACGAGGCTGGACATGGGGAACGATGAGCTAGCATCTTCCATTGACCTGATTTCGCTACTCGGAGTGCTTGGAGCGGCATTGCTCGCACTTCCCGGGCTTCTGGCCCTTATGCGCTGGCGGGACCAACGGGGCAAGCGGTTGTGGGTCTTCGGTTTTCTTCTTTTGGGAGGCGGTTTCCTGACGTGGGGATTCGCCCTGATGTTTGTTTCGATCCCGTCCTATCAAGCCTATCAAAGCGCGTTCTCATCATCCGAGTCTGTCTCGGTGTTCATTGGTCGCTGGGCGGTCGTACCGCTGGGGTTCGCCCTTCTTTGCGTGGCCATTCTGTTTGGGCTGGGGCACCAACCGAAACCATCGCCCCGGGACCCTGCCTCGGCTCCGGAATCCGTGCGTCTCTAATCGCAAGTTGGAATCCCATGGGCCTGTCGCTCCAAAACCGATATCACCTCGGTCAGAGAATGTCGCGACGCCGGAAATCGCGGTCGCTCGGTGCGGCTTGAGCGACTAGATCGGCTGACCATGTCTCGTCGGTCATCTCGCGTTATCCCGCGCCAATGCCTTGGTCGCTCGAGCTGTAGGTTGAGGCGCGTGATGCAGAGCCTAGCGGTGCCGCTAGCATTTGGCGTTGTTCCGGGCTGTTCAGCACACAATCCCGACGTTGTGCCTCGGATCGCGGTCGCATTCACTCGATTCGTCTTGTTCCAGTTTTGCCCTGGTTGCTATGGTACGGGCCCTAGGCGCAAGGAGTGCGCCTGTACTCATTCGGTTGCGGGCGAACGAACATGGATGCGAACCGACGAGGAGCCTGCCGGAGTTGGACCGGTTGGGCGAGCAAGTTGATGCGAACTTCTGGGGTGTTGGGAGCCGCGGCTTGGCTGCTTGGTTTCCTGCCTTCGGGAATATTGCCGGGAGATTCCGCATGGCGGACCGTCGCCGGCGGATTCACCACCCAGGCGTTCGCGCAAGAAGCTCAATGGATTTGGGCGCCGGGTCCCGAGAAGGACGACATCGATACCGGATCGTGCTACTTCCGTCGCACGTTCTCGCTCGAGCGTCCGGAGCAGGGCGAGATCACCATCGCCGCGGACGATCATTACGAGTTGTATCTCAACGGTCGACGCATTGGTCAGGGAACCGCGTCCCGGCGACTCGACCGCTACGACATCAGTAGCCTGCTCGATCGAGGCAAGAACGTGTTGGCCGTGAAGGTCGAGAACGTTCAGGGCAACACCGCGGCTCTTGTCGCGCGTGTCCGTATCAAGGAGCAGAATGGTCCCTGGCGTTCGTATAGCACGAACGAGAATTGGAAGACCAATCTGCGTCCCTTGCCGCTCTGGCAAACCGAGCTTTACAACGATCGGCGGTGGAATCCCGCGCAAGAATTCGGCCCGTTGGAGACGAG
>JAGQPS010000122.1:8697-11527 GCA_020426595.1 Planctomycetales bacterium
CGTCCCTTGCCGCTCTGGCAAACCGAGCTTTACAACGATCGGCGGTGGAATCCCGCGCAAGAATTCGGCCCGTTGGAGACGAGCGAGCCGCGTCGCGTCGCCGCCGCCAACGACACCGAGGAAATCCCGGTCATTGAACAAGTACGCGAGGAGAGCCGTTTCGAGGTCGCGGACGAATTTCGAGTCGAGATGTTGCTCGACGATGCGGTCACCGGCTCGGTCATCGCGATGGCATTCAACGAGTTTGGACAGCTGATCCTCTCGCAAGAGGGTGGGCCGCTCGTGATCGCGAATCGGTCCGAATCGGGCGATGGATTCGATACCCCGCGACTTTACTGCGAGCTCGTCTCGAGTTGCCAGGGTCTATTGCCGCTCAATGGCGATGTCTATGTGACAGGCCAAGGTCCCGAGGGAGTCGGTCTCTATCGGCTCAGCGACGCGGATCGCGATGGAGTCCTGGAACAAGCGACTCGACTGCTCGCTTTTCGCGGAGGGCTCGGCGAACACGGACCGCACGGCATCACGCTCGGCGCCGATGGCATGATTTACTGCGTCGTTGGCAACTTCTCGCGAGCCGACGTCGACTACGCCGCGACGAGCCCCGTACAGAACGTGTACGAAGGCGACCTGCTGACGACGAAGTTGGAGGATCCCAGCGGACACGCGACCGGAGTCAAGGCTCCGGGTGGAACGGTCATCCGTTGTTCGTTGGATGGATCGGAAGTGGAACTCGTCGCCTCGGGACTGCGGAACTGCTACGACGTCGCCTTCAATAGCCAAGGCGAATTGTTTACCTACGACAGCGACATGGAATCGGATATCGGCATGTCGTGGTATCGTCCCACGCGCGTGCTGCACGTGGTGCCAGGAGCGGAGTTCGGTTGGCGCAGTGGTTGGTCGAAGTGGCCGGACTATTACCTGGATTCGCTTCCTCCACTCACGGAAACCGATCGTGGTTCGCCAACCGGCATCGTGGCCTACGATCATTTCATGTTCCCGACGAAGTACCACGGAGCTCTGTTCCTTGGTGATTGGAGCGAAGGGCGAATCCTCGCCGTCACGCTCCGCCCCTCGGGAGCCGGCTACTCGGCGTCAACCGAGGTGTTTCTCCAGGGCCAACCGCTCAATGTCACCGATCTCGATGTCGGTCCGGACGGCTCGCTCTATTTCGCCACGGGCGGACGAGCGACTAGCGGCGGAATCTACCGCGTCACATGGAATGGTTCGGTACCCGATTCGGTACGAGACATTCCGGACGACCTGACGGGAGTCATCCGACAACCGCAATTGCAAAGCGCCTGGGCGCGACAACGGGTGGCCAAGCTACGAGTCGAACTCAGCGAGGAATGGTCCCAGACAATTCGCGGAGTCGTCTTGGCGACGGAGAACCCGGCTCACTATCGCACGCGCGCGCTCGATCTGTTGCAGCTGTATGGTCCGAAGCCCGATGTCGCGTTGCTCTCGCTTCTGCTGGACGACGAAGAGGCGGCGGTGCGAGCCAAGGCGGCTGAACTCCTAGGACTCAACGCGGGAGAGCGAGGGCTGGAACCACTCACCGAATTGCTCGGCGACGAGGATCGACTCGTCCGGCGCAAGGCGGCCGAGGCATTGCTGCGAGCCGAACTACTTCCGTCGTTCGAGAACTTGAAGCGCATGTTGATCTCGGATGACCGCTATGAATCGTGGGCCGCGCGGCGTTTGCTCGAACGCTTTGATCCCGCGACCTACCATGACGAGATGCTTTCCACCGACAACCATCGGCTGTTCATCCAGTGCGCCACGGCGATGCTCATCGCCCATCCGACGAAGACTCATAGCTACGAAACGTTGGCTCGTGTCGCGGAGTTGATTCAGGGGTTCGTTTCGGACCGAAACTTCATCGACATGCTGCGAGTCGTCCAGTTGGCGATGGAACGAGGCGAGGTCGAGCCGGAGTTGATCCCAGCGTTCGCCGAGATGATGGCCGACGAGTTCCCGTCGGGCAACTCGATCATGAATCGGGAGCTCAGCCGCATTCTCGCCTACATGAAATCGACTCAAGTGGGCGACCGCCTGGCCACCTATCTGAGGACTCCCGCGGGCTCGCCCGTTGACAAGATCCACGTGGCGATGATGTTCCAGACCATTCACGAAGGGTGGTCGACCGAACAACGCCTCGCGCTCATCGATTACTTGGAAGACGCTCGCATGGACGAGGGTGGTGGCAGCTATGCCTACTACATCATGGAGGCCGCCAAGGAACTCGGTCGAACCGCGAGCGACGAGGAGCGAGCCTTGATCCTCGCCAAGGGCGATCAATGGCCAAACGCGGCGGTGGGAGTCTTCTATCGCTTGCCCGAGACGCTCGATGCTCGCACGATCCGCGCGATCGAGGCGATCGATGAGAAGATCGTGGGAACCGATCCGGAGGATGACTCCTATACGCAACTCAAGATCGGTATCGTGGCCGTGCTCGGTCGCAGCGGCGACAACGCGAGCATGGCGTACCTGCGCCGCATCTGGGACCGGGACGAGGAGCGTCGTGGGACCGTCGCGCTAGGCTTGGCTCAGACGCCGAGCGGCGAGAATTGGTCCTACCTCGTGAACAGCCTCGACCTCCTCGAGGATGATGTCGCTCGAGAAGTCCTGGTGAAGCTGGTCAATGTCGAGCGTCGTCCCAATACGCCGGATCAATTCCGCCAGGTGATCATGTTGGGATTGAAGCTCAAGGATCAAGGCGCGGAGGATGCGATTCGCCTGCTCGAGCACTGGACCGGCGAACATCTTTCGCTGGAGGGAGATCCCTGGGATTCGTCACTGGAATCTTGGCAGCGTTGGTTCGCTCGCCAGT
>JAGQPS010000122.1:11625-13817 GCA_020426595.1 Planctomycetales bacterium
CGCTCGCTTTCGGGACTCGTGACTCGCGATTCGCGAGGCAACTACGTGGTGCTGCAATCGGATGGAACCAAGGCGACCGTGGCGGAAGAGGACCTCGACGGCATTCAGGACAGTGAGCTGTCATCGATGCCGGAGGGTCTCATCACTCAGCTTTCGAGTGACGAAGTCATCGACTTGATGGCGTTCCTTACGCAAGGTGTCGCGGCGCCCATCGCCACCCGACAAGACGACTCCCGCAGCTCCCGTCGACAATAGTCGCACCTGGACAAGCGGACATCGCATAACGCGGCTTCCTCGGACCAAGATCGGGGAAGCCGCGTTTTCTTTTTCTTGGAGTGAGCCCTTGGCGGCCCGAGCTCGCCATCCGACGTTCGGAGTCGAGCGATAGTCGCCTACCGAGCCCGTACCGAGATCCACAGGAACGGCTTCTCGTTCTCGTCCACGCGAACTTCGTATCGCAAGGGGGGTTCGGCCTGCGTGAGCAACTTGGTCAGGATCGCGCTGTAGGGAGCGCTGTCGTGGCTGTAGGAAACAACCACTTCATCCAATTCGATACCGGCTTCGGCCAAGCTATTGCGGTCGATTAGCATCGGCATCTCGATCTTCGACTCGATGGCCGACAACGCTTGATCAAGTCGAAAGTCGGTAATATTGACTTTGATGCGATCGGCCAAGACGGGCGCGATCGCCGCGGGATTGCGATCGTAGGGCCAGCCAATCGGCCAGAACTCGTCGGTCGAGCGACTGTCCACGACGCGTAGCCCCACGCGTCCTCGCTCGTCCTTGACCACGGTCAACAACAGACCGGCGGGGCGCAACAGCGAGGCCAAGGCCGTGCCCGTCGAGAGCCCCTCGAGTTCATCCTCGCACAGCAGATTGTCTTCCAACGAGTCGGCGGCGGCCGCTTCGATGGACATGCTCGCGGGCAAGGATTCGGCGATCCGCCGCACGAGCGAGCGGATCGGTTCTCCGTCGGTCGAGATCGTGACGGGCGCGGCGAGCTGATCATTGATCTCGAGGAGCTGAGCGGGAGTCAAGCCAAACACGAGTCGCTCGGCGACCAAGGCATCGGGTCCCTGGCTCGCCACATCGCCGAGCAACGTCTTGACTCGCGCGGCGTCCCGAATTCCAAACTCGCCGCCCGGCAGGATCAAGCGACGTTGAGGCGTGAGGAATCCGATGACGAGGTAGCTGGGACGTTCATCGCTCCCCACATTCTTGATTTCCACTTCGTCGTTGACGCGCATCGCCCGGATGCGAAGTTCGACTCCCGCTTCCGCGAAGGTCTCGGCGAAGTCGTGGGCGACGGCGGGATCGACTCCCCGAACCATCACCACCTCGAGTCGCACGGGGGCGGCGGGCTCGCGCTGCGCATGAGCCGCCGTTGCTCCGTTCATCACGATCAAGAGGGCTCCCGCGATGAGTCCCAGCCCGCGACCGAGTCCGGTAGTGCCGACGTTGAATCGTTTGGCGGAGGCCTTGGCAGGGTGGAAAGATCGAGCTTGGGGGCGCGTCGTCATGAGTTTTCTCGTCTCGTGGGAAGCCAGGATCGGCGTATCGCGAAAACAGCGGCCATCGCCAGAAGCCCGCGGACCACATTCGGTTTCATTTCACCATGAAGCAAGGAGCAAGCAAAGTGAATAGCGAGCGGTTTGCGGGGAAGGTGACGACCTCGGCCCGTCATCCGCGCCCCAGGGGCGGCTCCGAGTCGCTCATGCGGTGGTCTTTTCAGCGCACGATGTGAGTGACTCGGGCTTCGGCTACATTAGGGGCAATCGTGTTCGAATCGTGAGCGGTGGATCGGCGGCGGAAGAGGAGTACTCCATGATGGGACAGGTGGGTCATCTTCGTAGTTTCAAGCCGTGGGGGTTGGCGTTGACTTGCTTAGTCACTTTTTGTGGCAACACGGTCGGAGTGCGAGCCGATGATCCAACGTCAGTCGACACGGCGGAAGAGGTCCCCTCGGCGATCTTCGATTTCATGGCGCGGCCCGAGAGCGTGTACGGGTGGGAGCGAGGCGAGCGACTTCGTTTTGACGATGGCAGTGTCGTGTCCAACTACGTGCTCACGAGTCAAACGTGGCAGGACATCGTTTGGAAACACTCACTGCAGATTCACCAGCCCGCTCGGCTCGATCATCCTGGACACGTCATATTGTTCGTGACCGGCGGACGTAACGAACCAACGCCACG
>JAGQPS010000123.1 GCA_020426595.1 Planctomycetales bacterium
CGCTGATGAAATGAAGCAAATCAACAGCAGGATACGCCGCCTTCTTCCTCTCCTCTAGAACACAACTTCTGACAGTAACTCCCGCCCTCAGCGGTTGGCTGCTGAAGGTCGGGGAAGCGCCAGCGGACGTTTGGACCATCGCGGAGGATGTTGGTTCCGGCACCTACCAGGACAACGCCTCTCGCCACGCGAAAAGATCATGGAACACAAAGCCAATCCCTACTCGCCGCCCAGTGCCATGGAACCACTAGCGGCAATCACACATACAGGCAATCGGCACAGTGGCCCCTTGCTCTACTTTGCCGTCGCGGGATTCCTTGCGGCAGTCATTTCCGTTCCACTCATTGTTCCACGATCGTTGGTCGTGAAGGAGGATCCAAACCCGATTGGCTTTCTTCTGATACTGTCTAGCTTTCCTGTTGGCGGTCTCATTTACCGACTACGCTCGCGAGACTGGCCAATTGATCGCACCGTGAGAAGACGCCAGATTGCGGCGAGCTGTGCGACACTGTTGATTCCGGCCGCCGCTGCGTCATTGAATGGGATGCAAGGCCAAGGACTACACTTAACCATGCTGAGTGCGATCGTCTCACTGGCTCTCGTCACGGGGATATTCATTTCTGGCCAACGCCGCGATCGAGATGGGGCGTAGAAAACACATCCGACCGAGCTAAGGGTTGGGTCGGTCTTGAAGACGATACTCCGCAAGTCCTCCGAGAATTAGCAGACGCTTGTTACGTCGGATCCACATTGGTTACGGTCGAGCGACAGGGCAAACGCCCCGCGTGAACATCGCTCGGGGACCGAGAAATCGCCGGCCCGTCGTCCGTCGTTGTGGCCGACAGGACAGAGGCCTCCCAACAGTCGGTTCGCCGATCCCCGCGGAGTCCGCTGGCTTTTGTTCTAGACCGCGCGGATTCGTTACCGGCGACCACGCGGTGAATACTGACGCTGATATCCAATGGAGACCCTGGCTCTCATGGTGCACCTCACTCCAAAAACCTGTTGTCGGATGCGTTCGACTCTTGCGTTGCTGGCTGCGATCGTTGTGTCTCTGCTGGCGCATCGCGGTGTCGCGAGCGATGAGGTGGTCGCCGAATTCGACGACGTCGCCGCTGGTCCCTTTGAAGAGCTGGTAACGCCAATCGGGAGATGGCGGCGTGAGGCTGGCACCGCGATTATTGACGCGGCACACTCCAAGAGTGGCCGCCAGTGCCTGCAATTGTCGGGTGGAGAACTGACGAGCGTCACTCTCGAACTCGCCGAGGGAGTGGTTGCGGCGGGTGACTTGCGATTCTGGGCCGAACGCTGGACGAGTCGTCCTCCCTTTTCCTTCCGCATCGACCGGGATACGCCCGATGGTTGGACCGAGATCTTCAATGGTGATGCGGCGGTCCGAGTCGGTCGCGCGTTCCTGAGCGATGTGCGTGTGCCGCTCCGCGATCCCACGATTCGAAAACTCCGCTTCCGCTGCTCCAGCCCGCCGGATACTGGCATCCTGATCGATGACGTGCGGATTGTTTCCTTGACGCCGCAAACAGTGCGGTCGGTTGAAGTGCTTCCACTCACGCTGCCGTCGCTCGTCGGAGTTGATGTTGCTCCATTGGCGAAGTTCGCGGTCGTGGTCGAGGGACAGCTCGATCCGATCGCCCTCGCGGAGCTACAGTTCTCGCTCGGCGGAACCATCGAATCGGCTGAGATCGAGTCGGTCAGCCTGCTGCATGGAGGCACCGACGGACTGCGAGATGCTCGCACGGTGGCGACGATCAGCCGGAGTGACATTGCCAATCCGCGAGATTTGGCCTTCGAGTTACCCACGGATGTCGGCGTGCTTAGTGAAGGGACGAGTGTATTCTGGATCGCATGCAGGCTCGCTGACGGCGCGGATATGGATCACACGGTCGGTGCGGCCGTACGGCGAGTCGCCTTCTCACGCGGCGCGCCAGTCTTGCTCGACGCACCCATGTCGAGTCAGCGGCTGGGGATCGCACTTCGTCGCGGAGGCGATGACGCCGTCCACACGCACCGCATTCCTGGGTTGGCAACGACAAACAGCGGCACGTTGATCGGCGTGTACGACGTGCGGCGGCGCGATGGTGGAGATCTTCCCGGTGACATTGATGTCGGAATGTCTCGCTCCACGGATGGCGGACGAACATGGGAGCCGATGAGAGTCATCATGGACTCGGGCGACGACCCTCGGTGGCACTACGACGGGATTGGAGACCCGGCCGTGCTCGTCGATCGGACGACTGGGACGATTTGGGTGGCGGCCGTCTGGAGTCATGGCAATCGGGGCTGGGTTGGATCGGGACAAGGGATGACTCCCGACGAGACCGGACAACTCATGCTCGTCCACAGTGACGATGACGGTATCACGTGGTCCCGGCCGATCAACATCACCTCACAGGTTAAACGTCCGGAGTGGTGCTTTCTCCTTCAGGGTCCCGGTAAAGGGATCACCATGCGGGACGGCACGCTGGTCTTCGCCGCTCAATATCAAGATTCGCCCGAGCAGGGCCGACTGCCGCATTCGACGATTATTTACTCGCGTGATCAGGGGGCGACATGGCACTGCGGCACAGGAGCATTTGACGACACCACCGAAGCTCAGGTGGTCGAACTTGAGCCGGGCGTGTTGATGCTCAACTGTCGTTACAACCGCAAGTCCACTCGCGTTGTGATGACGACGCGCGACATGGGTGCGACTTGGCGGAAACACTCGACATCGGAGCGGGCGTTGGTCGAACCAGGCGCCTGCATGGCGAGCTTAATCAACGTGGATCAGGAAGTTGGCGCCGACCGCGGCGGATGGCTGCTCTTTTCGAATCCTGACAGCACGAACGGACGCAGCCGACTCACGATTAAGGCCTCGTCTGATCGGGGCCTGACCTGGCCAGCCGAGCATCGGCTGCTGCTGGACGAAGGTAACAGCGCCGGCTATTCCTGCATGACCATGATCGATGAGCACACGGTCGGCATTCTGTATGAGGGGAGTCAGGCCCAGTTGACCTTTCAGCGGGTCCCGTTGAGCGACGTCCTGGGCAATCATGGTGCCTCCTTAGTGAGTCCGATTCAACTCGACGAGGAAGAAGAGGAATCCGAACGCCCACTCGACATCTTCATTCTGACTGGACAATCCAATTCGCTCGGCACGGTCGACCCGCATGATGCCGACGACTCCGGTCCACCGCCGAGCCAGCATGACGATCGCGTGAAGCTTTTCTGGAGCAATCGCTCCACTCGTGCCGGCGATGACACGGCGTCGCTCATCGGCGACTCGGGAGGGATGTTCGTCCCTCTGCAACCGCAACAGGGAGAAGGAGCCAATCCTGTTTTCTGGGGCCCTGAGTTTGGCTTTGCCCGCGCTCTTGTCGCTGCTGGTCACACGGACTTCGCGATCATTAAGGCGTCACGCGGTGGTGGTGGAAACAGCTTCTGGTTGAAAGGAAGCCACGATGACCACATGTACCGGCACCTCCTGAAAACGGTCAACGAAGCGGTGCGCGTCATCCCGAACGGTCGGAGATATCGCATTCGCGCGATTCTCTACGTGCAGGGAGAAAGCGACAGCGACGCCGAAGCAATGCTCTCCGGTGAACGGCTCAGTACTCTGCTCGATAATCTTCGCCACGATCTACCTTATGCCGAGGAAGCAAGAATCTTGGTGGGTGGGATTGCCGCCGCGGGCGATCGGCGTGATACCGTCCGCCGTGAGCAAGCCGCGGCCGCGGCCAGTCACCCTGGCATCGAGTACGTCGACCATGCCGATCTGGTTGGAAATCTCTATGACGGCTTGCACTTTGATAGGCAGGCCAAAGTGGTCGTCGGGCAGCGTCTGGCCGAACGATGGCTCGAGATCACGGGCGGTACCGCGCCTCACTTGCGACTCCCGCGCGTGTTTGGCAGTCATATGGTTCTGCAGGCCGATGCGCCGCTTCCCGTCTGGGGAAAAGCGGAACCAGATTGCAGTGTGTCGGTAACACTTGGCGCCGAGACGGCAAGAACAACGGCTGACGGCAACGGCGATTGGTTGGTCCGCCTTCCAGCGAGGCGAGCGACGGCGGTTCCATTGGAACTTGTGGTTGAATCGGGTGACGAGCGGATCTCGTTTCGCGACGTCCTGATCGGAGAAGTCTGGGTCTGCGCGGGACAGTCCAACATGGAGTGGCGACTGGATCAGTCGACGAATGGTAGCGGAGAACTCGCGGAGTTGGCCACGACGGGTCATCCAGCCATTCGCCTTCTGGATCTGACCGATGGTCCGCGTGGGCTTTCGGGAGCGTATTCACGGGAGCAACTCGCTCAGCTTACCCCGGAGACTTTCGTAGACGGCCAATGGAAGGTCGCGACCGCGGATTCAGCTCGGGATTTTTCGGCGGTAGGCTGGTACTTTGGCCGTCACCTTCAGAGTCGACTCGATGTGCCCATCGGTCTGATCTGTCCGGCGGTGGGCGGTTCTCCCGCCGAGGCGTGGATTCCGCGCGACGCACTCGCCAACGACTCTCAGCTCAACCAATTGGCGGAGGAATATTGGCTCGACAGCCTGCACTTGGGAGAGTTCTGTCCGCAACGGGGCGAACAGAATCTGTTGCGTTTGATGCAGGCAGGTGAGCCGATTCCCGGTGACGCTCTCGGACCGAATCACCCGTTCAAACCGGGCTTCCTGTGGGACGCGGGAATCGCGCCGCTGATCCCATTCGCGATACGCGGGGTGATCTGGTATCAGGGAGAATCCAACGCGGAAACCGCCGAGCGAGTCGCGCAACACGAGCTGCTTTTTCCATTGCTGGTGAATGAGTGGCGCCGCCGTTGGGGGCAGGGGGATTTTCCGTTTCTGTTCGTGCAACTACCGGCTTTGAATCGTCCCGAATGGCCGGCGTTTCGCGACAGTCAGCGACGCTTGCTCGATCAACTTCCCAACACTGGGATGGCGATCACCCTCGACACCGGGCATCCGACCGATGTGCACCCGCGATCGAAACAACCCGTCGGAGAACGTTTGGCCCTGTGGGCATTGGGAACCACGTACCGGACAGCCGCGTTGCCCTCT
Source organism: Planctomycetales bacterium (assembly GCA_020426595.1). Lineage (GTDB taxonomy): Bacteria > Planctomycetota > Planctomycetia > Pirellulales > Pirellulaceae > UBA11682. The sequence continues at coordinate 5,054 of JAGQPS010000123.1, forward strand.
TCCGCCATGCCCACATTGTCAACGTATTCGGGACCGCTCCCTGTGGAAGTCGCGCGCGACGGCGGATCAGTGATCCTCACGTTCGCACACGCGGGGGAAGGTCTGTCTTCCCAAGATGACGCCCCGCTCCGCTACTTCGAGATTGCCGGTCCCGACGGCACGTTTCGCCCGGCCTTGGCAACAGTGACCGAGCCGAGTCGGCTCGTCATTTCCAATCCCGACATCCTCGAGCCGCGCCAGGTCCGCTACGCCTGGCATCCGTTTCCTTTTCCGCCAGTCAATTTCATCAACAGCGATGGCCTGCCGGCATCGCCGTTCTGGCTCGAAGTGAAGTAGGTTGCGCGGTACAAAACAAGTGAACATAATTTCGGAAGGCAAAGGGCAGAAGCGAATCAGCAAGACGCCAGTTGAAACCTGAACTCCGACCGTCAAGCGCATACGACGGGAAGCGGGCTGACTATCACAGCTGGCGGCGACGCGACGGAACTCGCAATTGAGCATTTAGGTAGCGACAAAGACTCCAAAACAATCTCGATAGTGTGACGCTCGTGTCGAGTTCCTCGATTGTCTTGTAAAGTAGCAAACCGAGCTTGAGAAGTCTTTCACGTCCACTCGGCTCGCCGTAGACCTTCGCGTGAAGCCTGGATCGGCGGATCTCATTCGCGGTCCTGAGAAACTCGATGGAGCAACGAAGTTGGCAGTCGGTGGCCGTCGACAGGAGGGTCGCCAATGTGGTCAGCTACCTCGAGCAAGGAGTCACGAACAAGGTGGACGAGGAAACCAGCGGCAAACTTATGCCGATCAATTGGCGTATCGGCGGCAATCGAAATTCAGAGAACTCCAAGCCAGCGATCTATTTCTACTGCGTTGGACTAGATCCCTACCCACAATAAATCCGGGTGGACCGACTGGGTGCTTGCCGAGCTATTTGGAAGGTGATGCGTGAGGTTGCAGTACAGCTTAAGATCAATGATGTTCCTGCTAATTGCGATTTGTGCCTACATGGGGATTCAAGCGACGTATTTCCGAAACGCTATCCCTGTTAGGCGACTTGACTGCACAGCTCCTTGGAGTGATGTGGCTAGTGCAGGTGACGTAGTCATTTTTGTCGACTGTCCGGCCAACGGATATACAGTTTTCCATGCCGATCTCTTCAGGTCTTTTTGCCAATGGTATCGCGGCAGATTCGGACGAAATCCGGTACTTCTCGATACGTCAGCAGGGACTGGCGAGAGTTGGGATGCCCTGCAGCTGATTTGGGCTGATCACGACATCCGAACAGGGGGATACAAGAGTTTCGGCGGGGCGGGGCAGGTTATCTGGCTGAGGGGCGGTCAAGTTGCGGGCATCGAAAGAATCGATGGCTTCGAGAATGTGGAAAGCATGATTCAGCGAACGGAGGAGTACTTTCGCGCGGGTCAAGAAAACTAAGCAGGGATTCGCCAGGCGATCCACGAGATGCGTACGAGCTCTTAAAGAGACACACTGGAAAGGACTTCGGTGATGACTTGGACCAATGGGAGGCTTGGGTGAATGAGCACCCCAGGTCAATATTGTGTATGTCCAGGGAGGTTCCGAATGAACAAAGAATGCTCTATCTAAAGTTCATGGGAATTGAGGATCCCGATTCGCCAATCGAACAGAAATCAAGATGAGTAAGCCGTGTGGTGCAAAATGACTGAACATGGTCGCGCGGCATACATCGACTGAGCGTTCGTGTTCAGAATGCTATCGGCACGCGATGATTTCCAGTATCTTCACAAGTCCCGATCTTTACTGGCCCCGAAGAATCATCGTTGATGTGCTGCCGCCGATCGGCAGCACGGCGAATCAACGTCCAGCGTATTGGCATGCCTGTCGATGCCGCAAAGCCACCGTTAGGAGCAGCACATGGCATTGGTCCTTTGTCCGGCACCAGCTCGAGCCGCATCCATTCGAATCGTTTCGATCATCGCGATAACAGTGGCCACCTCCGCTCAGGCAATGTCGCAACCACCGATTGGCGCGACCGAGTCTGAGCTGAGGCAATATCATGCGGAGATCTCGCGAAACCGTCAACTTATCGCCCACCGACTGAGCCCCATGCAAGTTCGTTTCCTGATAAACGCCGAGTTCGCCTACGAGAATACACAACCACCCGAATGGCGTCTGTCAACCGATGATCTTATTCGAACGGTGCTCTCGGACGAGCGATTTCTACGCAATCTCTCGAGACCAAACCGACCAGCGGACTCACTTATAGATCTAGCGAGCGACTTGAATGAATCCTGGCCGGTAGCGATGCAAACCGCCATTCGAAAAGGCGATCAATCTCTCATTGACCGATTCGAAACCGACGAAAGACTTTTTCGCCAGGAGTTGCTCAATTTTTACAACGGACAACTACCTGACGAGTTTGAATCCTTGAGCTGTCTGACCCGTGTTTATAGTCTTGGCCTGCGTCAGTACTTGCACGACGTCGATCCAGCGGCCTTCGCGAACATTGAGGACTCCCTATCGGACTTGTCAGTTCACACGAAAGCATTTCTTCTCGATTGCCTTGTGCGTCACGCCCAGTCCTGCCTACCTGAGTATCTTCCCGAACCCGACACACTGATCTTGAATGACCTACCTCCCTTGCCTTTAGAGGCATTGGTTGCCACGATTCTCTCGGGCGAACGCGAACTACCTCAACAGCTACAAGAACTTCCTTTGAACATTCGAGAGGGGCTATTCCGCGGAGATTGGGTGTACACGCAAGCGAGATTCCTGAGAGGGCCAATGGGAACGATTCAAACGACTTACGCCGTTCCATCCACATTCGCGGTCGCATCTCCTCTAGAACACTTTCATCAAGCCATTCCGTCGGAACTCTCCGCCATTCAGCTCGCGGAGCTACGTCGCGTATTCGCATTCGAGCGCCAGGCAATAGCATCGCATGAAGAACAATCGCTCAGGACTCAACGGTTCAAGGAGTGGGTGTATGACCACAAACGATTCTCTTTCGATTCGGCTTCCGAGTTCTTACTCCCTCGCCAGATCGACGAGCTGTCCCTGATGGCAAGACTTCTCAATTACGTCACGCTGGGACCGGAAGCTCTGGGAGAACTGGAACCTGCCGGCCGAACCCCGACGCGGCCTCAAATTGAAGCAGCAAACGAGGCCTTAATTGAGGAGCTGGACGCTCGAGAAAGGCAACTGAAAGCACGCATTAGATCCGTACTGAGGCAGCACTACTCGAGCGCCGAAGTTTCCTTTCTTGACCTGGATGCCGATTCAGCTGCCTTTTTGGAACTCGTTGCGAGGTTCAACCTGGACAGCCGGCCAGCGGTACAAAACGAGTAGTCGGGGTTTCGCCGAACGATCCACGGGGCGCCAGCGGTGTGGACACGACTCAAGGTTGCCGCCTGGGAGCCGACACCCCGCAGCGGAGCACTCTGGATGGCAGGCGATAACGGCTTGCCGTACAAGCCGCGTAAAAATCTCAAAGCCGTGGGGAATGAGTCACGAAGTGACGGCTGGGTCCAACATTCTAAATCAGTCTCCGACCTCAATCGCATCAGCCAGTTGCCGATGCTTGGCGGATCAGGTCTCGCGAAAATTTTTGAGCTGCGTACCGAGAGTTGGATATCAATCGTCTTGTACCGCACGATCAAGAACCTTGTACCTGCAGTCCTTAAGGCTCCACCATCAGCGAAGACAGATTTTCATCAGCGGACGATTCCTCCATGGTCCACGAGACGATTGATCTCTACTTCATGCCAACGAAGAGCGATTGGATGCGTTCATTCGCATTCCGATCGGCCGTTTGGCTTGTCGTTTCCGTCGTGGCCTACGGTTCCATTTTCGCGTATTCTGGCTGGCCGTCGGTCTTGCGAGACGGAGTCGGTATCGCATTGGTCTCCGCGCTGTTTATATTCTTTCCCTTCATAGCCCATACTCTTTCGAAGTTTGCTCTTCGCATCATAGCTCCGCATCGACGGTATCTCGATATAACAGCGGACGAGGATCGATTCGTGGTTGAGCTTGGTCCCCGCAAGCTAATCCATGCGACAACCCACGAGATCAGCTACTCGACGGGAAAGCCGAAGTTCTGGAGCCGCCGAGTTCTAGGTCTCCCGAACAATGACGTGTTGTTTTGGCGCAAGTGGAGGAGCGGGCTCACCATCTGGTTCGATTCACTGCCACCTATCGCGGTTCCCTGTGGATTCACACCGGAGTCGAAAGCGAGATGGACCTGTTTTCTTAACAACAATCACATTCCCCTTCGCGTAAAGGAGCCCTTTCTCGTAGTCGGACCGAGTCCGCGCGATTCAGGACGACTGACCACCGTTTCGCAAAGCGATTCTCAGCGTGGAAACGGTGTGGACGCGGCCGAGGGTTGACGCCGGGGAGTCGACTCAAACTCACGCCCTGGCATTCGTTCCTGATCCACTCCGTCCACCGATCGACTGGAAGTGAGTCCGACTGGAGCATTTCGATCCGTACGCCGACATGCCGTTAGCCTTGAAGAATTTCAACGGACTCTCGAGCCTGCTCCATCACCCAAGGTGAATCGCAAGTTCTGGTCGACTTCGTTCAGCCTTTCCCACGAATCTCCAAGTGCGTGAATTGCGAACGAGAAGCTTGACGATGCGTCGCGCCCGAACTGATCGCTTGTCAAGGAAGACACACGCCTCGGACGAACCGAGTGTTTCTCTCGAAGCCGTAAGGTTGAGAAGGGAACGCACTGGATAGGCTCTAAAATCAGGGCATGTTTCCGCTACCAGTCGTCCCAGCTAACAACCGCGATCGGTCCGAGCTATCCGGCATGGGCGTTCCGTACCACAAGCCCGACCAAGAAGTGCGGTTCCCATGGAGAGGCATCGAATGGAAGATCGGGCCCCGATTGAGCCGCGAGTCCGCGTCGCCCCAGCAGCTCCAACCGTCTCGGCCCAGGAGACGCCGCAGCCTGATCAGACGGACGCCGCGATCACGGTTGGCACTTCGGCGACCGATGATCTCTCGGTACCCGCGACCACGGAGGTTGATACCGACTGGTGGCTTGTCGCGACGTTGTTGGTCGGTGCTTTGGCGGCCTCGCTATCCGTCGTGCCGTATCTTCTTGAGCTCCTGGAAGCCGCGGGGGACCGCGTGGTCGTATGGGAGTTCACGCTTCAAAGTACCGCCGAACGCATGACCATGGTGGCCGCCTCGATTGTTGTTGGCTTGACCAAGGGTCCGAAGGTTGGCCTCGGCCTACGATTACTCGGGAAAGTCGATCCCGCGCTAGGAGAGTGGCGCGAGCGGGCCTGGGGAACTTTCAAGAGCGCGACTCTCGCAGGCTGTGCCATCGGGGCGTTTCTGTTGCTGGTGCAGCCCCTGTGCGAAGCACTTATGCCGCCATTGCCCGACGCGGCACTCAAGGCCGAGGAGGCGACACGAACGATGAGTATGTGGAAGCCAGCCTTGGCCTCCATGTCCGCCGGTGTGATCGAGGAACTACTCTTCCGCTTCGGCGCCATGACGCTCGTGCTCACTTGGATAATGAGAGCCTTGCGATCCACCACGCCCACTTCGTCGGCGGTTTGGTTAGCCAACCTCACGGCCGCGTTCGCGTTCGCAACCTTGCACATTGGCAACGCCTTGGCGTTACAAATTCCAATCACCCTTGGACTGCTAACCAACATCTATCTCGTGAACGGCGTGGCTGGGATCGTACTTGGCTGGCTCTATTGGCGGCGAGGCCTGGAGGCGGCAATTCTCGCGCATGCCATGGCCAACTTGGCGGACAAGGTACTGTCGCCTCTGGTGAGCGGCATGACGCAGTGACATCGCGATCGCTTTAGCGAAGAATCGGCGCGAGAACTTTGTCGGTAGTCGCGTGTGCGAAACCATCTCGGTTGGAATATCCGCACCAACAATTGGAAGCATCTCCGCCGGGCCACGAGCTTTCTCGCCGTCCGCTACTCGCCGCACCTAAAGCCGATTCCGGACATTGGCCAGTCCACCGCGCACCCCTGACCAAGCGACGCCGCAAAGCCGTTCAACGAGGGCCGGCGGGGTAGGGATTGGAGTATGGCGCGAACATCGATGCCCCTGGTGGCGGTGGCGGCATGCGTGCGACGACAATCATTCGCGTCAAACGTTGATGGCCACTGACCGCGTGCGTTCGATGCGCGGCGAAGGAGCGATTTGAAACCCGGAGTCTTGCGATGCAATTCGGCCTGATTCGCGCCTCGTTGGCATCGGTAGCGGTGATGTCGTGCCTGCTTGCAGGGCCGTCGTCAGCGTTTGGTCAGGCGGTGGACGAGCCGACTCGGCCGGGCCGAAACCATGCGTTGATCATTGGTGTGTCGGACTATTCGCCTCGGCAGTTTTCATCGCTTCCCCATGCGGAAGAGGATGCGACCGACTTGGCCGACGTGCTTACGCGGGCGGGCTACATCGTCGCGCTGATGACGGAGACTCGCGCGGCGGGTGATTCAAGCCTCCGCAGCCTCGCACCAAAGCATGACTTCATCGAGGATCAACTCGATCTTCTACTCGCGTCCGAGGATCTGACCGAGCGAGATACCGTGATCATCGCCTTGGCAGGTCACGGCTTGAAGCTGATCGAGGATGTCGACGGCAACGAGGTCGAACACCTCTATTTCTGTCCGGCGGACGCGAACAAGCGAGTTGGCGGACGCAACGACGGGGATGCGCTGGTCGAGCTGCCCGATCTGACGGAGCGAAATCGACTGATATCGGTCGCGTCGATCATTCAGCGACTAGCCGATTGCAAGGCAGGCCAGAAGCTGCTGTTGGCCGACATTTGTCGCCGTGTTTCGGGAGATCGCACCGACGGCGTGACGATGCCGCGCATGGCGTCCATGCCCGAAGGAGTCGCCGCCTTCTTTAGCTGTAGCGAGGATCAAATAGCATTCGAGTCGAATCGGATCGAGCACGGCCTCTTCTTTCATCATGTCATTGAAGGACTCAAGGGGAAAGCCGATGCGGGCAGTCAAGACATGCCGGCCGATGGAACGGTCACTTTGAGCGAGCTGCATTCTTACGTAGAGCGGTCGGTCATCGATGACACGCGCGCGAACCCCAACGAGTTTGGCGGAGAGGTCCAACGACCGGAACTGAAGGACAACTCGCGCGGCGAGTTTCCGTTGCTCGAACTCCCGAGCCTTCTCATCGGCACACGTCCAGGTGACCTCCGAGAGTTCACCGAGCTGCCTGGGTTCCGTATGGCGTGGATCCCGGCGGGCCGATTCATGATGGGGAGCCCGGAGACCGAGCAGGGACGAGCCACCAATGAGAATCAAGTCGAGGTGGAACTGACTCAGGGATTCTGGCTTGGCGAGACGGAAGTCACCCAGGCACAGTGGCGAACGATCATGGGAAGCGAGCCGTGGAAGGACCGTGGCGATACGCGGGAAGGGGATCGTTATCCAGCGATGTGCGTGAGATGGGAGGAGGCAGTGGAGTTCTGTCACCGATTGACCGAACAGGAACGTCTTGCGGGTCGACTGAGTCCGCGTGCGGCCTATCGGTTACCAACGGAGGCGCAGTGGGAGTATGCATGTCGCGCGGGTGGTCAAACAGCGTTCTCGTTCGGCGATGATGCGTCGGTTCTGGGAGACTATGAATGGTTCGAGGACAACGCCTGGAACAAGAGAGAAATGTACGCCCACCTCGTGGGTCAAAAATTGCCGAACGGCTGGAACCTTCGAGACATGCACGGGAACTGTTGTGAGTGGTGCTTGGACTGGTATGCGGACGACTTGCCCAGAGGCATCGACCCGCTCGGCCCTTCGGAAGGAGAAGTTCGAGTTAACCGGGGCGGTAGTTGGGGCGTATCTCCCAGGTATTGCCGGTCGTCGGTCCGAAACAAGGACACTCCAGAGGCCCGTTTTAATTACCTCGGCTTTCGCGTCGCCGCGGTTCCGGTGCCAGAGAATTTTGAAGAACGCCGCGCGGAATAAAAAGGCGGAACGCGTTCGCTTTAAGTGTTTTGCTGGGCCGAAGTAGCCGGACCGCAATTGAGAACCAAGCTAATGCTCGATCGCGCGCGGCGAAGATCGAGGGGGGAGCGTTGAGGGGACAGACTCAATGCCAACTTTTATGGTCGGCATTTACCACGGCAACAGCAGATCGGCCAAGGGAGTACCGATCACTCCCCAGCATCGGGCCATCCAAAGATGAATCGACTTGATCACGCCGCCGATTGAACTCGAGCCTCCGCTCAAAGCCCATCTCCGCCACGGAAATCCGAGAAGATCCCCGGCCCTGATTGCTGTCGGATACACGGACAGCGACATTCAATTTCTCGAACTCGACTCAAGCGAGGCCAGAGGCAAGAGGCAACGACATTCAACGCGGCGACGCTGTTTTCCAATTCGTCCTCAGCCCAGCAGCGACGCCATTGGAAAGCAGGATCACAAGCACTCGCAGACGAGGGATCGTAGCCGCGGAGACGACTGATCTCTCAACGGCTCACGATGCGAAACGACGAGTGCTTCAGAGAATGAATTACCGCACCAGCACGGCGTGAAGGTGGGAGAATACGAATGCCAGCCATGGTCACGGGCAGCTCCGCCATTGGCTGTTGTTTTTGTCTGTTATTCCAAGTTCCGATATCGATGCTAGACGTATTCGCCCAATGCAAGCAGTGGGAATTTCGAGAACCGCAAGACGAGAACCACGAAGGTCTCCCCGATACCGTATGAGTTATATCTTCATAAAAAACTTGTAGCGTGCGGTCGCA
>JAGQPS010000124.1:0-10439 GCA_020426595.1 Planctomycetales bacterium
AGCGACACTTGCTGGCGATGCCATGGTCCCGATGAAGCGACTCGCGAAGCGGGACTCCGACTCGACACTCGCGAAGGCGCGCTGGAGGGAGGAGACAGCGGACCGGCCATCGTTCCCGGCCAGCCCGACGACAGCTTGTTGGTCGAACGCATCTTGGGCCACGGCGGAGATCGCATGCCTCCCGAGGATGTTGGTCCGGCTTGGAGCGAGGCGTCCGTGGAGAAGCTCAAGCGGTGGATCGCGCTCGGCGCGCCCTACGAGCCGCATTGGGCGTTTCGACCGCTCCGCAAACCGACTCCGCCCACCGTGCCCGGTGATTCCTGGTCGCAACGTCCCATCGATCGTTTCGTCACCGAGCCGTTGCGAGCTCGTGGCTTGGCTCCTTCCCCGCGTGCGTCGCGCGAGACATTGCTGCGGCGATTGTCGCTCGACTTGCGCGGCCTTCCTCCCGACTCGGAGGAACTCGGTCGATTCCTCGCCGACCCGCGTCCCGACGCCGAGGCTCGGTTGGTCGATCGGTTGTTGTCGAGTCCGCATTTTGGCGAACGTTGGGGCCGACATTGGCTCGACCAAGCGCGCTACGCCGACTCGCACGGATACACGGTCGACGGCGAACGCACGATGTGGCCCTATCGCGATTGGGTGATGCAAGCGATCAACGATGACATGCCCTTCGACCAGTTCACGATCGAACAGCTCGCGGGTGACATGCTTCCCGACGCGTCGGTCACCGAACGAGTCGCCACGGGGTTTCATCGCAACACGTTGATCAATCAAGAAGGCGGTTCCGATCCGGAGCAGTTCCGAGTCGAAGCGGTCGTCGATCGCGTCAATACGACAGGGTCCGTTTGGCTCGGACTCACGGTCGGCTGCGCCCAGTGTCACAACCACAAATACGATCCTCTGACGCAACGTGAGTTCTATCAACTCTACGCGTTCTTCAATTCCGGGACCGACGTCAATAACGGCGGAGCCACGGTGGCGGTTCCCACCATCCAACAGTCCGAGCAATTGCTCATCGCCGAGCAACGGCTGGCCGCGGCCACGCAATTGCTCGAGCAGTTCGATCGAGACCATCCGGAACTGGTCGATCCGTTGTCGAGCGAAATCACGACCGCGGCTCGCGGCGCGACCGAGACATGGAGCCAAATCGAGCAGCCGAGCGCCGAAACGAATTCGTCCGCGATGCTTGTTCGTCAGGAAGATGGGTCGTGGCTGGCGACCGGCAACGTGGCTCCGAGCGATGCCTACCGCATCCAACTGAGGACCGACTCGCCCACCACGATCACGTCGATTCGACTCGAAACATTGACCGATCCTTCCCTTCCACAACAGGGTCCGGGGCGAGCTGGTAATGGCAACTTCGTGCTGTGCGAACTGAACCTACGTGACGGACAAGGAACCTCGCGCCGGATCAGCGGAGCGATCGCGGAGCATTCGCAAGATAAGTACCCCGTAACCGATGCGATCGACGGAGACATCAAGACGGGTTGGGCGATCAACGTGGGTGGCAATTCCCAAGTCGGACCACTCAATTCCAACCGCACCGCTTGGTTCGCATTGGAGACGCCGCTGGACCTCTCGGAAGGTGAAACCGCGGAACTGGAGCTTGTCTTCGGAGACCAACCCGCTGGGTATCCCGTGGGCAAGTTCCGCGTCTCGGTCACTTCGCTCGATGCGCGTGAACTTGGTTTCGATTCCTCGGCGCGTCGCGCGTTGGTCTCCGATGTCGAGGCATTCAAGCAGCAACGAGAGCAGCTGTCGCGAGCCATTCCTCGCTCGATGGTGATGGCCGACCTCCCCAATCCTCGCGAGAGTTTCGTACTGCTGCGAGGCGACTTCCTGCGGCGAGGCGATCCCGTTGTCCCGGCGACTCCCGCTTGGCTCCCCGCGCTTCCTAACGAGTCCGACGAGCGGCACGCCACTCGGCTGGACCTAGCACGATGGCTCGTCGCCGACGAACAACCGCTCACGCCGCGCGTCACCGTGAACCGTATGTGGATGCGGCTCTTTGGCCGAGGCCTCGTCGAAACCGAGAACGATTTCGGAGCCCAAGGATCCACGCCGACCCATCCGCGTCTACTTGAATTCCTCGCGGCGGATTTCATCGAGCGCGATTGGTCCCGCAAGAACCTGGTCCGCTCCGTGGTCCTCAGTGCCACCTACCAACAAGACTCCTACCTGCGCGACGACCTGGCCGAGCTGGATCCCAATAACCTCACGCTCGCGCGTCAATCGCGAGTGCGAGTCGAGGGAGAAGTCGTGCGCGATCTCGCGCTGGCGTCGAGTGGTGTCCTGAGTCGTCAGCTCGGTGGCCCGAGCGTGCATCCGCCGCAACCGGCCGGAGTCTTCGCGTTCACGCAGCGAGCCGGATCGTGGCCGGAAAGCCAAGGAGCCGCTCGTTATCGCCGAGGCATGTACACCTTCTTCTACCGCAGCGCTCCGTATCCGCTGCTGACGACTTTTGATGCTCCCAAGTTTGAAACCACGTGCACGCGTCGCGTGCGCAGCAACACGCCCCTTCAGTCGCTGACGCTGTCCAACGACCCCGTGTTCCTGGAATTGGCAGGAGCCTGGGGCGCGCGACTCGCGCGCGGCGGCTCGCCCGATCGGTCCAGCATCGAGAGCATGTTCCGCGAAGGTTTTTCTCGCTCACCCAACGAAGGTGAAGTCGCGCTCCTGCTCGACTTCGCCGCGGCCGAGCGAGAGCGGTTTGAGTCGGACTCGGCCGCGCTCGACCAGTGGCTTGGCTCGGTGGCGGCGCACCGTTGGAACGTCGCGGATTCCGAGCGGCTCGATGTGGCGGTTTGGTCGAGCCTGGCGCGGATCGTCTTCAACCTCGATGAATTCATTACTCGGGAGTAGCACGATGAGAAATTCATTGGCGGCCCAACGACTCCCAGCCGAAGTCGAGCGCATGGTGAGCGGCGAGAACCGACGACAGTGGCTTCGTTCCGCGGGACTGGGCATCGGCACGATCGCCTTGAGCCAGTTGTTGCAGGAAAGCTCGCGCGGCAGCGAGTCGCCTCGCGTCGAGGGGGCTCCTGGACGAGTCGTCCCGCCACCGTTCCCCGCCAAGGCCAAGAGCGTGATCTTCTTGTTCATGGCGGGCGGCCCCAGTCAACTCGAGCTCTTTCAAGACAAGCCGACCTTGCGGCGACTCAACGGCGAAGCTCCTCCCGCGTCGGCCTTGGAAGGAAAACGATTCGCATTCTTGAAAGGCAACGAGACACTGCTTGGCTCTCGCCGAACCTTTCGGGCCTACGGGGAATGCGGGCAGACACTTTCGGATTTACTGCCGGCTCATCAGCGGATTGTCGACAAGGTCTGTTGGCTCAATGGCATGCAAACCAATGTCTTCAATCATGGCCCCGCCAAGATCTTCGTAAACACCGGCTCACCCCAACCTGGGCGTCCAAGTTTCGGAGCCTGGACTACTTACGGCCTCGGGAGCGAGGCGAACGATCTACCCGGTTTCGTCGTGCTGCAATCGGGACCGCGCGGCCCTCGGGGAGGCTCGAGTCTTTGGTCGAGCGGCTTTCTTCCGACGACTCATCAAGGCGTGCCTCTCCGCGACTCGGCCGACCCGATTCTGCATCTCACGAGCCCCTCGGGGCGGAATCGTGACGACGAGCGTCGCTACATCGATGCGGTCGCCGCGCTCAATCAGGCCCATGGCGAGGCGACTCGAGACCCTGAAATCGAAACTCGGATCGCCGCCTACGAAATGGCGTTCCGCATGCAGGCCCGCGCGCCCGAGCTGATGGGGATGACCGACGAAACCCAGGCGACTCTCGACGCCTATGGCGTGAAGGCTGGCCAGCCGTCGTTCGCCCGCAATTGCCTCCTCGCGCGAAGATTGGTCGAACGAGGCGTACGGTTCGTGCAGCTTTACCACACCAACTGGGATCATCACGGCGGCTCGACGGAAAACCTCGAGAAACATCTGCCGGAAGTGTCGGCTCAAGTCGATCAGCCGAGTGTCGCGTTGATTGAAGACTTGGAAAGACGCGGACTGCTCGACGAAACGTTGGTGATTTGGGGCGGGGAGTTTGGTCGCACGCCAATGGGCGAGGTGCGTGAGAACACCGGTCGCGACCATCATGTCGACGGCTACACGATGTGGGTCGCCGGAGGCGGCTTCAAGCCAGGCATGCGATGGGGAGTAACCGACGACCTCGGACTAGGCACCGTCGATCAAGCAGTCCATGTGCATGACCTTCAAGCCACGTTGCTGCATCAATTGGGCATCGACCACGAGCAACTCACGTATCGCTTCCAAGGGAGAGATTTTCGGCTGACCGATATTCATGGCTCCGTGGTGAGGAGAGTTCTGGCTTAGGAGTTTTTACCACTGAGAGCTCGGAGAGCACGGAGGGGAAGACAGAGAAAAACTCACGTAGCCTTGAAGTCGTCGCAATGGAGTTTTGATCGGAAGAGATGCGGCATTGGTGGGCAGCTAGAGACGTTTAACGCTAGCTCGATAAAAACCTGCTTGTCTTGTTACTCTCCAAGTGACCACCGAAATTTCTAACGGCCGATCCTCTCTCTTCCCTCCGTGCTCTCCGAGCCCTCCGTGGTAAATCAAGATTCCTCTCCCGCAAGCCTCTTGACCCAAAAGAACGCCAAGAGAGCGTACATCCCAGCAGGCCCACTTTCTTCCCTGGGATGAGCGGAGCATGACGATGGAGCAAGAAGAAATCACGGGCCGAGTCATTGGGTGCGCGATCGAGGTGCACCGTCAATTGGGACCGGGACTTCTTGAATCGGCCTACGAGAAGTGTTTGGCCTTCGAGCTAAGGGAGAACGGAATCCAATTCCAGCGGCAGCTTCCGATGCCGGTCGAATACAAGGAAACCAGGCTCGAGTGTGGTTACCGCATCGACTTTCTGATCGAAGAGAAGCTGATCGTCGAGCTCAAGAGTGCGAAGCAGCTTATCGGGCTCGATGAAGCTCAATTGCTGACCTACATGAAGCTTGCCAAGGTCAAGCTCGGCCTGCTCATGAACTTCAACGAAACCAGGCTCAAGAGCGGCATTCGCCGCTTCATCCTCTAGCCACATCTCGCACGAACTCACCGTGCTCTCCGCGGTCAACTCTCTTCCCGGCGGACTAGGTCAGGCCGGGGATTGGGCTACCGTGATAGACGGGCATGGGGCGGTCGAGCAGATCGAACCAATTCGACTGAGGCGGGATGCCGAGTCCACGGTAGATCGTGGCGGCGAATTGTTCGGGAGTGACCGGATCGTCGGTCGGTTCGCCGCCGAACGAATCGGTCGCGCCGATGACTCGACCACCTTTCACGCCGCCGCCGGCGAGCAGAATCGATTGGGCTCGCCCCCAGTGGTCACGTCCCGGCAAGGCATAGTGCTGCGCGAGATGCGAGATCTTTGGCGTGCGGCCAAACTCACTCGCCACGACCACCATCGTCTCGTCCAACCGCCCATCCGCTTCCAACCCTTCGAGCAACGCCGTGAGTGATTGATCGAACGGAGGCAGCAGTAGATTCTTGAGATGCGGGAAGGCGTTACCGTGGGTGTCCCACGTTTCGTTGTTGCCGAGATTGACTTGCACGAGGCTCGTGCCGGCATCAACCAATCGCCTCGCGAGCAGCATGGACCAACCGAAGGCATGTCGGCCGTAGCGATCGAGCGTCGCATCATCGGCATCGGTGACTCGAAACACATTGGCCAAGTCGCTGTCGGCGAGCATCGACAAGGCACTGGACTGGAATCGATCAAACGACTCGACTTCCGCCAGTGACTCGAGCCGTCGTTGTCGCCGCTGGACCTCGGCCAGCAAGTCGACTCGGGAAGCGAGATGCTCGGGTGTGAGCGAGTCGGGAAGTCGCAAGCTCGGAGCGCGAAACTCGAGTCCCGCCGCGACCGTTCCTTGTTGATGATCGAAGGCGTACTCCGGCCAGGCTCCGTAAACACTCGGATGGAACGGCACGCAATCAAGGAAATACGGATCGCGTCCGGGGCCCATCGACGTGCCGAATTGTCCAGGAATGACTCGCCCGGTCCGATGGACCAACTTCTCCGGCAACACGATCGCGGGAGGCAGATTATTGCGAGCCTCGAGCACTCCGCCGGCGACCGCGGCCAAGGAGGGATGGTCGGTATCCTTGGGACGGTTGGGATCGAATCCGATCGGCATGTCCGACCGTCCCGACAGAATGGCCATATGGCCTTGGGAATGTTCGTTGTACGGATGCGACAAACTGCGGACGACCGACCAGAGGTGACTGCAATTCGCCAGACACGGCAGATGTTCGCAAATCCTCAGTCCCGCGGTCCGCGTGCCGATCGTGTTGAACTCGCCGCGAATATCCTCCGCGGCCTCTGGCTTCGGATCGAAACTCTCGTGCTGGGCCAATCCGCCGGAGAGAAAAACGAAGATCACGCTCTTGGCGGG
Source organism: Planctomycetales bacterium (assembly GCA_020426595.1). Taxonomy (GTDB): domain Bacteria; phylum Planctomycetota; class Planctomycetia; order Pirellulales; family Pirellulaceae; genus UBA11682. Next base: position 6,418 of record JAGQPS010000124.1, read on the forward strand.
CGACTCGGATTCGGGCGACTCCGCCCTCAATCGACCAAGCTCGCCAACCGTCAGGCCGAGCAGACCGATACCGCCGGCCTGCAGCCATTGTCGGCGGTTCCAGTGCGGGTGGTGGCAAGGGTGGGTCATGCGGACCTCCGGTGAGGGAAGCCTTCATTGTGCCCCCTCGGCGGCCACCAAGCAAATCCAACGCTCCACGAGCTCCCGCGAAAAGGCTCGGCCCGTCAGCCATTCGTTCCGCGAACGACTTGGCGGGACCGCGAACGTCTAGCGGTGACGAGTCTCATCGTGTTCCGCTTGAGCCATGTGGGCTTGCCCCTCGGCATCCCACCAAGGCTGTGGTTTGAGGAAGAAGATCGTGCTTCCTTCGTGCAACTGCCGCAGTTCGAACCCGATCGGCATCCGATTGGTGATCAACGTCGAGTGACGGGGGATCGTGACGATCGCGGTTTCCGGATATCCGCGTAGCCACTGACGCATGGCGAAGCAGCACAACTCAAAAACCTGATCCTCCGAGAACTGGTGCTCGGGCGGTACATCAACGTGCAACTGCGTCGAATCGCTGAGTCGTCCGAACCAAACGAGAGGCACATCCGCGGGATCGATCGAGTCCGGGTCGACTCCAACCGCGCCAGGTGAATTGGTCGAGACCAATGCCGCTGAGTTCGCGACCGTTGGTTCGCCGACTTCATGCCGCCAGTTCTCGCCTCGCCAAGCGGTCAATTGAGCCATGGCGGTCGGATAGTACGATCGATGAGTCGCTCCATCGGGATACACATCAAGGAAGACATAACCCAGGATCAACGGAGCCGCCACGCCCAAGGTGGCCCACTTCGCGGTGTACCGTCCCCCCAGCAACAAACTGATGATGGCGACTCCCAAAATGGCTCCCACGATCGCCGTGATCTGCATCGTGTCGGCGAAGTTGGTCACGGGGGCCACCTCATGTTCGACGATCGCCGAACCGACCAGGATAAAGGCCAGCACCGCGCCCGCTTGCCACGGCAACCAGCGCGCGAGATGGCGATGATAGGGCTGCGCCAATTGGCCGAGGCGTCCCTCGGGACTGAAGATCACGCGAGCCACGAAACGCCCCGCGAGCAGGCTCAACATGGGCAGGCTCGGCAGGATGTAGGTCGGCAACTTCGCGCTGGAGATCGTGAAGAACAGGATCGTCGTGCCACCCGCGAGCCAGAGAAAGCCGTCGTTCTCGGTCCGCAATCTCCGCAACGACTCGCGACGACTCACCAGCCCAACAAGCATGCTCGGCAACAACATCGATGTCGGGAACATGCCCGCGAAGATCACCGGCACATAGAACCAAAACGGTTGTTGGTGATTGAACGCCTGCGTGAATCGCACGACGTTGTGCTTCCAGAAGAAATGTTCGAGTTGAGCCGGTTCGCGCAAGGCGACCGACAAGAACCAAGGCAGCGGGACCAGCAGCATCGGCACCACGACCCAGAGCAAGGACGCTAGGGTGCGACGGTTGGCGTGCCGTTCAAGCCAACACCACAGAAGGAACGGTGGCAGAGTCAACACGGGAGCCACGGGCCCCTTGGTCAAAATGCCGACTCCCAAAGCCGCGCCCGCGATCGTCCACCACACGCCACGCCAAGCTTTCGTTCCCATGCCTCGATGCAGGGAAAGAGCGGCCCACGTCATCGTACACGTCAACAAGACGTCGGTGATCACAAAGCGACTCACCACGGCGAAGCCCACGCAGCACATCAACGCGAGACCACCAAGCGTGGCCGCGAACAATCCAAAGCGACGCGAGCCGACGACGATTAGCCCGACCACCGTGAGCCAACCGGCGAAGCCAATCGGCAGACGAGCGGCCTGCTCCGATCGGCCAAACCACTCGAAGCTCTTGGCCATCGACCAGAACAACATCGCCGGTTTGTCGAGATAGGGACTGCCATGGCGAGTCGGCAACAAATAGTCGCCGGTCTCATGCATCTCCAAGGCGATTTGCACGTTGCGTGTTTCGTCCGGTTCGACCAACGGAAAATCGAGGTTACCGAGAAAGAACGGCAGCGCGCCGAGCATCACGAGCAACGCGATGGCCCATTGCCAAGCGGGAGTCGGAGTTGGGCTCGTGTCCTGTTGCTCTGACCGAGGCCCGTCGCCCATGGCTGGGTCGACTTGCTCCTCGCGAGCCGGAAACCAGGTTTGTCGCCAGGCGATACGCGCGACGAGCAGCAGGCTCCAAACCGACGCGAACAGTGTGCGAATAATGGAGCGCGGCGCCGCGGGTTCGGCGAGCCGTACCGGCACCTCGAGCGGACGATCCCCGGCCTGACGAGCGATCGCGACTCGCTCGACCGCCGCGAGCTCATGATTCGGTGGCACCATCCACTCGCGTTCCTTGACGACCTCGGACCAGGTTTCGCGAGGTAGAACGAGAGCCGGACTGAGCGACTGGCGAGTCCCGCCACGAGTCGTTAGCCAACTGAACAACTCGACGCCGAGTCGCAATCCTCTTCGCCACCAAGAGGATGCGGGAGCGATATCGCGGCCCTGCACCCAAGCGGTCGTTTGTCCATGACGGGCGAGTAGTTCGAGATCGTCGGCGCGGCCAATGCGATCGAAGTCGACCACCATGGCCGAGTCGGTCTTGAGCGACTTCAGCGCGGCACGCTGCCCCGAAAGCCAATCGTCGGCCGAGATCACTTGCCAGCCTCGCACCGCTCCCAATTCGGCGGTCTCCACGCCCGCGGGGGCGGAGTTCGCATCGACGGCATACTGAACGAGAATGCGTTGGGAGATGACGGTTGAGTCGCTCCCAACCGTTTCCTCGAGTCGCGCGATGATCCGATCAGCATCGGTTGGCGGTCGTCGCGACCAAGCAATGAGCCCAACCGAGCGCAAGGTGTTGGCATGATCGTCGGCGACATTCGACGACGACGGACGATTATCACGGTTCTGTTGCTGGCCCAAGGTACATGCCTCCCTGCATCTTCCCTGATTCGCGACGCACGTACCGCCGCTTCGGAGGATTCTCGCGATCGAGGTTCGCGCTGTCTCGATACGATTCGTTCGCATCGAAACCATCGGCTGGAATCGCGAGTTCCCGTCGGTGTGCCCCGCCCACCACAGCCGCGCCGTGAAGCACGCGTGACAATGGTGGTGACGCCACAAGCGTTTCCGCCTTCGCCACGCACGAAAAGACACCGCTCGAACCGCTCTCCAACCGCGGACCTCGCCCAACGCTTGTCGCGTCAAGTCGACGAAAAGCCCCCGGAATGATGAATGCCGGAGAATTGAAACCCAAACGCGCAGCCCAGTTCAATCCCAAACCGATCGAATGCCGCCAGCGAGCCGATTCCGAACGATTTGCTAGCAAATCCCCGGAGTGGTCGTTGGGGCGTTGATGGGAAACGGTGGCGTCCTGGTGGCTCGTGATAACTGGGAAGCAGCCAAGGCGGGCCGGCCGAGGGGCGGCTAGAATACCGTGAGTCGGCCGAGGCCGCGCAATCACACACCGCCATCGCATCTTGAAGACTTATGAACTCCCCCTCCGATGACTCGTCCGTATCCGAGCGATCGATTCTCGATCCTTCCACCATTCGCCGAGCTCAGCGCGATGAGCGGATCGAGGAATTGTTGGACCGCTGGGAAATCGCGCGTGAGCGAGGCGTCGATCTGTCGGCCGACATGCTCTGTGTCAACGATCCCGAGCTATTGCCCATCATTCGAGCTCGAGTCGAGAAGTTGGCTCGGCTCGAGACCTACTTGCGCGACAGCGCGCGAGAGAACTTGCCCGATCCGATCCTTGACGACGACGACCCCACTCTCGGTGTCGCCTGGGGCGTGCGTCTGATTCGTTTAATCGCCGAGGGAGGCCTAGGGCGAGTGTACCTCGCCAAGGATTTGCAGATCGAGCGGCTGCTGGCGGTGAAGTTCCTCCGGCCGGAACGGCGTCACGATCCGGAGCAGGTCGAACGCTTCTTGGTCGAGGCACAGATCACGGGAGCCTTGGGTCACCCGGGCATCGTACCGATCCTTGGCATCGGTAC
>JAGQPS010000124.1:10536-13753 GCA_020426595.1 Planctomycetales bacterium
TCCTGATCGATTGGGGCCTAGCCACGCTGCTCCCTCAATCGCAGACACCTTCCACGGAAAGCGAAAAACGCCTGCTCGCCTCGACGCTGCGCGTGCGGCGCCGGATTTCGGCGAAGGAAGGGACCTTGCCGTACATGAGTCCCGAGTTGCATCTCGGACTCGAGGACCATCACCCGTCGAGTGATGTGTACGCGCTGGGAGTCACGCTGTTTCGCATCATGACGGGCGTGCTTCCGATCGATGTCGATCACCGCGACGAACTCGTGCACAGGATCATCGCGGGCGAATATCGCGTGGCGAGCGACGCCAAACCAGGCTGTCCCGCCCCACTGGCGGCGATCGCGAGTCAGGCGATGTCGATCTCGGCCAGCGAACGCTTCAAGTCAGCCGCCGAATTGGCCCAGGCGGTTAGCGATTGCATGGACGCGCATTGCGGCGACGACTCGCGGAATGACTCCGGGTTTTGGAGCTTTCTCAAACGACGTCGTCACGAGCGATGATGATCGACTCGAACGTGGCGTCGCGCGACGTCTCAAGAGCGCACGCCGCGCCTCGGGTACGCGTGTCCCCCGTTCTCAAGTCCGTACGTCGCGAGCGCCTTCCAGATGAACCGGCGCGAGCGTCTCGATCGATGCGTGCATGATCTTGATTTGTATATTCAGTCGCAACGCGTCGGCTCGCTCGCCAACGACACTCAGCAGGCCGTTGTACAGCAACGATCCATTCTCCTGGGCGTAGTAGCCAGCGATCACGCCCACCAGCCCCAGGAGGTCGCTGCAGGTGCTGAGGTAGAGCAAGTTGTTCTGGAGCTCCTGCTTGTCGCGAATGCCCAGCACGTCCTTATTGCTCTGATGCATCGAGATCAGGCTGACGAGTGTATTGAGGGCGTTGAACCGTCGCCGATAAGTCATCACCTCGAGCCCCAGCAAGGTCAAGAACGCGAGGCCGATGTAGACCAAGATGCTCAACACCGCTTCCGCCCCTTGCAGCACTTCCGAGGTCGTCGTCACATCGAGCTCGAAACTCGACTCGCTGATACTAGGCCCATGCGCGTCGAGCAAGTGCCCGGTCGCGGCGAGCAGCTTGGGCGTGAGCCCTTCTCGGGCGACGATGTAGGTACTGACTTGAGCCGACTCCAACGGCGCGGGCGGCAATGGTGGATCGGGCCGAAGATAGCCAACCTGCATCGTGGTGGGCTTGAGAAACTCGAGTCGCTGACCGCGGGCTCCGAGCTGTGAACTCGCGAGTCGAAAACCGGCCTGCTCGAGCGCGTCGATCGCTTGGAGTGTCGGCAAGTCGGAAAGATCCTTCACCACGAAGACACAGTCGACATCGGCGGGAATCTCGTACGACTCGGGATCTTCCGTGAGGGACTTCCAATCGTGGACATACGTCACGTCCTTGGCTGTCCCGAGAACATCGAAGAAGGCGACAGCCACGCTGTGGCTCCCTTGATTCCGAGTCGACGTGAGGACTTGTCTGACTTGCGCGATCCCCTTGCCGCCGCGGGTCATGATGAGCATCCATTCTCCTCGTGGAAGCTCCAAGCGTTGCAGATGATCGGGGATCGGCACGCCTCCTTGAATGAACCCCACGTCGATATCGCCGGTGAGTAGTTTCTCGACCGAGTCGCTACTGCCCGCGACTTCGACGGTGCGCACCTTCACGTTCGAGCCGCCGTTGAGCAGCGTGCGGCGCAGCGCCACGGCGTCCCGGTCGGGAACTCCCACGCGCAGCGTCGTGACGTGAAAGAACTCGTAGTAGGCCCACAGTCCAAACACGATCAGCGAGAACAACAGGAACCACACCGGCAGGCGATGCAGACTCCATGGTCGATTGAGTTGGCTCGAGATGCGTTCGGCCTCGAGCGCCGCCTCGGCGACTCCGGCGGCCGCACGCTTGAGACCTTGATGGTTGGGCAGATCACGATCGACCGCCTGTTGAATATCCACGGCCCGCCGAGCCACGGGCTCGATCCGAAGCCGCATGGCCGGTTGTCGGCGCTGGTCGCCAGGGGAGGGACTCTTGGAACCGGCGGGGTTCGCCTGGGGTTCGGGAGAGCTTGGATCGGCCGAGCCATTCCGTTGCGATCGGGAAGGCAACGGCTCGGGCTCCTCGGATGGATTCATGAAACGTCCGGTCGCGCGGCGTTATGGGAATGGCCGGAAAAGCGGTCCTTGATAAGCGTGCAAGGATACCGCCTCGCGCGGCGCGGGAACAGCCAGTCCTCACGCGTCGCGAGTCCGATCAGCTCTCCGCGACAGTCTTGCGGTGAACCCGAATCACGGGAATCGCGTCCTAGGGGCAGCGGTGGTTTGACGGGTGGCCAGCACCGCGATTCTTGCTCTCGCGAACGCCACCGGATTCATCGAATCCAAACGTGCGACTGGCAATGGATTCGGATATCATTCAATGGCCTCCAGTCCTATGAGGGTAAGGCCCATGGTGACAAGTGTGCTTGAGCGTCCGACGCTGGTGCTGAACCGCAACTGGCAGCCGATTGGTGTCAGTACGGTCGCTCGTTCCTTGATCAAGCTCTGGAATCGATCGTGTTTGGTGGTCGACCCGGAAGACTACCGACAGTACGAGTGGTCGGATTGGGCCGCGTTGCCGGTCGGAGATGCCGACGCATTCGTCCAAGCGTGTTCGTTTCGCTTGCGGGTGCCCGAGGTCATCACGTTGACTCGGTTCGATCGGGTTCCGGTGAAGGAAGTTCCGTTCAGCCGGAGGAACGTGTTCAAGCGTGACCACTTCCGCTGCCAGTATTGCGGCTCGGAACCGGGCAGCGAGGAGCTGACGATCGATCACGTCGTGCCTCGTTCCCAGGGCGGTATCTCGTCGTGGGACAACTGCGTCTTGGCTTGCGTGGCCTGCAACAAGGAAAAGGCGGACCGAACGCCCGACCAAGCCCACATGCCTTTGCGCAGCGTGCCGAAGCGGCCACGCTGGAAACCGACCTACGCGGCTCGTGGGATCCGCGTCGAGAGTTGGCAGAAGTTCATCAGCGAGGCCTACTGGACGGCCGAACTGGAGAAGTAATCCAGACTCGTCGCGGCGTCACGCACGCCTTAGTTGTTTTTTCGCGGGACGCTCGAGCAAGTTGCTCGGGCGTCCTTTTTTCGTACTTGGGGCCTCATCGATTCGCCACGCGCGAAATGCCACACCCCGCCATTCGCCTCCCTCCACCCGCGTGGCTGGAAAGAGCCCATTTCTCGGC
>JAGQPS010000125.1 GCA_020426595.1 Planctomycetales bacterium
GATAGTGGATCTTGATCGCGATATCGACATGCCGTCCCTTGTCCTTCGCGCGGGTCTCGACGTAAACGACTCGCTTCCCATCCCCATGGACCGCCGCGGCGATGATCTCGCATTCGTATCCAGCGGCATCCACGTGGAATGACTCACGACCCAGCACTTGGGCCGCCCGAGCGATTTGCTCGGGGCTCGCGAGTTCGCCGTTGCAGGCGCGGAGCGACCAACCGTATTTCTCGGGATTACGGTTGCCACCCACGAAGGTCCGATCGGATTCGTCATTCATCGGTTCGGTGATCGCCCCATGATCATGCAAGGACCGGAGCGATGCTCTCCCAATAAAAGGGCGTGGGCCAATCTCGTCTCGTGTCCGAGGCTCCGCTTCGCGGATCGGATACGAGTCGCGTTTATTCGTTGAGTCCCATGACCGTCGGCAGTATCAAGCGCGCGAGCTTGGCTATGTTACGGGCATCATCGATGCCTCGATGATGAGTCCCGACTAGCGGGATGCCCGCGAGGCTCAGAGCCCGTTTCATGCCGCAAGATTTGACGGAGAACTTGGCCGCGAACTCCATCTTGAGATTGATGTGACTTTCAAACTCCGTGGGGAATAGAACTCGGTGGCGATCGCAATCGACTCGAAACTGAGTCAGGTCGTAGCCGCCCCAGGAACACAAACGGTAGTCGTCCGAACCAATCCAGTCCAAGAATCGCTGGAAGACCACCGGGAAAACATCGGCTTGATCCACGTCCGCTTGCCGGATGGACGTGAGTTGTGTGCAGAACGTCGTCAGCCGCCGCTCGGCCACTGGCTTCACGAACTCACTGAACTCGGCGGATGGAACACCATCGGGCGTTTCCATGCGAACCGCCCCAATCTCGATGATTTCCATGCGTCGATAGTCGCGGCTCTTTTCCCAACAGGTGGCCTCGAGGTCAACGATAACGAATACCATCGCGTCTCCTCGAGAGGCTTCGGTGATGGGAATCACCTGGGTTTCGGCGCACTGGCCTGCTTGATCATGGCCAGTCAACGCGACGACTAGACACGAACGTCTCGACGATGGTTCGGCCCATGGACGATACCCCGACCAAGCCTCGAAAGACAACACGACATGTCCGCCGCCGGGGAAGATGATGCCGCACGAAATAGGTCGACGAAATGCGACAGCGAATCAAGGGGCTAATGCAGCCAGGCACGGGCAATCCGAAGACGTGAGTGTGTTCGTTGGTGAAATGCTCGGCGATGGCGCCGAGTTGGGGATCGTCAGGCAGTGTCCCTTTTAGTTCGAAGAGATAATGGGCCACTGACTTCAGGTACTCGGGACTCGCGAGGCTACGATCCTCCAGCGAGTAGACCAACTCACCCGGAAGATTGATCGGCCCGTCCTCGAACAGCATTGCATTGGCTTGAACCACATGCCCCCACGTCACGATGCCGTGAATGAAAAGGGACTCAAGGTGATCCAAATGGTATCCCATGCCTTCCGTAGGATTGAACACGACCCAAGCTGGGCGCTGGACGCGGAGATAGGCGAAGCGCTGTCCGAGTGAGAACTTCCGAGGAGCTTCTCCGAAGTTCTTGATGCATTGCCGCAGTAAGTCGTCCATCAACCCGACTCGTGAATGTCCGAAAAGTAAAACACCGCCGCGGCCGCTCAATCCCACCAGAAAAACCAATAGGGCGCATCGAGCAAGGTGGCGGCAAGTTCACTGGCCGACCCACAACCCTGATCGACGATATCGGCGCAGTACCAATACTGCCGCCATGCCAACGCGAGCGCGGTCTCACGATCACGTGGAGGCGATTGGACGACACATTCCACGACGTCGCCCGACATGCCAACGATTCGAGCCCCGAACTCGGTAAACCACTGTTGGTGGAAGGCACAGTGGACCTCGGGGTTGGGGCAGTCATTCCACCCTCCGAACTTAAGCACCGCCGGCAGGTGCCATGGTTCGTCGATCGTCGCCATGCCGAGGAAGACCTCATCCTTGACCTGCCCGGACAAGCGGTCACGGTGCAATGACACCTCGCCGCACGAGCTTCTTTCCGATGGCCACGTGCCGAGCACCTCGTGCATGGACACGCCACAGTCGATCGCATCGGCCCGACGGATCGCGATCCAACGTTCTTGATCAAAACCCTTGGCCGCGCTGAGTACCCTCGCGACCGATCGCCGGTCCAAACCTTGCGATTCCTTGAGTCCTTCCAGTTGCTCGGCATCGCCAATCAGAAAGGGATACTGACCCGTTTGAGGATAGACCCGCAGACGCGTCTCCCATTCACCGAGAACTCGTGAGCCCGAGACCTTTTCCGTCGAGAACATGATCAGCTTCCTTTTGGGAGAAGATATCGACGCACGGCAATCGCGGCGTGCTTGTGGGACAAGCCGCGCGGATCACATCCCTTGCGGCTCAGTTTCCAGTAGGAAGGTCCGCGAACTCCCACGGTGGAGCCGCGGAGGGTTCTCGCTTGATCAAGACTTGAATCGTGTAACCGCCGTAGCACGTATCGCCCACCACGATCATCCAATCGGAAACTTGCGAGCGTTTAAACGTTCGCCGATCGCCGAATAGCAGTCCCGGAACATTCTCGGGGTCATTCCCACAGATGCCTGTGACGGTATCCTTCGTGATGACCAACGGCTCGAACCAAATGTGTTCGAAACCTCCACCGCGCGTCGGCACCGCGATCTTCACGGCGACACTATCCGCCGGAATCTTCTTCCATCGTGCCTCGAACAAAGGGAATGTCGCACGAGCCCGAGCGATCGCCGCGTTGATCTGCGGATCCCCATCGCTCACGTCGATGACGATATCCTCGGCGGAGTCGCCGTTGTCGAGAGAGCCATCCAACACGCCCCCTTCGCCACTCGAATCCTCATGGTCGTTGGCCACATGCGAATCGTCCCCAGCGAGCTCGGCAGCCTCGTTGTTTGGACTCGTGTGTTCGGCAGGTGAGTCGCCGTCGACAGGTAGATCAAGATTGGCCGGCGGAGCGACTTGCGCCGCGGCGTCTCCGGGACTTTCATTCGCGAGCTCACCGTCAGCTTGATTCCGGCACCCGCCCATGGCGATGAGCGAACACAACGCAATCGTGATTGAGCGTCTCATGGGGCTGTTCCTTGATGGTTCATTCGGCCGCGGCGGGACGTCAAGAAAGGTGGTGGCGTGTTGACGGCTGGATGTCTTGGTTTCGCTCGACTTTCGGCCTGGAGTTGAATGGACCGATTCACACCTGCTTCCAGCGTCTCGGCCTCAACCACCCCCCAGGCTAGCATCCCGATCCTGGACGGCTTAGTATCATTCGATTCAGGGGCGTCCATCAGGGTGGTTTTAACTGCACGAGACAGGGCTTCGAAAGAGGGGATCGACGATGAGTTGGGCTTATTGGTTGGCGGTGGGAATCATGATTGCCACCCTGGTCTGCGGCGGCTGCGGCGGGGAGTTGGCTCAAGAAACGACCGTGGCGGACTCGTCATTGCCCCCGGGAGCTACCGCCGTATCACCTTCGGGAGCGACTTCCTCGACTCCTTCCAACTCCGGAATCGTGCCACCTCCCTTCCCCATCAACAATCCGACTTCCCCTTCCGGTGTGACGGGAACGAGTGGTGCCGACCCTGCCATCAACCCAGGTTGGATCACGGAGCTCGAGGCGATGGGATTCACGCGGCAAGCTGAATCGATGCAGCTCGTGGATCGACAACTCATTTCGGCGAATGCCAGTGATCGGCTCGCGCAGTTGGCTGGCAAGATGCAGATCTTGACCGATTGCACGCGCCTGCTGCTATCCGAAGGGCGAGTTCAAGAAGGGCGGCGGACCTACCAGATGTTGACCACGGTCGCCGGGGCGTTTCCCACGGATGACGCCGCGTACCAAGCCGCCGGAGCTCGGTTCCGCTCGAAGGACATTCGGATGGGCGTGGCGTTGGCTCGAGTCATGGTCGCGGTGGTCGCCAACGACGATGTGAACGAGCTGGAAGCGGCGGTCAAGGATGGCTTGAACTACACGAGCTTCGCTGGGCTAGAACAATTCGTGCCCGAACTGTCCCAGCGCATGTCGGATCCGCGCATCGCCAGCCGACTCGGCGCCCTAAGAGACGCATCCCAAGGGAACAATGCCGCCGCGGGTCGTACGGCGCTGGGAGCCGCGCCAGCCACTCCGGTCGAACTTCCCAGTGGAACACTAGACGGAGCGGCGTTTAACGCGAGTGCGTTGGGGAATCGTCCCTCGGTGGTGATTGTCGCGCCGGGGAATCAGTTTCCTCAGTCCACCGCCGTGATGATGCTTGGCCTGGCCGACGATTATTCTGGGAAGGTCAACTTGATCGTGGTGGGTGAATCGAATCCCGCGATTTCACCTCTCTCCGTGCTGGGCGCCATGCTGGCTCAGGGTATTGGGCTTCAAATGGACCAAGAGTTTCTCTCATCCGCGGGGATTCCCGCAGGTAAGCCGGCATTGCTTTTTCTCGATCGGCGTCAGCGTCTGAGGCGCGCCGTGATCGATCCCAAACAAGATGCCTATGGGTTGGTTCTCGAGGCGTTGGTCGCCGAGAATTGAATGGCGCGATACCGAGCGGCGTAGGTGGTGTGGCGAGTTGTTTGGCTCGTTCGGAAACACGAGCCATCAGTCGCTCACGCGTTTCGATGTTGCGCTTTCAGCGATGCCGCTCGACCGAAGCGTTGGCGGCGTGACGAGTTGTTGGGTTGCTCGAGAATTCGAAGAGTCCCTCGCTCACGCTTCGGGTTTCCTTTAGTTTTCCCACGCTGTTGAGTTGGTGGACTGAGGCGGAGCGTGAAAAGCGCGACATCAAAACTCACGCTTCGGGTTTCCTTTGGTTTTGCACGCTTTTGGCATGTTCGACTAGGGCGGAGCGTGAAAAGCGCGACATCAAAACCTACACATAGGGTTTCCTTGGGGGCTCGGCCCGTTGACTCGGCCGCGGAGGATGGATCGAAAGGTCAACGATCATTGAACCGCCGTCAGGCCCAGGCTGGAACACTCAAGATGAACGCTCGCCCCGAACTTACGCCCGAGCTGCTTGCGGCCTATCGAGCAACGGAATACCGAGTCCAGGGCGACCGGCCGTTTTGCATTCGCATCGGTCGGGCGTCTCCCGAGGCCGATCGATGGTTGGTCGAGAAGGGATTGGAAACCTGGGGTTTCATCACGGCCTGCAACCCGTTCTCCCGATCACTGTCCGACTCCGAGAACGCGGAACGGCAGCTGGAGCTCCGACAGGAGTTGATCCGTCGTGGACTGCCGCCAATATCGGCCCTGGGCATCGATCCGCATGGAGCATGGCCTGGCGAGCCAAGCTTCTGGGTGATGGGGATCTCGCGTCGTGACCTTCTGGAGTTGGGCACGAGCTTCGGCCAGTTTGCCGTGGTATTCGGAGACCGAGATGCCGTGGCCGAACTATTGGTCTGCCCGCTAACGCCCTGAACAAGGATATGGGCTCGCGTGCTGGCGCAGGTCCGATTCGGCTTGTCCCGGACTGCCAGATGCGGGAATATGAGAGGCGAGGAGCCGGCCTCGCGCGGCCTCCCTGGCGATGTTTCTCACCACCAAGGTTCTCGACATGATCGGCTTGGTACTTGCCTGCGCATTGATTGCCCCACCTTCCGATGGCGCGGGTGCCCGGGTGGAGCCTCGTGAGGCCGAAGTCCTGGTGGTATCGCCCGAGCTGTTCGACGAACCGCTGCGCCGGTGGCTGGACTACCGCATCGACCAGGGGCATCGCATCGCCGTCGTTCGTCCAACCGAGTTTCAGGAGTTGAGGGCTCAAATCCAACAGCTCGCCGAGCTCGGCCACTTGCGAACGATCGTCTTGGTCGGAGACGCGCCCGATCGTTTGCGCGCGGTCGACGAGCCTCTGGGCGCCGCCGAGACGCCGACGTTCTATGTTCCGGCCGAGGTCAATGTGGCGTTCGGTAGCGAGCCTTGGATCGCCTCCGACAATCCGTTCGCCGATCTCGATGGTGACCAGATTCCCGAGCTCACCATCGGACGGCTCGCCGTGCATTCCCGCCGCGAGTTGGAAACGGTGATCGACAAGATCATTCGCTACGAATCCGCGATGCCGCAAACAAGTTGGAGGCGGCGAATCAATTTGGTGGCGGGAGTCGGTGGCTTTGGCTTGCTCGCCGATTCGATCCTCGAGAACTCAACCAAGCGATTCGTGGTCGAGGGTATTCCGTCGGGCTATGAAGCCTCGATGACCTACGGCTCGTGGCAAAGCGCTTATTGCCCAGCTCCGCCTCGCTTCCACGACAGCGCGATCGATCGGTTCAACGACGGCTGTCTCTTTTGGGTGTACATCGGCCACGGCAGTCCGGGTCGAGTCGCTCCGGTCGAGACACCACTAGGGCGCTATGACGTATTGCGAGCCGCGGACGCCGGAAAGATGGAGGCTCGTGAGGGCCTGCCGATCGCGATCTTCCTCGCCTGTTACACCGCGGCGATGGACTACAACCATCAAGGCGACTGTTTGGCGGAGGCCATTTTCACACAGCCTCAAGGGCCGGTCGCCGTGCTGGGAGCCTCGCGAGTCAGCATGCCCTATGCGATGGCGGTGATGAGCCACGAAATGCTGCAGGAGTATTTCGCCTACGAACACAAAACGTTGGGCGAACTTTGTCGTGCGGCCAAACGCGAGTCGATGATCGAGCGAACGATCGAGGAGGACGAGAATCGATTCCTGCTCGACGGTCTCGCCGGCACCTTCAGCCCGACTCGCAATCAGTTGAACGAGGAAAGACGCGAGAACCTGGCGCTGTTCAACCTAATCGGAGACCCGCTCCTGCGACTCACCTATCCGCAAGAGATGACGTTGGAGCCGATCGTTGGCCCGGCCGCGAATCAGCCGCTTGTGGTCAGCGGCCATTCGCCCATCGGTGGCAAGTTGCTCGTCGACATCGTTTATCGGCGCGACCGATTGCGCGTGCCGTTCGCGGGTCGAGGCGCCTATGTTGAGTCGCTCGAGGAGTTGGATTCGTACGACGCCACGTATGCCAGCGCCAACGATCGAACGGTCGTTCGGCTCGAACGCGATATCGAAGCGGGCGATTTCGAGGTGGAGCTGCTGATTCCGAGTTGGGCTTATGGAGCCTCGACCGTGCGGGCCTTCGTAACCAACGAAACCGAGTCGGCTCTGGGAAGCCAGACCATCTCGATTCGCCGAGACCGCTCGTCACGCCAATAGCCTCGCACCGTCGCGCGTGCCCCGGAAACTCGGGACCAAAGTTCTTTACCGAGGCTCAAAACAAGCGATACTGAGCCCTGCGATCTCGCGACCCGGACCGACCTACCTTGGTCCCTTCGTGACTCGGTACCCGGCCGCCATGCGTTCCTAGATCGGACGTCTATCCGCGAAGACCCCTGCCCTCTTCCCTCCATGCTCGAGTGATGCCGCCATGCCCACACCACTTGCCGCCGTGCGCGCACTGATTCACTTTGTCGTCGTTTCCGTTTGTTCGTGGGGCGTTGCTGGATTAGCCACTTCGTCCGTCGCCCAGGAACTCGAACTGACGCTCCGTTCACGAACCGAGATCGCGGAGGGGCGATATGGGATCGAGCATGCCGCCGAAACCTGGGACCCTCGGCGCACCGCCGTGATCGTCTGCGACATGTGGGACGCTCATCACTGTCTCAACGCCGTACGGCGCGAAATGGAGATGGTGGGACGAGCGAATCAGTTCCTGCACGTCATGCGCGATCGAGGCGCGCTCATCATCCACGCACCCAGTGATTGCATGGCGCCCTACGAACAACATCCCGCTCGGCTGCGAGCCCAGGCGGCCCCCACCGCCGACAATCTTCCCGATGACATCTCGTCGTGGTGCGATCGCATTCCGGAGGAAGAGCGTGGCGTCTATCCCATCGATCAGAGCGATGGGGGAGAAGACGATGACTTGGAGGAGCATGCTCGCTGGCACGAGCAACTCGCTTCCCTGGGCCTCAATCCCCGAGCTCCCTGGAAGGCTCAGATCGGCGCGATCGACATCGATGACCAACGCGACGCGATCAGCGATCAAGGCGTCGAGATCTGGAATCTGCTGGAAGCGCGCGATATCGATCAAGTGATGCTCGTCGGAGTGCACACCAACATGTGTGTCCTGGGACGCCCCTTCGGCTTGCGTCAAATGTCCCAAAACGGCAAGCGAGTCGTGCTCGTGCGCGACTTGACCGACACCATGTACAACCCCCAGCGCTGGCCTTACGTCTCGCACTTCGCGGGCACCGATCGCATTGTTGAACATATCGAGAAGTTTGTCTGTCCAACGATAACGAGCGACCAAGTGTTGGGCGGGACCGAGTTTCGGTATCAGCAAGACGAGCGCCCACATCTCGTCGTGCTGATCTCGGAGGATGAATACGAAACGGACCAAACCCTGCCGGCCTATCTCGATCGAGAACTGGCTTCGACGTTCCGCATCAGCCTGCTATTCGGTCGGCCCGATGATGTGCACTCGCTCATGGGCTGGCGCGAGATCAAGTCGGCTGATGTCCTCTTGGTGAGCATGCGCAGGCGTGCGTTGCCCGACGAACAACTCGAGGCGATCAAGCAAGCCGTGCATCGCGGCGTCCCGGTCGTCGGTATTCGCACCGCCTCGCATGCCTTCGCGTTGCGTACTGGCGAACCCGAGGCTGGGCGAAGCCTTTGGCCCGAATTCGACGCCGAAGTCCTGGGCGGCAACTACCACGACCATTATGGAAACAAGGACGCCGAGGACCCCCGCACCTATGTGCGAGTGGAACCATCCGCCACGGCTCATCCCTTGGTGGCCGACTTTCCCACGGATGAATGGGTCGCCAGTAGCTGGCTCTACAAGACGAATCCACTCGCGCCGGGCACGACGGTGGTACTCACGGGACGCGTCGGCGAGTTTCCAGCGGAACCGGTCGCCTGGACTCACTGCAACCGATACGGCGCTCGCGTCTTCTACACGTCGCTCGGCCACGTCGACGACTTCGCCAACCCTCACTTCCGTCGACTACTCAAACGCGGACTACTGTGGGCCGCTCAGCTGGAGCGCGATCAAGAGCAACCGCTGCCGGCGGGAGTGGAGAATCGGCTTCCGCGTTAGGCGGATTCACCATTCGAACTTCCAGGACGCGACTGTTGACCGCTCAATCCGCTCGCGCGATCCAGATCGCTGTCGCCGCGGAGAGCTACTGGCGGGTCGACGCTCCGCCGACCGTCAGTAGAGAAGCGTTGGGATCGCGCTGTCGGGCCTTGCGAGCCCGATGAAAGCGGAGCCCGGGAATGAAGAAGCAGACAGCCGTCACGGCTCCCATGATCAGATGTCCGAAGTCCGGCACGAAGGCCATCACCAAACTGGTCGCGAAGAGAGCGACAGCCTGGATGTAGAAACGGCCCGAGAGAATCGCGGCCTTGACGAGAAACGTGGTCGCCGCGAACAACGGGACGACGGGTGAAAGCTGGAGCGGCGGCAGCCCGAGCAACGCTTCGAGTGGATAGAGAGTCGCGGTGGCGATCATGCTCGCCGCCCAAAGGTGCGCGATCTGTCGTTCGACGAATGTGACGGGCCCCATGCGACGTCGCAGAGCCCAGAACACGGCGGCCCAGGTCCAGAGGCCCAAGGTCCACAGCAAGAAGAAGCTCGTGCGGGTCGGCGCGGGCGTCCACTGCAGCAAATTGGTCGCGAGACAGACGACCAACAGCACGAGGCTGTGCCACATCCAGAGCAGTCCCCAATTCTCCAGCACGACCACGTGATGCGTTTCGCGAAACATCAACGCGACCACTTGGGTGAAGCGGCCACTGCGCGCGGATATTTCGTCGTGCCTAAGAAACGCCTCGAGATCATCGGCCAGCGAGGCTGGCGAGGCATACCGCAGGTCCGATGGTTTCTGCAAGCAACGCAGGATGATCATCTCAAGATCTCGATCGACCTTCGGTTGGACCGAACGAGGCGAGGGAGGATCTTGATCCAAGACCATCAAGACCGTCTCGAGACCCGTGCGTCCCTGAAAAGGCGGCCGTCCCGTCACCATGTGGTAGAGCACCGCTCCCAAGCTATAGACATCGCTCGTCGTATCGATTCCTGGACGGCCACCGGCCGCTTGTTCGGGCGACATGTAGGCCGGCGTTCCCACCACGGCTCCCGTGCGAGTCACCGTGGCCGGATCGCGTAGGTCCTTGGCGAGACCGAAATCGGTCAGGATCGCGGAGCCTGCTTGGTCGATCAAAATGTTGGACGGTTTGATATCTCGATGGAGCACCGAGTTGTCATGCGCGTATTGCACGGCCCGACATAACGGAACCAACAATCGAGCGGCCTCTTCCGACGTCATGGGACCGCGGGCCAATCGGTGCAGAAGCGTCTCGCCTTCAATTAGCTTCATGCACAGAAAGGGACGCCCATCATGTTCCCCCAGCTCATAGACCGGCACGATGTGCGGGTGCTCGAGTCGCGCGGCCGCCTTGGCCTCGGCGTAGAAACGGGCACGCTCGGTGCCGGAAGTGAGATGATCGATCAGGATTAGCTTGAGAGCCACCTCCCGACCGAGTCGTCGCTGGCGGGCTCGGTAAACGATCCCCATACCACCGCGACCGAGTTCCTCGATCAATTCAAAGTCGCCGAAGTGCGTGGGGTAAGGAGCCAACGATGAGCTCGAATCGCTGCCCCCGTTCTCCGCCTCGCCATCCAGCGTTTCTTCCTCGCCGGCCATCTCGGTCAGCAAGATGATCGGCCATACCTCGCGGATCAAGTCCGACCAATCGGGGCGTTCAAGCAGGACCGCTCCAAGTTCGAGTCGTTCACCAGCTCGCAAGCGATCCGAAAGTCGCGAGACCCACAGGGCGAATGCCTCGTCCTCTTCGTCCGACATCGCCGATCGATCTTGAGACACGCGCCCGCCCTCGACTGTGACGTTGACGTTGGACTACTTTTGGATCCCCGCTCGAACCGAAGGTCTAGGTCCCCTCCGGAGTCTCGGCTTCAAATGCGAGCTGACGGATACGAGCCACCATCGCGTGCAGGCCATTGCGACGATTGGCGCTCAGGTGCTGACTCAGGCCCAGTCGGTCGAACAACTCTTGGGTATCGAACGCCAACACCTCGGCACTCGTCTTGGACGCCAACGCGGAAATCAAGATGACCAACAGCCCTTTGACGATCAATGAGTCGCTGTCGGCTTGAATCTCGAAGTGCCCTAACGGATTCACGCAGGTCGCCATCCACACGTGGCTCATGCAACCCTTGACGACGCGCTCAGGAGTCTTGAATTCATCGGACGAAGAAGGGAGTTCGCGGCCGAGCTCGACCAGAAACTCATAACGCTCGTCCCAATCCTCCATCGATTCGAATTCGGTTTCGATCGATTGTAGAGTCGGAGGAAAGGCGGATTGGCCCGCGTTCATCGTACACCTACTTCGCTAATCGTGGTGGCGGGCCGGCGATTCGCCGATCCTTCGTGAGCGAGAGTCTCAGAGGCGAATCCCAGACCACTAGAAACCCAGACCCACCAAATGACAGAAGGTGCTCGGAAGGCAAGCTTCCGAACACCCTCAAGGTAGTCTTCATCCTAGTCCCGCGGTACAGCGTTGACCAGACAGTGTTGTCCCAACACGCGCCGCGGCGACACGGCTCAGTTGAAGATCGAGCTCAGATCCACCGTCACCGCGCCGAACCGGACTCCCTGCGGAGTGAGAGTGAGCGAAGGACCCGAGTTGCCGCGAGGCGTCCGCGATCGATTCGACGGAGCCGGAGCGTTGTACACTTCCCAACCCGCACCCGACCGTCGCACGGTCGTCGAGGCGGCGGAAGGACGCCCGTGGTCGTGCCCATAACCGCCGCGGTCGTCGAATCGCGGATCGTTACCGTACCAATCGTCTCGCCCCCCAAGGTCTCGGCGACCAACGCTTTGCGAGCCGTATCCAACCGCGGGTCGATCGCACGATTCCAAGGCTCGCTCGAGCTCTCGGTGGGTGCAGCGCATCGCCTCGATGTTGGCCCGTAGTCCGTCGATGCATCCGCAAAGGGGTGGGTCGAATCCCCGGAGGGCTCGCGTTTCAGCTTGGTCGACAAGTCGGCAGAGTTCGTCGATCTCGGCCTCGGTCCGAGCCAATTCGCCAGCGATCCGCCAACGATTGGCTTGCGTCTGAGCCATGAACTGCAGCTCGTTGGCCGAATCAGCGATATCGTATGTCGCCCGCATCATCGACCGATTGAGTCGCGAATGAGCCAGCAGGGAATCGACTTGCTGACTGGCTCGGTTCGCCTGGCCTTCCAAGCGGCGAGCCAGTCCCACCAATCCGGTCGATTGAGCAGAGACGGTGGAAGCTCCCACCACGCTGGCCACGACCGCCAAACCAGCGACTACTAGTTGTTTCATGCTCATGGTTCTCTCCTCATCGCATGGTGTTGGGCAGCTCGAACATCGCTCGGCCGGGGACCTCATCGTCACCTCACCGCGGAGCGTTCCGAGTCGCCCACATCAATCCATGCGGCGGTGTGCCCTTGCACGGGGCCAAGAAAGCACAAACCGTTTTCTCATTCCCCTGAATCCCCTTCCTTCACTGACTCGCTAGCGGTTGAGCCAACATGCTGTCAGGCAATCGAACCGACATCGACTCGACTCTTTCGGTCGGGTAAAGGTGACAAAGTGAGGTGCCGATAGGAGGGAATGGCGGTTCCGGGGACATCGTCCGCGCCAAACGGAGCCGGCTCGGGGGGGCTGGACGCCAATCTCGGCTCTCCCACGGAAGTGGGCAGCCGCTTCCCCTACTGTTGAATGGCCGCCGCCATGGCTCGACCTGGGCAAGGTCTAGGTAGCGGGCGGTCGAGAAGCCAAAGCGTTTTGTTTGAAACCCAATTCCCAGCACAGCGGACGTTCGCTCGAGCAGGAAGCCGAGTCGAGAAGGTGCAGGAGGCCCGAGTCATGCAACTCGAAGACATTGAGAACTGGGCCAAGCTGGGCTTCATGTGGATCGGCTTTGGCACGGTGGTCGGATTGGCCGCCAAGGCGATCATGCCAGGTCGCGACCCCGGCGGTTCGATTGCGACTCTATTGATGGGCATCGGCGGAACCGTTATCGGCTGCGCCCTCTTGAAGTTCTTCTATCCGAACGTGGAAGTCTCGCCCATCAGTTCGCTTGGATTCGCGGTTGGAACGGGTGGAGCCTTCCTCATCTTGACCTTCTACAAGGTCCTGGGCGGGTACTGGTTCACCGAAGGTGAAACCGCCGCCTACGCGCCGCGCCGAAGGGCGAGAAGACGACGCACGCAAGAAGCGATCTACGAGGAGTAACGGCGTTTCAAAGCCGACTCCGTCACACGCCGGCGCACCACGCGGCTCGGTCCAGGAAACCCGAAGCGTGAGCGAGGGATTCTTCTCCCTCACCGACCAAGCAGCCACTGACAAGGTCACCACGGGTTCAACGCCGCAAGGGTGTCGGCTTTTGCTCCGCAAAAGCACGTTCTTCTCCAAGGCAAACCGAGGACCTGCTTTTGCGGAGCAAAAGCGAACTCCGTCGCACCCCGCCGCACCACATGGCCCGGCCCAGGAAACCCGAAGCGTGAGCGAGGGATTCTTCCCCCTTGCAAGAAACGGCTCGGCTCCGAGAACCGGCTCGACATCCGGTTCTCGGAACTCGTTGCATTGCTCGCGACTATCGCTTCGGTGG
>JAGQPS010000126.1 GCA_020426595.1 Planctomycetales bacterium
CGAGCCCAGGCTCGTCATCGCCACCGAACTGGCCACGAAGACGGCGAGTCCAAGGAGGCATCGGGATAAGGACCACTGCGAAAAGCTCATTAGTCTGCTCCGGTTGAAACCGCGAAACCGAGTACGGCACCGAAAATTGAAGAGAACTCGTGCGAATCGGAACGGAAGCTCCGACCCTCGGAATTAGAACTCATGCCGTTGCCATGGCGACCCAACCCGAGAGACCCGTATCCACCGAACGCCCCCTAGCCACAAACCAAGCGGTGCGGCCAAGCGCGGCAGAATTGGGTGGGTTAGTTCGCCAATGACCATGATGCTAAATAGAGGGGCCAAAGGACGCAACGCTTCATTTCTTGAGAGTAAGTGAAGAACCGCCTTTTCAGAGGCGGTGAAGGGCCGATCGCGGCCCCCAAGGGCCTCGAAACCCCCTAAAGGTGTTTTCTGTAAAGCGTTCCACCTATTTTCCCTAGGTTGCTGTCTCGAACCGATTTTGCCGCCGCGAATCGCTTCGCCAAGAAGGAGGGACGTTCCGTGATCCTCGCCATCGGCGACTCGAGTGACTTTCACGGTGAGCCCAGAGACTCAAACCTTACGGTTGAGTCATGCGGGTGCAGTATTCCCACCGGAACAACCGATACCACCGATACATGTTCGAGCACACCCAGGGAGGGGTTGGACGATGGAGTTCGCGAAACAACGACTGCTCTTGGCCCTAGCGCTGGCTTGTCTTCCCGCGACCGCGTTTGGCCAGGATCCGTACTATGTCGAGAGCGCTCCCGCCGTTTCCCCCGAGCCACTATCGAGTTGGCTCGAGCCAGGCGAGGTGTTGGTCGAACCGCCGGCGGGAGTGACGTTGCAGTTGCCGAACTCGGCGCCCGCTCCACCTCCGGCTTTTCCCACGGCGACGTTGTCCGGTTTCTTTCATGCCGACGCCGCATGGTTCGCTCAAGACGGTCCGAGCCTCGCGACCTTCGGTGACATTCAGGACTTCACCGACTTTCGCCGCGCGCGACTCGCCGCCAAGGGAAAGGTGGCCGAGAACATCGCGTACATGTGCGAGTTCGATTTTGGATTCCCTGGCCGGCCAACGTTCATGGACGTGTATGGGGAGTTCCTGGACTTGCCAGGCCTTGGCACGGTCCGCATCGGTCAATGGCGTGCTCCCATGTCGATGGACGCGTTGACCAGTGTGAAGGAACTCAGCTTCCTCGAACGCAACAGTTCGTTCGCCGCGTTTCTTCCCTTTCGCCAAATGGGGATCGGTGCGTTCAACACCTACTTCGACGAGCAAGGGACTTGGGCGGTCTCGGGCTATCGAGTCCCCACCAACGCGTTCGGTACCGAAGTCGGCGACTCGGGCTACGGACTTAGCGGACGATTGACGTTCGCTCCGTTGCTCGACACCGCGAACAATCGCGTGCTGCATACCGGGGTCGGTTACTCGTTCAATAATCCCGGAACGAGTTCGATTCGCTTTCGATCCACGCCCGAGATTGGCGTCACCGCGGGGGACTTCTCCGCGAATCCGATCGTCGTGCCCTTCTTCGTCGACACCAACGATGTCGCGACCAGTCGCTACTCGCTGTTCAACGCTGAGCTGGCTCGAGCTTGGGGACCGGCGCTCATGCAGTCCGAGGTCTATTACGCCTCGGTCGACACGCTTGCCGGAGGCACGGTGAACTTTAGCGGAGCCTACGCCCAGGCTTCCTATGTGCTCACGGGCGAAGCGCGACCGTACAACACCAAGCAGGCGGTGTTCGAGCGAGTCCGCTTGATCAAGGATTCCCACGGGAGAACTCGACCTGCCTGGGAAGTCGCCGCCCGTTGGTCGTATATCAACTTGAACGATGGCCCTGTTCAGGGTGGCCAATTGAATGACATCACTTGCGGTCTCAACTGTTACCTGAGCAAGAACGCCAAGCTGCAGTTCAACTACATCCGCGCGTTCCAACGACAACCGGGAATCGGCGACACCAACACTGACCTCGCGGCGACTCGCTTGCAGATCGACTTCTAGATCGACTCGAACGCCGCCATCAAGACGCCTCGTCGCAAGGGGCGCAATCGCCAGTGTTCGAGATGAACACTTGATCAACCGCGGGCATCGACGACGCCGCGGCGACAATCCTCGTGCGCTCACCCCCGCGCCAACCGCTTGGGGCTTTCGAGATTCGCGGTTAACCTAAACCTCTCTCATGGTGGTTCCCGCAATCGAGAATGTGGCAGGCGATATGACTGGTCGAAAGTGGATTGGGTGGGGCGCGTTGGCGTGTGCGTTGTTGGCGAGCCCTTGGGGCGTCGCTTCGTTACATGCCCAAGTGCGACTTGACGTACGAGGCGATCGAGTCGTCTTGACTCGCGGCGGTGAACCGTACGAAGTCCATGGAGTGGGAGGCCAGACCGATCTCGCGGCGTTGGCGGGACTCGGTGGCAATTCGATTCGCACCTGGAGCACGGATGGCATCGACGCGTTGCTCGACGAGGCACACGCGCATGGGCTCACCGTGTGCGTTGGCTTTTGGCTCGGGCATGAGCGGCATGGCTTTGACTACCAGAACCAGACCGAGGTGCTGCGGCAGCTCGAGCAGTGCCTAGCCGTCGTCGAGCGGCTCAAGGAGCATCCCGCCGTGTTGCTCTGGTGCGTGGGCAACGAAATGGAAGGCGACGGACGCAACCCGGCGGTTTGGTATGCCGTCGATCATATCGCTCGAGAGATCAAGCAGATCGATCCCAACCATCCGACGATGACCGTCATCGCCGAGCTCGGCGAAAACTCGGAGAAGCTCAAGGCCTTCGAGCGATTTTGCCCGCACGTTGATATTCTCGGTATCAACTCGTATGCCGGAATCGAATCGCTCGCCCAGCGATACGTCGAGGCGGGTGGTACCCATCCGTTTATCGTGACCGAGCATGGACCGCGCGGGCCGTGGGAAGTGGGACGCACCCGTTGGGGAGCTCCACTCGAGTCCAGCAGCACCGAGAAGGCGGAGCTCTACGCGGCGGGTTATCGTCAAACCGTGCTCAACGATTCGGTCAACTGCCTCGGTTCGTATGCCTTTCTTTGGGGCAACAAACAAGAGACCACGGCGACCTGGTTTGGTATGCGACTCCCCGATGGAACTCGCCTCGCGGCAACCGACGCGATCAGCGAATCATGGACGGGTCGACCGCCGGCCAATCGCTGTCCTCGGATCGAATCCCTCACGGTGGACCGAGCCGATTTGTTGAAGCCCGGCGAGACCATCACGGCGACGCTTTCGGCCAGTGACCCCGAACAGGACTCGCTTCAAGTCGAGTGGGTGTTGCGGCACGACAGTGTCACGATAGGTGTGGGAGGCGACGCGCAGGCCGACGAGCTCGCCATCGCGGGAGCTGTTGATGGTGATAGGGAGAAGGCCGAAGTGACGATTCCGAAAGGAGGCGGTGCCTACCGACTTTTCGCCTACGTTCGCGATGGCAACGGAGGCGCGGCGGTAGCCAACGTGCCGCTGTTCGTCGACGCGCCCATCATGCAGGTTCCGTCTCCGAAAGCCGATCTCCCGTTCGTTGTCTACGGTGAGCGGGAATCCGGAGCCGCCGCGGATGTCTACGCTCCGTCGGGCTACATGGGTAACACCGAAGCGATCACGATGACGCTCGATAGCGAGATTGAACCTCGCGTTGGAGCTCACTGCCTGAAGGTGGAGTATGGAGCGGCCGACCAGTGGGGAGGCGTGCTGTGGCAGTCTCCGGCCAATGACTGGGAAGGAGCCTTACCCGGTGGACTCGATCTTTCGGAAGCGACCGCGGTGGAGTTTTGGGTTCGCGGCGCTACCGGGGGCGAAACCGTGAGCTTCATGCTGGGTGTCGTCGACGGAAACTTCCCCTATCGAGACACGGCGAAGGCCGAGGCGAAGGATGTGCGGCTCACAACCGAGTGGCGCAAGGTCCGCATCGATCTCGACGGGCTCGATCTTTCCCGTATCAAAACCGGTTTCGGTTGGTCGATGGCCGGTAGTGGCCGGCCGGTGACGTTCTATCTCGACGAGATTCGCTACGTCGCGGAGTGATCGCCGCGTGCGAGTCGCCGAGTGACAATGTTGGTTGCCGGGCCGTGAGTGGGCGCGTGTAACCTGCTTTTGCGGAGCAAAAGCGGACTCTGTCGCACGCCGTCGCTCGGGCACACCGCGGCCCCCAGAACAGAGTCGCAAGAGTGTCGGCTTTCGCTCCGCGAAAGCACGCCTCTTTCAACCCAGCCGAGGCGACCCCCACTCTGTCACTCCGGAAGTAATTCAGAGAGCGCGGAGCGCCCGGCGTTCGCGGGTTTCGCGGCGTTACCGATTCACGCTTTGTTAAGCTTTGATTAGCATGGCGGCCTATCCCACGAGGCCCGTCATGCCGCTGTTCGCCGCTGGTTCCGAACTCTCGATCGCCATGGTCTTCTCGCTGCTAGGCGGGTTGGCGTTATTTCTTTACGGCATGGAGCAGTTGACCGTCGCCCTCAAGGTCGTTGCCGGCGAGCGACTCAAGAGCATCGTCGAGTGGTTCACCGCCAATCGATTCACCGGCGTCTTGGCGGGAGCGGTGGTGACCAGCGCCATTCAATCGTCCTCGGTGACGACCGTGCTTGTCGTCGGTTTCGTATCGGCCGGCGTCATGACTCTGGCGCAAGCGATTGGCGTGATCATGGGAGCCAGTATCGGCACCACCATCACGGCTCAGATTTTCGCCTTCAAGATCACGCAAGCCGCTTTCGCCATCGTGGCGGCGGGATTCGCCCTGCAGTTTCTCGCGCGGCGCGAGACATTGCGCAGGATCGGAGGCATGACCTTCGGGATCGGGCTCGTCTTTCTCGGTATGAATGTCATGGGGGACGCGACCGCGCCGCTGCGCGATTACCCTCCTTTCATCGATGCGGTGCGGCATCTCGACAATCCCATCAAGGGTGTATTGTTGTCGGCCGCGCTCACCGCCATCGTGCAAAGTTCGTCCGCGACGACCGTGTTGATCATCATGCTGGCCCAACAGGGACTGCTGAGCCTCGAGCAGGCGATTCCCTTGGTCTACGGTGCCAACGTCGGCACGTGTGTCACGGCACTCCTGGCCGCGATCGGCAAGTCGACCGACGCCATGCGTGCGGCTTGGGTGCACGTGACCTTCAACGTCGCGGGAGTCCTACTTTGGTTTGGCTTCACGACCCAATTGGCCGAGATCGTTCGATGGATGTCGTCGGATGAATCGCGACAGATCGCCAACGCCCACACCGTGTTCAACGTCGGCAACACGCTGGTGTTCATTTGGTTCACCGGACCGCTGGCTCGCTTTGTCACTTGGCTCGTTCCGGAACGTCCCGTCGTCCAGTCCGAGGCCGCGACTCCGAAGTACCTCGACGAGATCTTGTTGCAAACACCGGGGCTGGCGATCGATTCGGTGCGCCGTGAACTCGGACGATTGGGGACCGCCTCGCTGCTGATGGTCCGGGCCGGACTTGGGGCGGCCTTAACCGGTGGACGCGACGATTTTGAACGACTCGAGCGACTCGATGACGATGTCGATTCACTGCATGCGGCGATCGTGAGCTACATCGCGCGATTGTCCCAGCAATCCCTTTCCGCGACTCAGACCAAGCAGCTCCAACGCTGGTTGCTCGCGTCGAACTACTTCGAGAACATCGGCGATCTGATTGAAACTCAATTGATGGGCGCCGGTCGCCAGCGTGCGGCCGCGAGGTTGGTTGTTAGCCCACAAACCCAGGAGTTGCTCGAGGCGATTCACCATGAAGTGACCTGGTCGCTTGAGCACGCGGTGCGAGCGCTCGTCGACACCGACGCCGAGGCCGCGACACAAGTGGCGGATGCCAAGGCCACCGTTAATCGACTCGTGAGTCAAGCCGAGGAGCATTTGTCCAAGCGGCTCACCGCCCAAGCTCCTCAACGACTCGTCGCGTATCGACTCGAGTCGGAAATCATGGAGTACTTGAAACGCGTCTACTATTTCGCGAAGCGCGTCTCTCGGCTGGCACTCCCCGAGTCGGAAGAAGAAGCGGCTTCGCCCTCATGAAGCGATCGCCGCCGCGTGACGTGGTTCCATCGTCCCGCGAGTCGATAGGCGTGGGGACTCGAACCTCGTTCCCTAAAGTGGCGAAACGTGTTTCCACCTCCGGTAGACTGTGTGCCGTTGACTGAACCGAGTGACACGGGAGTGATGGCATGAACTGGGCGAAGGCACGATTGAGTACGGTTTATTGGTGTGCCGCGTTGCTCGGACTCCTGATGGTCCAGAGCGGCGACGAGCGAATTGCTTTGGCCCAAGAACCCGTGGAAGCTCGCGACGCCACCGAAGCTCGATCCGCGGAGGCACCGTTGTTCGTGCTCGCCGGAGACTCGACGGTCACCGATGAAGCGGGTTGGGGACGCGGTTTCGCCGAGCTACTGGAGGGAGAAGCCCGCTGCGTGAATCACGCGCGAGGCGGCGAGAGTTCTCGCAGTTTTCGGACGCGGGGCCTTTGGCAACGTTGTCTGGAGGCTCGACCCGACTACCTCTTGATCCAGTTCGGTCACAATGACCAGCCTGGCAAGGGGCCGGAACGTGAGTCGTCGGCGGCGGTCGAGTTTCCCGATCATCTGCGGCGGTTCGTGGCCGAGGCGAGGGACATCGGCGCCGAACCGATTCTCATTACCAGTCTCACGCGTCGTCGTTGGTCGGATGTCGGAAAAATCGAGCCGACTCTGGCCGACTATGCCGAGGCGACGTTGCGTGTCGCACAAGAGCTTGACGTCACCGTTCTCGATCTTCACGCCGCGAGTATCGAACAGTGCGAGCAGATGGGACCAACCGAGTTCCGGGCGCTGGAGCCGATGACCGCACAAGGCGCGGATCATACCCATCTCAATATCGAGGGAGGCAGTGCGGTGGGTTCTTTGGTCGCCCAGTTGCTCCTGGAGCAACGACCCGACTTGGCCCCCTTCTTTTCGCCCTCTCGGATTCAAGCCGCGAACCAACCGAGAACCGTCGATCGATCGCTCAGCAGCGGAGCGCTATCGCTCGAAGTCAACGATCAAGTCGTCCGTGTCTCACACGACCAGCAAACGATGCTCGAGTACCTCGTGAGCGAGCCACCAGCGCCGGACGGAATCGATTCGATTTACCGACGCAGTGGCTTGCTGCATCCGGTTTGCTCGCCGAATGGCCGCACGGTCACCGGGCTTTTCCCCGTCGACCATCCGCACCAGCACGGAGTCTTCACGGCTTGGGTCAACACGACTTGGAACGATCGTTCGATTGACTTTTGGAATCTCGCCAAAGGTGAAGGGCGAGTCTTGCATCAACGGATCGTTGATACGTTCGTCGCCGATGACCGAATCGGTTTCTCGGTCGACCTTGTCCATCGGGCTCAGCAGGCTCCCATCGTCGACGTGCTGCGGGAACGCTGGACGATAACCGCTTATCCTGTTCGCGATGATGCTTTCGAGTTTGATCTTGAGCTCACGCAAACCGCGATCACCGAACTGCCACTGCGGATTCATCGATATCACTACGGGGGAGTCGCGGTGCGCGGCCCAGACGCTTGGCTTCTGCCGACCGATGGCGATCCACGGTCCGACGAAAGTCGACTCGAGCCGAGCACACTGACCAATGAACAAGGCTCCGAGCGGATCGCCGGGAATCACGAGCCGACGCGCTGGGTGGTACTGCAAGGTGAGCTAGGTGGCCACCCCGTGGCTCTCACGGTACTTGGCCATGTCGATAACTTTCGCGCGCCGCAGCCCGCTCGACTTCATCCGACCAAGCCGTACTTCGCGTGGGCCCCCTGTGTGATCGATGAGTTTGAGATCGATCAGGCGCATCCTTATCATGCTCGCTATAAATTCCTCGTGACGGATGCCGAGCCATCGCCCGACTGGATCGAACGACGTTGGCGCGAGTGGTGTGATGGCCGGGGTGAGTGAAGGTCTTCTTGCAGTGGAGAGCGAGCGATGAAGCGACAGCCATGGGATCGACGGACGTTTCTTGGAGCGATGAGTGTCGGTTCGGCGGGGGTGTTGCTGGGAGCCGCTGGGCATTCGCGCGCCGCGTCGGACTCCACGGGAAAGCTCATGGCCTATGTCGGTACCTTCAGCTCTCCGTTGCAGGACGTCTTGCCAACCCAGGTTGATCTTCCGCCTGGGAATGGTCGAGGCATCCACATCTTTGAAGTCGATCGCGCGAACGGAGCCTTGCATGCCGCCGGTACTTTTGACCTTGGGACGAGTCCCAGTTGCGTGACGATCAACGCGGCGGGAACTCGCCTCTACTCGGCCAATGAAACCGATCGAGTCGGTGAAGCTGGTGTCGGCACGGTTTCGTCGTTCGCGATCGATCGAAGCACCGGGGCTCTCGAGTTGCTCAACACGGTCACGAGCGGAGGAGCGGGTCCGACCTATGTGAGCCTGCACCCCACCGGGAAACACTTGCTCGTCGCCAACTATTTCGGCGGTTCGGTCGCGGTGTTGCCGATCCAGGCGGATGGCAAGTTGGGAGAGGCGAGTTGCGTCCATGAGGATGAAGGTGAGATCGGACCGACTCGAGCGGCGCATGCCCCCGAGGGCAGTTACGCCATTAGTGGTCACGACCGCACGCACGCTCATCAAATCGAGGCTTCTCCGGATGGAGCATTCGCGATTCACGTCGACTTGGGCTTGGACCGCGTTTACATCTCGCCCTTTGATTCCGAGCATGGGCGGATTCACCCGAGCGATGGCTCGGTGACTCAGTTGCCACCTGGCGATGGGCCCCGCCATTTCGACTTTCATCCCAACGGTCGCTGGTTCTATTCGATCCAAGAGGAAGGTTCGACGGTCGTCGTGTTCGACTACGACGCGCGGCGCGGGACGCTCCGAGAAAGGCAAACGATTTCGACATTGCCCGAGGGATTCACTGGGAGCAATTTTTGCTCCGAGATTCTCGTGACCGACGACGGTCGATTCCTGTACGCCGGCAATCGCTTGCACGACAGCATCGGCATCTTTCGCATCGGTGACGATGGTCTGCTGAGCTACTTGGGCGAGGAATGGACTCGCGGCAACTACCCGCGCAGCTTCAATATCGAACCGTCGGGACGGTTTTTGTATTGCTGCAACCAACGAGCCGACCACGTGACCGTGTTCCAGGTCGACAACGAGAGTGGTGCGCTCGCCTTTACTGGGCATTACGCTCCGGTCGGGAACCCCTCGATGATCACATTCCTTGAGCTCGACGCATGACGGGGCGACACCGCGCGATCAATCGTCACCGGTGTAGCGAACGGGCGGGCGACGCACGAGTAGCGGATCGATCGGACCAATCACTCGTTCGTCCTTGCCCTCGTACGGCAAGCTATGCAGCACGTATCGCATGGCGTTGAGTCGGGCTCGCTTCTTGCAATCGCTCTTGATGACCGTCCAGGGCGAATCGACGGTGTCGGTGTAGTGAAACATCGACTCCTTGGCGACGGTGTAGTCGTCCCATTTGTCGAGCGACGCGAGGTCGACTGGCGAGAGCTTCCATTGTTTGAGTGGATGCCGTTCGCGCTCCTTGAATCGACGACGTTGCTCCTTGCGACTCACGGAGAACCAGAACTTGATGAGGTAGATTCCGCTGTGCACGAGGTTGCGTTCGAACTCGGGAGCTTGCCTCATGAACTCGGCGTACTCCTCCTCGCTGCAGAAGCCCATGACTCGTTCGACGCCGGCGCGGTTGTACCACGAGCGATCAAAGAGAACGATTTCGCTCTTGGTGGGTAGGTGTTCGACGTAGCGTTGGAAGTACCACTGTCCTTGCTCCGTCGGCGTCGGCTTGTCGAGAGCCACGACTCGCGCGCCACGAGGATTGAGGTGCTCCATGAATCGCTTGATCGTGCCTCCCTTGCCCGCGGCGTCACGGCCCTCGAACAGGATGACGAGGCGTTGTCCCGATTTCCTCACCCAGGCCTGGAGCTTGAGCAGTTCCACTTGCAGGCGATACTTCGTCTTCTCATAGGTTCGCCGTGACATCAGGTTCTTGTACGGATAGCCTCCCTCGCGCCAGCCCGCGGACAATTCGTCATCGGGAGCGACATTGTCTCCGGTGGGAAGCTCGGCGATCTCCCCGAGCAAAGCGGCTCGAAGCACGGCCGCGTCGTCGGCCGATGTTCCTTGCATGACCGACTTCAGGACTTCCGCCAGCGTGGCGACGTCGTGAGGCGGAACGGACCCAATGATGTCGGTCACCGCGGTTACCTTGGACTCGCGGGCCGCTTGGGTTTTTTGCTCGATCGTGTGGCGTTCGATGCCCGTGGTCGTAATGGATGGCGCGGTGTCGCCTTGTTTTACTTGCCGCACTCGGGGCGACTTCGCGGCACCATTGGCACCGTCCTCCAAGAGGCTTGCTTGGAGCTTGGATCGGCGAGTGGAGCGGGCACGGCTCTTGTTCGAATCTTGCGACTTCTTGCCACCACGTTGCGTTTTCGCCACGAGCTGACTCCTTGGTGAACGCGGGCTCTTGCGGGCACTTTCGACTCGACCTATTCGACGGCGGCGGCGAGTCGCTCTACCTCCCATTCTACGAGCAACTTTTCCCACCGTTCACGGATTCTTGACGGTGGGCTGAACGTGGACGCAAGCTGTGCGAATCCGCTCTCAAAAGTTGCCGTGAGCCGGCCCACTGGTTATCACAAAGGCTCCTGCTTCGGCCTCCCACCTCCTCCTCCCTCCCCGTGAGCGTCCATGCCTAGGCCCATTCCATCCAGCCAGCCCGCGTGGGACTTGGCGATTGGCTCGTCGTTGCCGTCGCGATCGGCTTTGAGAGAAATCACCCTCCGCGGATGCTTGGTCCTGATCGCCGTAGGGATGGTGATGGGATGGGTGAGCCTGGTCGAGGCGTTCGCGAACGAGCCGAACCGGAACGCCGACCGACCCAACATCATCGTGATCATGGCGGATGATCTCGGCTGGGGTGACGTGGGATGCTATGGAGCGACAGGCGTCGCGACTCCTCACATCGATCGGTTGGCCGCCGAGGGGCAACGCTTCACGAGTGGCTATTGCTCGGCGTCGACCTGCACGCCCACTCGTTATTCCTTCCTGACAGGAACCTACGCGTTTCGAAAACCGGGGACGGGGATCGCGCCACCGAATAGTCCGGCGTTGATACAACCGGGTACCGCCACGCTCCCTTCCCTGCTCAAGCAAGCGGGCTATCGGACGGCGGTGATTGGGAAATGGCATCTCGGTCTTGGCGAGGCCGCGGGGCCGGATTGGAATGGCGAGCTTCGCCCCGGTCCGCTCGAGATTGGTTTTGATCATTGCTTCTTGCTGCCCACGACGAACGATCGCGTGCCGCAAGTTTACGTCCAGGATCATCGCGTTCTCAACCTGGATCCCGCCGACCCACTGTGGGTTGGAAATCAAGCTCCCAGTGACGATCATCCGACGGGAATCACGCACCGCGATTCGCTTTGGATGAACTGGTCGCACGGACACAACTCGACAATCCACAACGGCATCAGTCGCATCGGCTTCTATACCGGAGGTCACGCCGCACGATTTCGCGATCAGGATCTTAGCGATCGCTGGGTCGCCGAGTCGGCTCGTTGGATCGAGGAGAACCGGAAGCATCCATTCTTCCTCTTCTTTTCAAGTCACGACCTGCATGTGCCGCGAGCGGTTCACGAACGATTTCAAGGCAAGTCTCGACTCGGTCCGCGCGGCGACGCGATCGCGGAGCTTGATTGGTGCGTCGGGCGGTTGCTCGAGACGCTTGAGCGTTTGGAGCTCGACCAATCGACGCTCGTGATCTTTTGCAGCGACAACGGGCCCGTGCTCGACGATGGGTACGTGGATGGAGCGATTGAGCAACTCGGCGACCATCGCCCCGCGGGGCCATTCCGCGGTGGAAAGTACAATGTGTTCGAGGGGGGGACACGAACGCCGTTCATTACGTGGTGGCCCGGTAGAATTCCGGCGGGCGAGTCCGACGAGCTGGTTTGCACGATCGATTGCGCAGCCAGCCTCGCGGCGCTCACCGGAGTCGAGATGCCGGCGGACGATTGCCTCGATAGCCTCGACGTGCTCGATGCCCTGTTGGGAGTTCCCGACGCTCACGGTCGCGATCACCTCCTCCAGCAAGACAACGGTCGAAGTGGCAGCTTTGGTTTGCGGCAGGGAGATTGGAAGCTGGTCCGCACGGACTCGGGACGAGCCAGCAATGTCGAGCTTCGACTCACCCCGACGCAACTGCCGCGGTGGCAACTCTTTGATTTGTCACGGGATCCCGGGGAACGTCACAACGTAATCGAGCAATTCCCGGACCGGGCCGACGCGATGAGGCGGTTGCTGGACGAGCTGATTGATCAAGGGCGAAGCCGGCCCGAGTAACCATCCCGTGATCCGTGCGTCAACGCGCGAGATGCTGTTTGCAGCAAGCGCCAAAGGCCCGGTCGCGAAGGGAGAATGAGTGTGGTGAACCGCATGCGGCGCATGATCCAAAGGACGACTCTCGTCGCTGTCATGGCTTGGTTCGCGCCTTGCTTGTCGGCCGACCTTCGCGCTCAAGAATCGCCCGAGAACGAGCCGGAGTTCACGGCCGATCAAATCGAATTTTTCGAGCAGCGGATCCGACCCTTGCTCGTGCAGCACTGTTTTGAATGTCACGGCTCGGATGCCGAGTCGATCGAGGCGGGATTGCGGCTCGACTCTCGTTCATTGGTCCTGCGTGGTGGAGAAAGCGGAGCCGCCGTGTCGCCTGGTCAGGCCGATCAAAGCCTGTTGATTGGCGCGGTCAAGTACGAATCGCTCGAGATGCCACCGACGCATAAGCTGGCCGACCAAGAGATCGCCGACCTCGTTCGTTGGGTGAACGAAGGAGTCGCATGGCCAGCCGACTCCGCTCCGGCCGACGTCGCGCCTTTGACGACCGCGATCGATTGGGATCGCGCGCGGCAAGAGCATTGGGCTTGGCGCCCCATCGATCAACCCGCGCTTCCCGACGTTTCGGATTCGGCTTGGTGTCGCGACCCGATTGATTTCTTTGTGTTGGCCGAGTTGGAGCAACGCGGCATGTCGCCGTCGGCGCCCGCTGAACCCGTGGTCTTGGTGCGCCGTTTGTATCTCGATTTAATCGGCGTGCCGCCCACGCCCAACGAGGTCGAAGCTTTCCTGACGCGTTTCGCGATCGATCCCGATGCCGCCGTCGCCGAGCAGGTTGACCGGTTATTGGATCATCCCGGTTACGGAGAGCGTTGGGGGCGTCACTGGCTGGATGTGGCTCGATACAGCGATGGATTTGGTGGCTTTCTCGATTCGGCGCCTTTGCCGAACGCTTGGCGGTATCGTGACTGGGTCGTTCGATCGCTCAACGAGGACATGCCGTTTGACGAGTTCATTCGCTGGCAAGTCGCCGGTGACCTGCTGGGAGGTTTCGACGGCGAGATAGCGACCGGATTCCTCGCGCTCGGTCCGACCTACACGTCGGACGGAGGCGATCCCGAAAGCGTGGCTCAAGCGCACGCGGAAACGCTCAATGACCGAGT
>JAGQPS010000127.1 GCA_020426595.1 Planctomycetales bacterium
CGTTCCAGCGTGTACTCGAGCGACTGAAAGAACGCCGTGCGTCGCTCTTCGTGGCTACGCTCGTGCTCACCCTGCAGGTCCACCAAGATGCAGTCGGGATCAAACGGCATGTAATCCTCGGCCAGCTGTTTGAGCTGGTCGCGGAAATGTCGCTCGAGCCGCTGCCCGATGTGATCGGCGATATCGAGAAACGCCCGCCGCTGAGTTTCCGCGTTGGGATGATCGCGCCAATGACTCGACAGGGACTCCACGAGATCATGCCGACTCACCGGAATGAAATGGTCTCGAAAGACGCGAACGTCTTGCTCGATTTGTTCGGGAGTCTGCAAGGTCATGAGTCTCGAGAATCTGGCGTCTCGGCCGATACCGTGGAAATCCCTGACACGTCGAGTTGAGCTGGGAGAGCCGCTCGCTTGGCTTCCTTCGACTCTCGTTGGTAGCGACCATCGCTCACCCTTAGCCACCCAAAGACCAGCAGCGTGCCTCCCAACGCAATGCAGCACAGGACCGCGGCGATCGTTGTGAGCATCGCCGCGCCCTCGGAACCATCCGGCGAGGCGGAGAGCGAAATGCCCACGATCAGCGGAGCCACTTGTCTCAGGCCTTGGTCGACCTCGCGAACATAGGCCGATTGAAATCGCCAGTTGCGATAGAAAACGCCGGTCACTTGCACGGGAATGTCCATCTCGGGACCGACGTCGAGCGATTCCGGGAGCTTGGTCACGCACACCGTCACCGGATAAGTGTTGACGATCGTCGCGGTTTGAGACTCGGACTTGAGTTTGACTTCGTTCCCTTCCAGCGATACCAGCATGTCAATTTGGTAGTAACGCGCCACTCCCGCATCCGTGGCATAGAGGTCGGCTCCAACACCGATCTCGCTGATTCGCTTGATACGACCATGGAAGCTCAGCGTCTGCCCGAGGTGAGCCTCGCCATCGCCCAGGACCGCGAACAAGTCCAACGGCCGGGAAACGGGAATGTGATCCTTCGCCAAGTCGATCGCATGAAACAACCGATAGAGTGTCACTCCGTCCGCCGATTTCAATTCGGCTCCATCCAACTTCGCGACGTCGTCCCACAAACCACGGTCGAATCCAAAGTCGATCCAATCATCACGCCCCGCGGCGGATTCTTCTTCCGTCAACCAAGCGAGTCGGCGGGCGATCACCAAGGGGACGGGTGGCCGATTCGCTTCGTCGGTCACATGCTCGAGTCGCAGAAAAACTCCCGTTGCCTCGACGGAGTCTCCGACCGGAATCCCATCCAGCCAACTCGCGGGAACATGATCGAGCCACAGCACGATCGAGCCAGAGTCGAGCGCGAGGTCCGGACCTTCGATCGAAAAATCGCCTGGTGTGTCGGAAGACTCGATGGCCGCTTCGCCAGCAAGCACCACTCGATAGACGCTCGTGCGATCAAACTCACTCGCCGTGAGCTCATCCAGCTCCAAGATCTGAATCGACTCGAGCCGCCCCGATACCGTCACCACCTCCAACCGATGATCGGCCGGACGCGACAACAGCTCGACCCGTGTCGCTCGGTCCAGCGACCGACCGGCACGCTGCAACTGCAACGGACCGACCGTGGCCAATCGTTCCAAGAGTTCAAACCCAATCGGCTCGTTCGCCGTCAAGGGCGTGGCATCGCCCAAGCGATCGAGTTCCGAACGAGGCCAATCCGCGAACAATCGCTCGAGATCCAGCGATGTCGGTTCCACTTCGGTATCGGTCACGAGCCAAGGTGGCAGCTCTTGGGCCTTGAGTTCCGTCGCTTGGCTGGTCGAGCCGATGCCA
Source organism: Planctomycetales bacterium (assembly GCA_020426595.1). Classification (GTDB taxonomy): domain Bacteria; phylum Planctomycetota; class Planctomycetia; order Pirellulales; family Pirellulaceae; genus UBA11682. Next base: position 1,797 of record JAGQPS010000127.1, read on the forward strand.
AGCAACAGAAGGCAGCTGAGTGGTACCTTCCAATCCGGAGCCTCTTGCTCGGTCGGTGGCTGGCGACGAGTCGATCGCGCGGCCCAGAACGCGACTCCCATCGCGATCAACAAGTTGACGACGATGATCACGCCAATCAACGGCCAATTGATCGGCGTCTCGGCCACCTCCTCGACCATGGGTGACCACTGAATGTCATTCCCAATCAGTCGCGGAGCAACTCGCGTGACATCGGTCGCTTGATATCCCTCGCGTTTGAAGAACACGGCGTCGACATCCAGTTTCTCGCGGCAGTCGAGCGACGTCGCGGCATCCGTGGGGCGCGGGAAGCGATCGGGCAGGTGCCGAACATAAACGCCGATCACATTGTCGGGACCCGCCGCGGGACGAATCCACAACAGCCATGGTGGAGCAACTCCAGCCATGCGCTCGGGCACTCCGATGCGATCAACACGGCGCACCTCGCCCGAGATACGAACCCACTTCCCTCGATACAAATCGGGTTGCTGTTCGAGTTCGTAGGCCGAGACCGGAGTCGCCGAGGGCGCCTCGTTGCTGCTTTCCCAGCGCGCCAGCTGGCTCGCCATTTGATACCAGGCCGTTTGTTCGTCCTTCCTCAGGCCCATCGACAGATCCTCGATCTGATCGAGCAAGACCTGGTCCCAAGCCGCCGAGATTTCACTCAACTGCTGCATGTCGCCCACCGTGGCTTCGTCCGGAATACTTCCTTGCGAAATCGCTTGTGAGAGCAGACCGAAGCGGTGCCGCATGTCGGCGAGCAAATCATCCCAGGGCGTCGCCACTTGGCTGAGGTCAACGGCCGTGTCACTCGGGGGCAACTCGGCGGCGGCGGCGAGGCGAGCCTCTTCCAGCATTCGATCAAGCACCGCGCGCGTCAGCAGGTCGACTCGCTCGCCAAGCTCGTTCAACGCGATAGGATCCGCTTGAATGGGCTCGCCGCGCTTCAGGTCGCCCAGCCAACGTGTGAAGTCCCATCGTGCGGAATTGTCGAGCGTTTCAAACACGGGGGTCAGCACGCGAGCCAAGGTCCCCTTGAGCACGCTCGCTTGCGACGAGTCGACCGTGGATTCACCGTCGCTCGACCCCGTGGAATCAGCGGCCATCGCTTGAAACAAGCTGTTGGCGTTGTTCGGCGGCTGGAACAAATCGACCAGACGAGGAGAAACCGCCGGACCGTCGGTCGGTTCGTCATCGCGTTGGTTTGACGAACCGCGAAACCCCATCCATTCCCAATTCTCGGGCTTGCGCGCCTCGTCCATCATCACGAGGACGAGCATCAACGCGCCGACGAGCAGCATGAGTCGCCACTGCATCGAGCGCGAGCCGTAGTTGGGAGGCGGACGCCGATTCGGTCTCAGTTCCATCGTCTCCTCGGAAGAGTCAATGAGCCAGTCAAGGCGAACTCAAGAGCGGGCTTGTCGCTCGCTGTTGAACGGTCGGCTCGCTTCAACGATCCTGCAACCAATCACCAAATTCCTGCTCCGACATGCCACCCAAGACGACTCGCACATCGCGCAGTTCACCCGACCAAAAGGCTCCCGCGGCCGACGGGCCGACGAGCGAGCCGTTATCGACACCGATGTCGATTCCATCGGCGGGGCGCACCTGAAGTTCGCTCAGGTCGTCGCCGACCGCCGCCGGCTCGCCATCGACCATGATCGCGCCTTGGCCTTCGTTCATCGACGCGACGAGATGCACCCACTGATCACGAGGCAGCGCCGCGGCTTGCAGCTGGGTCAACGTTCCATGACTGCGAACGCTGAGCGTCGGCACTCCATCGAAGACCGCGAGTGAGTAGCCGTGGGACTCACCCCCTTGTGCCACGAGCACGCCATCCTCGCCTTGCCACTTTACCCAGCCTCCAACGATGAGTGGACGGAAGGACGGATCGTTCGCGTTGTTCGAGTCGAAATGAGCCACCGCTTCCTTGCCAACGGTCACCGCTTGCCTCGCGACGCGCACCGGCGTGGCGGGAGGCAACGCACGCTGAATCGCGGCGCGTCGATTCGCGACCGAGCCATCGTCATCGTACTGCTCCTGCAGTGCCTTGAGCCGTTGCTCCAAGTCGCGCCGCAGTGACTCGTACTCGGGATCGTCCGCGACACTTTGGAGTTCGTGGGGATCCTTCTCGAGATCGTACATTTCCCACTCATCGAGTTCGTGGAAGTACATCAACTTATGGGTCGGTGTGCGAATGCCAAAGTGCTTGGCCACCATGTGTGGGCCGGGGAATTCGTAATACCGGTAGTAGATCTCCTGACGCCAATCGTCCGGCGTGGCCCCTTCCAGGACCGACTTCAAGCTGCGTCCCTGCATGTCGCCCGGAATCTCGGCTCCCGCGATATCGAGGAAGGTCTCGGCGAGATCTAGATTGAGACACAGGTCGGTGTTCACGGAGCCCGGTTTGACGTGCTCGGGCCAGCGCACAAGCAACGGAGTCCGGAACGACTCCTCATACATCCAGCGCTTGTCGTACCAACCATGTTCGCCCAAGTACCAACCTTGGTCGGACGAGTAGATGACGATGGTGTTCTCGGCCAGCCCGCTATCGTCGAGATAGTCGAGGACTCGACCGACTCCCGCGTCGACTCCCGCCACACAACGCAAGTAATCCTTCACGTATCGTTGGTAGTTCCAGCGAGTCAACGCATCGCCACTTAGATCGGCTTCTTCGTAAGCCGCGTTTTCTTCCGCATAGGCGGCGTCCCAAGCGACTCGTTGTTCGGCATTCGTGTCGCGTGGCGGATCGAGCTTCAGATCGTGCCGCGACAGATGATTGGCGACCGTCATCTCTTGCTCATGCGCCGCGGTGCCACGTCCCTCGTAGTTGTCGAATAGCGTGGCGGGTTCCGGCAAGTCACCGTCTCGGTACATGTCGAGCTGATTGGGGCCCGGCTCCCAATTGCGATGCGGAGCCTTGTGCCAACAGAGCAAGAAGAACGGCTTCGAGTCGTCTCGGTTTTCCAACCAATCGAGCGTGAGATCGGTGATGATGTCGGTTGTGTAACCCTCCATCGGCACACGGCCGTCGGCGGTGAGCATCACCGGGTTGTAGTACGGACCTTGGCCTTGCAGGATCTGCCAATGGTCAAAGCCTGTTGGGTCGGTCTCGAGATGCCATTTGCCGATCACCGCGGTCTCGTAGCCCACGGACTGGAGCAACTTGGCCACGGTCTGTTGGGAGCCGTCGAACCGATCGCCGTTGCGGGCGAAGCCATTGAGATGGCTGTACTTGCCGGTCAAGATCACCGCGCGACAAGGGCCGCAAATGCTGTTGGTCACGAACGCACGGTCGAACCGCATGCCGTCTCGCGCGATGCGGTCGATGTTGGGCGTCTCGTTCACCTGGCTGCCGTAACAACTCATCGCCTGGTAGCCGTGGTCGTCCGCCATGAAGAACAGGATGTTGGGACGGTCGGCGGCTTGAGCCGGAGAAACGATCGCGAGACAAGCGGACAGGATTCCGCCAACCAGCAACAGCGGGAATCGGCAACACGGCATCGCGGATCTCCTCGAGGGAAAAGCAAAAGCTAGAAGGTCACTCAAGCGTCATGCGATCGGACTCGGTCCGCGGCGATCGCCGGGCGAGCCAGCTGACTCGACCGGATTCGACCGTCAACGATCGTGGGGAAGGACGCCGAGAGGGTCATGCACGTTGGAAAGCGTCATGGTGCGAGCCCAAGTCGAGCCGCAACAGGACACGACGGGCCACCTCGGTGGCCCACCGGTCTCCATGGTACCGCTATCGCGGCGGTGCGTCATGGTAATGGCGAAGGGAGCGGCGAGAAGTTGTTGGACCGCGACGCGAGCGGCCCCTGCCCCAGTCTGGCTATTGCGGGACCTGGAAGGTGAGTTTGACGCGTGGGCTCTCGGCGGTCAGGAACCCATCGGCGTCCCAAGCCCGCGCGACCACGTGCACGTTGCCCCACTCCTCGATCTTGGCCTCCGCGGGAATGGACACCTCGAGTCGAAACGTCGAGTCGTCGGTCAGTTCCGCTTCGGGTGACATCAGCATGCCGGGCAAGCCGTCGATCATGACGATCGCCCCGCTCGACAAACCATTGAGTCGCTCGATCGAGCCCTCGATCACGACCGGTGCCTCGGCCCCTGGGCCAAAGGGGACGGTCGCGGGTGACGAGAGAGTCAGGGCGAGTCCTGGCCGCACTTGCGTCGTCGTGATGGGCGAACTGCTACGAGCCAACACCGTGTTGCCATCGGCCGACAGGGCCTCGGCGATGATCGCCACGTTCCAGGCCTGGGCCGGCAGGTCGACCGGCACGACCAACACGACTTCCGCCGAATCGGCATTCGCGGGAATCGTCACGGGGCTCTCGAGACGCAGAGCTTGTTCGACCGCATCGACCTCGCGATCTTGGTTGTCCTGCTTCACGATCTTGCGCGGCATCTTCTGGCTCGTTTCCAGACTCAGTCGAACCGGACCTTCCAGTCCTTCGCCTCGAGTCACCGACACCGTTACGCGTTGGTTCGCTCCTTGCCAGAGGGGAAGCTCGCCGCCCAAGGACTCGGTCGACACGCTCAACGTCGCTCCCTCATGAAAGGCGACGGCAACCGGTTCGCTAAGCCAGCCGATGGACGGGAGCGAGGTGGCGGAACGCCGAGCGAGATCCGTGGCTTGATCGGCATCGGCGACGACTCGCACGACTTGATCGGGAAAGGGTCCATCGGCCCAGAGCCTGAGAAGGGCTCGATCGGCGACTCCCGGACATGGCACGCTTTCGATATGCACGCCAGGGATTTCTGGTTCGAGACGCAAGGCGACGTCGCCGCCATAATTAGTGCGTCCCAGGCTGACCGCGAGCAGACTCGGGTTGCGGCCCACGGCGACGTGATCGGTATCGAGCGTCGCCAAGACTCGTGGTTGATCCAGGGGCGTCACCTCGAGCAAGTAGGGCGAGGAATCACGTTTGCCAAGCAGCTCCGAGACGACGATTTCAATCTCGGTTTGATCGGCCGGCACGGCGAACTCCAGTCGCGGATCACGGCTCCCCGCCGAATCATCGGCGCGTCCCAAGCCTTGGCCCGCCGCCGTTCTCGCATCGATCACGAAGTCGCCTTCGATGCCAAGGCGATAACTCCAGAGTTCCACGGCGACTCGTTGTCCCGCGGGCACTTGAAAGCGAATCCGATCCGGTTGCCCCTTGGTCAAATCACCAGTGATCGAAGCAGGAGCCGGAATGGGCTCGGTGATGTCAGCGGCGGCCATCTGATTCCAAGGTACGACTCGCACCATCGGCAGCATGGCGGTCGAGCCCTGACCCACGATGGCGGGCAACCATGTCGAGTGGCGTTCGCCGCTCGGCAGCGCCGCGGCGACATCGGGTTGATCGAGCGCTTGGCCCTCGCCGCTCGCGGTCGACGGCCCAACAGCCAACGGCAGAACGGCATCGACGAGCGGAAAATCTCCGATCTTGAGCCGGAACGTACCGGGGGTGGCTCCACGGCGAAGGAGATCGCTCAGCTCGAGAGTCAGCGTGCCATCGGCTTCCGCCACGAAACTCGTGCGGCTGTCACCTCCGATCATTGGATCGGGAGTCGCGGCGGCGACTTGGCGTCCCTCGCCATCCCAAACACGAACCACTGGCTGCAAGGCACCGCCGAGTCGTTTCGATTCCACCTCGATCGCGACACGTTGTTCCCGTTTGACCGGAAAGGAAGTTCGCAGGATGACATTGCCGCGCAAGTCACCATGCAGCGCGGCGGGCAATTGCTCGATCGAATCTTGCCAGGCCACCGTCGGGATCGAGTCGATCGCGACAAGGACCGACGAGGAGAGTCCCTGCTGGTTCGCCAGCCAAATCGGATGCAGACCGGGCAAACCATCGGCGGACACGGAAAAGGTAATCCGGCCTGGCTGCACGTCGACGATTCGTTGTTGCAACGCGATGTCGCTTACCAGGCGAGTCGAGTCATCGTAACCAGCGCCTTGAACGGTGATCAGTTGTTCGGTACCCAAGTGGATCGCGCGCGGATCCAGCGAACCGATTTGTGGCTGCGCCGCGGCTGAGGCGGCGAAGGCTAGGAGTGCGCAGCAAGCGAACAAGACGCTCGTGAAGGAACCGGCGGGCTTGCAACCAAGCGGAGCGCGAGGCGATCTCGCGGCGAGGCTCGGCCAGATTAGGCGGGGGGCGAGCATGGTGGGAGACTCCTCAAATGCGAAAGGCACCATTTTCCTTGACGGAAGACGGTGCCTGCAAGTGTGCTGGGAACGGGTTGTCGTGGAGCCGCCCTAGGTCGCGGCTTCAACCGAGCCGTTTCGGCCCTTGGGGCACCCGCGTCGTGGTCGACTAGTTGCCCGGATCAAACGTCCCGTCGAGCGGTTCCTCTGGAATCGAATCGAAATCCTCGGGCATGATGTCGGGGCTGCCGCCTCCAAGGTCCACGCCGGGAATCGCGACTTGAGTCGGATCGGGAATCGAACGCGACATCGTGCGGAAGAGACCTCGCAAAACGCCACCCGCGGTCGCGGGACCGTCGGTGGGCTGAGCTGGGCCATTGGGGTTGGACACCGCGGGACGAACGGGAGTCGTGGGGGCGGGGATTTCGGGATCGACGATTTCAGGAGCTTCTCCGCGCTCCAGGGCACCCGAGGAAATTTGTTCGGAGATGAGCGAAATGCGATCGAGCGAAAACTCGAGCGACGCATCGGTTTGCTCGCTCGGGAACGGCAACTCGAAGCTCGCGGCTTGGTCCGGAGTGCTGTCGAGTTGAACAACGGCGTTGTCTTGCGAGCCACGCAGAACACGCGACTCGGCGGCGATCGTCGCTTCATACCGAGCTCGCTCACGAGCGATTCGTTGTTCCACGGCGGCCTTACGAGCATCTCGGCGGGCTTGCTCGATGCGAGATCGAGGGCCGCCTTGCACCCGAGCCAACGACTCGGCGATCGGGAAGAACTGGTCGCTTCCGTCGGTTTCAATCGCGGCGCCGCGAGCAAAGTCGGCTGCCGCCGCTTGCTCATCACCAAGTTTCAATTGGGCGACTCCGCGGAAGTAATAAGCCCGAGGATCGCGCGTCCCCTGATCAATCGCTTCGCTGAGCCAATTGATTGCTCCCTCGAGGTCACCTTCGAAGTAGGAGTGAACCCCTTGTCCGTAAAGATCGTCGAGTACAGCTTGAGCGCGAGCCGGAGCGAGTAGCGCCAAAACACCACACATTCCGAGAACGCCGACGACGAGATGCCTTGCCATCCAGGGACTCCTGAGTCGTGAACAGGCCCTTCCAAGGTTCCACGAGGGACGCGTCTTGTGGGGGCAACGACCGATTCGAGACGAGCTACGACCTAAGCGAGACGAGACTATTGCAAGTCGAGACCGACAAGGGACGAATTGGGAAAACGACCCGTGCGCCCCAACCGTCCGGTTAGACCTCGAATTCCAGAATACTTGGCCCTTGGGACAGTCGCAAGCAATCGCTTTCCCAAGCAAGGGAAACTCCCGAGGTTCGTGTTCTCCTCGGGGTACAAACCGACGTTGGGGCCCCGAATGTTGCCCCAACGCCACGTTCCACTTGGGGTAGTCGCTCAGTCGAGCGGCTTAATGCGGATGTTCCGGTACCGCACCGTGCTGCCCGGATCATGAGCCTGAAGGGCGATCGTTCCCTCACTCAGGCGGACCGTTCCCTCCCGGTCCTCGGGCTCGGTGAAGTCCACCACCACCTTGTCGTCGACCTTCACGATCACGTGACGGCCCTCGACGATGATGTGCTGAGTCCACCACTTGTTGTCTTCCGCCGGAGCCTCGAGCACCTTCACGGTGTTGTAGAGACCGGCGGTCTTTTGCGGGTCGCCCTGGGTGTTGTTGACTTGTGATTCGTAACCCCAAGCTGGCCAGCCATCGTCTTGATACTTGGTGTGGAAGAAGATGCCACCATTGCTTCCCGGAGCGGTCATGACTTCGATCTTGAGCTCAAAGTTCTTCAACTCGGCGTGCTCACCCACGTAGAAAAGGTGGCTGCGAGTTCCGTTGGCGACGAAGGCGCCGTCCTCGATCTTCCAGCTCTCCGGCGTCTCGTTGATCTTCCAACCTTCGTAGGTCGAACCGTCGAAGATCGTGATCCAGCCGTCATCCTCGGCGGCCGCCGGACGAACGACTCCGGCACAAACGGCCAAGGCACACATGACAAGGGACAACCCAAAACGCATCGGAGGCATCTCCAGTAGTGAAAGTCGGGGGAACGCGTGGCACCGCCACTCCCCCCGGCACGAAACCAAAACCCAACCAGGAGCGGTTCGCGGGGGAGTGACGTGAGTGGTGGAAACGCTTGGGATCGCCACGGGCCCCTGCTTCGCTTCCTTATCACGCGGAACAACTGCCAAGGCTACGCACGGGCCTCGCCGGTTGCAAGTCACACGTGGGGGATCGCAAGCAAAGTGCCCCCATACATCGTTTCCCGACACCGGGCGGGCTTTCCCGCGCGGTTAGTCGTTGAGGTGAAAGCGGAGGTAGTCGCGCCAGATTCCCAAATCCAAATCGCCGTAGGTATTCAGGCGAGTCAGTTGGCCCTCGATTCGCATCCGAGTCGCTCCCTCGGCCGTCGTCAATTCTTGCCGCAGGGCGGCGAATTGAGCGCGAGTTTGTTCCCGGGCCTGCTGATAGGCCGCCTGTATTTCGGCCGGCCACTGCGCCGCTCGCTGATCGAGCGACTCCAAATCTTCCGCCGACCAGGGCACATCGGTCCCTTCCAGAATCGCGAACTCGCGACAGATGCCGATCGTCGACGCGGCCGCCTGGCACCAAGCCAGGTGACTCTTGTCCGTGAACTCGGGGCCGACCGGCAAGTGTTCCGCCAAGGCCCGCACATGGCTCCATGTGTCTTGGTATTGCCGAGTCAACGCCGATTGCCACGCGAGGACCCAGTGAGCCGATGGCTCCTCCGGATGCACGCCGGCCGCCTTGGCGAGATAGCGGCGAGCATCGGCGGTTCGATTGTGATGCAAGTTGACCAGCCCAAACGCCAACTCGGCGTCTGGCTGATTTCCACAAGCCGTGCTCGCTCGATTGTATTCCGCCATGAACGTCTCTTCGTCGTACCGCGAGTCATCGACCTGAGCGAGAACGGCCGTCACCGCCTCGACCGCGGCGGCCGAAAGACGGGGTGGCGTCGCATCGGGCTCGAAGCGAACCACGGACTGCGCACTTCCCCCCGCCGCCACCGAGGCCATCATCTTGGGCAAGCAAGCCGCGAGTTCGTCGGAAGTCACGCGGCCGTCAAGATCCTCGTCCGCCATCCCTTCCCAGCAACTCACGAGCGCCTGCGTGAACACCGAGCCTTGATCGCCCGGCAGAACGCCTCCTTGTTGTCCCGCGGCGTTGCCAACGAACACCTCGACCGATGTGGAAACGGGGTGTGAGGGCGAACGTCGCAGCGCTCCCACCAACTCGGACGTCGATGGTTCTTGGGCTCGAGTCCCCGATACCGATCCATGGCCCGTCTCGAGCAGCAATTGGGTCTCGCCGATGTCGAGCTCCTCGAGCTTGCGCACCAGCTCCCGCAACGAGAGTCCCGTTTCATCCAGTCGGTCAAACTCCATCTCGGCGGTCGCCAACCAAGGCTCTTGTCGGTCATCGAGATAACCGCGCCCCACGTAATACACGACGAGCTGGTCGTTGCCCTCGACTCGCTCCGACCAACGGGCGATCGCGTCGAACACCTCGAGCTTCGTGGGGCCTTCGAGCACTTGCTGGTGATCGGCGGCGACGCGATACCACTCACCGAGCGCGGCGGCGACATGATTCCCGTCCGCTGTCGCGAACTCGGCCTCCGCGACCAGCGGATCGTGGCTCTTGTTCGCCACGATGATCAGTGACCAACGGTCGGACGCGGGGCGAGGCGTCACCGAAATTCGCTCGGCGGATGGAGCGACAAGATCGAGCGAGGCGTGGGCGATCGTGACCTGATCACCACGTTGCAAGAAGCGGGCGGGGCGCTCCAATTCAGTCGCCCCTTGGGTTTGGACGATCGTGGTTTCTGGATTCACTTGGAACGACACGATGGTCGCCGGCTCGACCAACTCGACATCGATACGCGAGCGGTCGGGCGCGAAATCCCGCACGACGCCTCGTGCGACCAATTCGCGCGACACATCGATGCGCGACACGTCGGTTTCGTGCACGAGAGCGACTTGGTCTCCGGCGCGCAGATCGGACAAACCGATCAACTGTCCATTGGGGAGCTCGGCGGTACCGTTGAGCGCCACGACCGCGTCGCTCGCCAACGGAAAACGCAACGGCTCCTTCTCCGAGGCAAGCGACACCCAGATCACTCGCTCGGTCGCGTCGATGCGGTCGATCAATCCCGACGACTCGGTGGTCCGCCGCGCGGCGAGGGAATCGACCACCGCCTCGTCGCCATCGGGTTGCCAGGTGTACTGCAAGCGATCACCCGGACGAAGGTCGGCGAATCCAATCGGCCGCGAACCTTGTGAGCCGCGTCCATTGAGGCTCACCGAGATTCCGCTGGGAACGGTCAGAGCCAAGGTCGCGCCGGTGGCATCCTGGATTTCGAGGCGCCCATTGGTCGTGTCGACTCGCACGATCGTCCCCGAGGCCGACTCACTCGTGGCCCGCGTCACTTTCAGCAGTCGGAACGAATTCCCGTTCTTGATCGAGATGCGGTCACCGATCGCCAAGTCGGACAGCTTGGCGGCCTGTCCATTGAGCGTGAGTTCATCGTCGTCGCCGATCGGAAGTACGACGGGCGTGGCCACTGCTCCCGGAGTCCCCATGGCCCCGGTCCCACGTATGACGAGCTCGCGCCGATCGAGTTCGATCAGATCGATGACTCCTTCCTGGGGAATCTCCGCGACGGCGGCCACCGGATTGCCATCGCCGTTGGGAATGAACGCGAGCGTCAGCGTGAGTAGCATGCTGGCTCCGATCGCCGCGTACGCCCAGACGCGACGCTTGCGGGCTTGTTGCTTCTCCGAGGCTTCCTTGTCGGCCGCTTCTTGTCGCAGCGCGTCGGAGTCCTTCCCGTCGTGGCTCGCCTTGAGATCAAAAAGGACCTCGTCGGCCGAACGGTATCGCTTGCGGGGATCCTTCTCGATCATCTTCTGGATGACTCGAGCCAAGTCTTGCGGCACGCCATCGAGTACTCGTGAGATTTCCGGCAGGCGGCGATCGAGCGACGTGTGCCACATCATCCAGGCGACTTGCGGATCACGCCCGAACATATTGAGTCCCGGAAAGAGGCTCTCGAAATGTTCGCCGCAAAGGAGCTCGTAGGCCGAGAAGCCGAGCGAGTAGATGTCGCTATGGGGTCCCACCGTTCCGAATTGATCGGAGATGACTTCGGGGGCCATGTACTTGGTCGTTCCCTTGACGACACTCCCTTCGGAATGAGCCAGATGTCGAGCGATGCCGAAATCGCCGAGCTTGACTCGATGGTTGCTGTCGAGCAGCAGGTTCGTCGGCTTGACGTCGCCGTGGACGATGCCGTTGCGCGAGAGGAACTGCAGGGCCTGGCACATGTAGATCAGCGTCAGCCGAAGATCCTCGATGTCGATCGGATTGCCAGCCAGTCGTTGCTTGAGACCGCCTTGCGCGAGTTCCAGGATCAGCCAGCCACGATCGCGGACGATGTCGTAGATCGTCATGACGTAGGGATGCTGGAGCTTCGCCATCAAC
>JAGQPS010000128.1:0-4030 GCA_020426595.1 Planctomycetales bacterium
GCCCTAGTCGACCATGCCAAAAGCGTGGCAAAACCAAAGGAAACCCGAAGCGTGAGCGAGGGATTCTTCGACTTCTCGAACAAGCCATCAATCCGTTACGCCACCAAACCTTCCGTCTTCCGGTATCCCTGAAATCGCAACATCAAGGATTCATCGGTGCGTTGCCGCCGCGCGGCGCAAAAAAAAGAACGCGTCGAACCCGGGGGCTCGACGCGTTCTCGTGAACAGCATCGGACGAACGTCTCGCGACGTTGTCGCGTTAGTCCTTCTTGACTTCGAACTCGGCGTCGATGGCGTCGTCGTCCGCTGGGCCCTGATCGCTGGCTTCCGCGGCCGCGCCGGCTCCCGCCTTCTCGTACAACACCTTGCTCCAAGCCTCCTGAGCTTGTTCCAGCTCCTTGATCGCGGCTTGAATCGTCTCGATGTCCTCGCCGGCCGAGGCTTCGCGAACCTTCTTGACCGCTCGCTCCATCGGTTCCTTATCGGCCTCGCTGAGCTTCTCGGCATGCTCGGTCAAGCTCTTCTCCACCGTGTAGCAGAGATGGTCGGCTTGATTGCGGGCGTTGGCGAGGTCGACTTTCTTCTTGTCGTCGGCCGCGTGCGATTCCGCGTCCTTCCGCATCCGTTCAATCTCGGTTTCGCTGAGGCCGGACGATTGCTCGATCCGCACCGAGGCCTCCTTGTTGGAGGAGAGGTCCTTGGCGGTCACGTTGAGGATGCCGTTCTGGTCGATGTCGAACTTGACTTCGATTTGAGGCACTCCTCGAGGAGCCGCCGCGATGCCTTCGAGGTTGAACTGTCCCAGCAAGCGGTTGTCCCTCGCCATCTTCCGCTCACCTTGGTACACCTGGATGGTGACCGCGGTTTGGTTGTCGGAAGCGGTGCTGAACGTGTTCTTGCGTTCGGTCGGAATCGTGGTGTTGCGCTCGACCAAGGCGGTGAGCACGCCACCCTCGGTTTCGATGCCGAGCGTGAGCGGAGTCACGTCGAGCAGCAAAACGTCCTTCCGTTCGCCAGCCAACACGCTTCCTTGAATCGCAGCGCCAACCGCGACCACCTCGTCCGGATTGACTCCCTTGTGAGGGTCCTTGCCGAACAGGTCCTTCACGAGGCGTTGCACCTTCGGGACGCGGGTCGAACCACCGACCAAGACGATCTCGTCGATGTCGGACGGCTTGAACTTCGCATCCTCGAGGGCCTGCAAGACCGGCTTACGGCAGCGTTCGACCAGCGGATCGATCAGTTCCTCGAACTTCGCACGAGTGACGGTGACGAGCAAGTGCTTCGGCACACCTCCCTCGGCCGCGATGAACGGTAGGTTGATGTCGGTTTGAGGCACGCTGCTCAGTTCCTTCTTGGCCTTCTCGCACGCTTCCTGCAATCGCTGCAGCGCCATCGTGTCCTTGCGCAGGTCGATGCCGTGCTCGCTCTTGAACTGATCGGCGACGTAGTGGATCAAGGCCTCGTCGAAGTCATCGCCACCTAGGTGCGTGTCACCGTTGGTCGAGATCACTTCGAAGACCATCGTGCCGTCGTCGTTGTTGAGCTCGAGAATCGAGACGTCGAACGTACCGCCTCCCAAGTCGAACACCGCGATCTTTTGTTCCTTGTGAGCCTTGTCCAGGCCATAGGCCATCGCGGCGGCGGTCGGCTCGTTGATGATGCGAGCGACTTCCAGGCCAGCGATTTGACCCGCGTCCTTGGTGGCTTGCCGCTGCGCGTCGTTGAAGTACGCCGGGACGGTGATCACCGCCTTGTTGACCTTGTGACCAAGGTACGACTCGGCGGCTTCCTTGAGCTTGCGAAGCGTCTTGGCCGAGACTTCCTGCGGCGTGTACTTTTGATCGCCCACGCCGATTTTCACGTACTCATCGGCCGCTCCCACGACGGCATACGGAACCATTTTCTCTTCCGAATGCACTTCGTTGTGCCGGCGTCCCATGAATCGCTTGACCGAGTAGATCGTGCGCGTGGGATTGGTCACCGCCTGACGCTTGGCCGGCTCGCCCACCAGGACTTCGCCCTTGTCGGTGAACGCCACCACGCTGGGAGTCAGTCGATTGCCTTCCGCGTTGGGGATGACCTTCGCCTCATCCCCTTCCATGATGGACACAACCGAGTTGGTCGTGCCCAGGTCGATCCCGATGATCTTTTCGCCGTGTGCCATGGGTTTATTCCTTTCGTCTTGAGCCCGACTGTTGCGTTCGAATCGTGGTGGCTCTTGAAAGCAACCACTGTGCCAGATGCTCACAAGTCGCGATTTCCACGTCGCCGTCTCGCGATGCTCGCGAGCCATTGCCACCTTGTCAGGCGTTTCACTCGCGGTTTTTGGGCGTCTTGCCGAGATTCAGGCGAGACACTCGAAGAGGGCTGACAATTTGACACGACTGGCCAATGAGGAAGATCCTGATCTGATCGAGGGGGGAAGGGCACTTTTGTCAGGCTCACGGGCTAACCTGCCTGACGTACTTGTCAGGCAGGCCCTCACGGCCAGGCAGCCGGCTTAGCCAACGAAATGTTCCCCTGTCGAACTCATCGCGGAGGTCGGGTGGACGGAGGGTGGACCTCGCGACGGCGAGGAGCTTCCCCGGTGGCAAGATGGGCCCGGTTTGGGGCGCCGTGGCGGTCGTGGCGAATTGATTGACGGAGCAATCCCGGACGATTAGTCTCCGCTTCCAGACTCGATCCTGCTCGGCAGGCGGTCCCTACCTCCGCAGTGGCTCATCCGCGTTTTCCATCCACTTCGTCTGGAAGCGAGGAACGCGCCGAGCCAACTCCCACCTCTTGCTGCTGTTTGGAGCTATTCATGGCGTCCCGTGTTCCCGCGTCTCGCGCGAAAAGCAAACCCGCCGACCTGCGCAAGAAACTGGATCAGCTCGATAAGGAAATCGTGAAGTTGGCCAACGAGCGAGCCAAGGTCTACGAGCGGATGGTGCGTGGCTCGGATGAGGCCGAGGAGGTCATGCTTAGCCCGCACGATTTCGCGGGATTGCTGGCCGCGAACAAGGGGCCACTTTGCGAGGCGACGCTCAAGTCGCTGCTGTTCGCGATCGACTCCGGGTCGCGCGCCCTGGCGTCGCGGACCCGCGTGGCCTATCTCGGACCGGCTTACAGTTACAGCCACCTCGCGGCCACTCACGCGTTTGGCGAAGCGCACGAGTTGGTACCGGTGGCGACGATCGCCGCGGTCTTCGAGGAAGTGAATCGGCGACAAGTCACGTTTGGCGTCGTGCCGCTCGAGAACTCCACCGATGGCCGAGTCGCGGATACGCTCGATATGTTCGTGCGAAGCCCGGTGAAAATCTGTGGTGAGGTTCAGCTCAAGATTCACCACTACCTGCTGTCTCGCTCGGAGCGAAGTGAGATCGTGGAGATTTACTCCAAGCCCCAGGCGCTATCCCAGTGTCGAGCCTGGTTGGCCCGTCACATGCCGGGCGCGAAACTGGTCGAGATGACCAGCACCGCCGCGGCGGCCCAATTGGCCGCCGAGCGGCCGGGCGCGGCGGCGATCGCGAGTCGACAAGCCGCGGCGCAATATGGTCTGAACATCGTCGAATCGGACATCGAGGACAATCGCTTCAACATGACTCGCTTCGCCGTCATCGGGCAGAGCGTGCCGAAGCGTTCGGGGCACGATAAGACCGCGTTGATGTTCGAGCTGCCTCATCAACCCGGAGCCTTGGCCGATGCCATGGCCGTCTTCCGCAACAATCAACTGAACCTGACCTGGATCGAGTCGTTTCCTATGCCGGGCACGAAGAACGAATACCTGTTCTTCGTCGAAGTCCAAGGCCACGAGACGAACCCCAAGATTCAAAAGACCTTGGCTTCGCTGCAGCGTAAGACCGTTCGCACCGTCGTTCTCGGCTCGTACCCGCAAGGCACGCCGGTTGAGTGATCGTCCACCAATGAGTGGACTCAGCTCCAGCCAACGAGCGGACGAGCCGCGACTCGCTGGCGTGCGCGATTACCTGATGTGAGCCCGTTAGCCGTCGTGCCGCGATTAGCTGGCGTGACGCAGGGCCTCGAT
>JAGQPS010000128.1:4129-13446 GCA_020426595.1 Planctomycetales bacterium
CGGGTTCATGCGTGCCGCGCGGCTCGCGGGATAGATGCCAAAGACGACGCCGACGACGACCGAGATAAAGAACGCGAGCGGGATCGAGAGCGGCACGATGCTCGGCTCGAGATCACGCACGATATCCGGCATGTTGGACATGATGTCGGGAAATAGCAGGGTCACGAGCGTGCGGAGCAGGCCGATCACGAAGGGACAAGCGAGCCCCAACACGATGCCCGTCAAACCGCCCACCACGCTCAGCGCGATCGTTTCGATCAGGAACTGATTGATGATGTCTCGCCGCTTAGCTCCGATCGCGCGGCGAATCCCGATCTCCCGAGTTCGTTCGGTCACCGTCGCCAGCATGATGTTCATGATGCCGATGCCACCCACGAGTAGCGACACCGCGGCGATCAAGCCCATGGCGACCATGAACATGAGTCGCGTCGCCCGCGCTTGCTCGAGCAAGTCGTAAGGGACGACGATCGCGATGTCTTGTCGGCGCTCGCGGCCTCCGTCGACGGTTTGTTCGACCAGCTTGGCCACATCGGGAACGAGGTCGGCGTCCTTGATGCGAAGCGTGACCTGACTGAGCTCGAAGATCTGGGCGTTGAACGTACCGTTGCCCCGCTTCACGACCAAGTCGCCGAACCGCTGCTGCATCGTCTCGATCGGGATATAGACATCCTTGGAAAAGTCCTGGGCGGCCATCGAGCTGCCGATCGCGGCGGTCGCGTTACGGTGTTTGAGCACGCCAACGATCAAGTAGAAATTGCGCGCCTCGGGCAAATACAGCTCGCGTCCAATCGGATCCTCGTAAGGGAAGAGCTCTTGAGCCAGATGAGCCGCGAGCACGCACACCGTCGCTCGTTGCTCCCCATCGCTCGCCTCGAGAAAGCGGCCGTCGCCGATCGTGAGTTGCGTGACCTCTTGATACTCCGGCGTGCAGCCGACGAGCCGTCCGTCGATCGGCTTCACGTAGGGATTACCGGTGTTCTGAAAACGATAGGGCAACTCGCGGATCTGTAGCGAGCTGCGCAAGTGCGGAATGGTCGAGGCGAGCACCTGGTACTCGACCCGCTTGATGCCGTAATTCGGCGGCCCGCCCGAACCTCCACCGGCGGTGTCGTCCGGCGGCTTGATCGATCGAATGATGATGTTCTCGGCGCCGAGACCCTCGATTTGCTCCTGCGCCTTGCGGCTGATGCCTTCGCCGATCGCCAAGAGCCAGATCACGCTCGCGACACCGATCAAGATGCCGAGCACCGTGAGCAACGAGCGGAGCGGATGCAACGCCAGGCTCTTCACTCCCATGATCCAAGCGCGAATCGATAACACGGCGAGCCTCAGTCTAAAGTGCGCGGTCCAGCAAAACAGATTCCGGAGTCGAAACTACTCTCCGTCACTCACCATCTCGGCCAATTCCGACGGCTTCTTGCCCTTGCAGATAATCCGATCCGTATTGATCTCATCCGATTGCACGAGACCATCGCGGAGGCGAATGACTCGTTTGGCATGCTGAGCCACATCGTCCTCGTGAGTCACCATGATGATGGTCCGGCCTTGGTCATTGAGTCGTTCGAAGAGCT
The DNA here is from genome assembly GCA_020426595.1 of Planctomycetales bacterium. Classification (GTDB taxonomy): domain Bacteria; phylum Planctomycetota; class Planctomycetia; order Pirellulales; family Pirellulaceae; genus UBA11682. The sequence continues at coordinate 5,701 of JAGQPS010000128.1, forward strand.
GGAGGATTTCCTCGGTCGTCACCGAGTCGAGGTTACCGGTCGCTTCGTCCGCCAGAATGAAGTAGGGGTCGTTGACGAGCGAACGAGCGATCGCGACTCGCTGTTGCTGACCACCACTGAGTTGCATGGGACGATGCCCCAACCGATCGCCCAGTCCAACCAACGCGGCCAGTTCGCGGCAGCGCTGCCGACGACTCCCCGACGATCCAAAACGTTGGTAGGTCAGCGGCACCTCGATGTTTTCCACGACGGTGAGTTGCTGAATCAAGTTGTACGACTGGAATACCATGCCCAACCGCGTGGCCCGGATCTCGGAGAGATCGTCGTCACTCATCTTCGCGACGTCGTCATCGCCGAGGAAGAAGTTGCCATGAGTCGGGCGATCGAGGCAGCCGAGCAAGTTGAGCAACGTGCTTTTGCCCGAACCGCTGGGACCCATGATCGCGACATAGTCACCCTGAGGCACGTCGAACGAGACGCCTCGCAGAGCTCGGACCGTTTCACTCTTGAGCACGTACTCCTTGGTCAGGCCGACCACACGGCACGCACATTTCACCTCGCTGGACGAGGTTGGGGATCCGGTGTTGGGAAGAGGTGGGGAACTCAAGCTTCACAGCTCTCTGATGAACGTCTGCAGGTGGGTACGGACCATCGATTGAACCCGGCGAAGCCCATGAGGGTTCGCTCGGTCGGGAAAGCCAATGCGGCGACGATGGCGACGGGGTGGGTGGGAAAACCGAACGACCTGCAGGCTCACACGGTGTTGGCTCACACAGAGTCGGCTTGCACAGTGTTGGCTCACTCGCTGTCGGCCCGCATGGGCCGCACGTACGAAGCCCTCCCGTCACCGGCACGCCGCCCGGTTTTGGTGGACGGGAAGCGATTCAAGGCGAGTCCGCGAGGGAGTGAGCGCCGCTGACTGACCGGCTTTTCCCAACGGTTCATTATAGGCACGAGGGCCGGAGGTCGAAGCCTTTTCCCGGCCAAAGCCATGGGAGTTCTCGCGCCCCCGCGACTCAGGCCAACTCCCTGTTCGACCGATGAGCTGGCGGGTTGGGAACGCGATTGACGGGGGAGGTGCCGATTTACGGGATCGATGCGCGGGATTGATGAGTGGGACCGGGGCACTCAACGAGTCGCTCGTGGGCCAAGGTCGCCGAATTTCACGAGCAGCCGGCCTCGTTTCCGTGGTCGGGCCAGTCCTTTCGAGCGTCTGAGTCTCGATATGCCGGTTGCTTCGAAGTTGCTGGCAATTTCGAGAGGGTGCCCAGGTTTTATTGGGACGAGAGACTTGAGGCGTTAGGCTGACGGACGAAAGCCCGGCTCAAGCGCGCCGCGGTGGGAGCGGCGCGGTAGGCGGTGGTCCGAGCGAGGTTGAATTAGCTTCGCGTGGTCCATGCCGTGGCCGTGGCCGAGACGCTCAACGGTGCCCTTGGAAGGAGTCAGCCATGAGCCTCCGCAGAGTCGAACTTGGACCCGTGCTCGATTTCGGTGCTCGCGCCGATGCGAGCCCCTTGCCGACGGGAATCGGCAACCGCGCCCATCTGGTGATCGCGGAGCCTCCGGCGCCGGCTCCGCCCGTCCAAGCGGAGCGGTGGCGATCGGTGGAGGAGGCTCCAGACACCGAGGTGTCGAATCGTCGCTCCGCTTGGGGCGATCCCTCGCCGATCGATGGCGATGATTCGGCCCGAGTCTTTCTGCGGCATCTCGAACGAGTCGTCTACGAGACTCTGTTCAGCGAAACGCCGTATTCCCATTTCTTTCGCGATGTCGCGGTCGTCATCGAGAAACGTGTGATTCAGTTGTTTGGACGCGTGCCGAGTTACTACCTGAAGTCGGTGCTCCAGTCGCGATTGCAGCACGCGCTACCGAGCTTCGAAGTGGAGAACCGAGTTCGTGTCGTCAGTGCGACGGGGCTCAGTTCCGCCTGGGACTCTCCCGAGGAAGAGCACGCGTCGCGACAGGTCGGGTGATTATCACGCCCGGCACCAACGAGTCGCTCACGTTCCATCACGCTGGAGTCCAACTCCGCGGAGATCAGTCGGTCCGCGACTTGTCTTGCCGTTGACCCGTCATGCCGCGTTGACGAATGAGGGGATGCGAGCCGAGAATGCGGGAATGGGTGACCGGGACCGATTTCCCGGAGATCGGGCATGCCTGACGATGGGGTGTGCCAGGATCGTGTCGCGCCGAGGCGAGGATCGACCGGCGCGAGGCTCGTGTTTCCTTTGTCGACCAAGCAGGAGATTTTCAGTGGGCTTGATTCAAAAGGTCCTGGTGCCGACCGACTTCAGTACCAATGCCGATAAAGCACTCGAGTTCGCGATGACGCTCGCTGCCTCGTGTCAGGCCTCGCTGCACTTGCTGTATGTCGATGATGATCCCTTGTTGAATTCTCCGACGACGAGCGAGGATTTTCGGGCGAAGTTCGAGGATCGCATGGCCTCGACGCTCGCCTCGTTGCTTGATGACGAACATCGGCGGAGTCTTCGTACGGAGTACGCCGTCGCGCGAGGTGATGCGGCGATGGAAATCGTCGACTACGCGGCCGAGCATGAAATCGACCTGATCGTCGTCGGGACCAAGGGACGATCGTCGATCGCCGATATTCTGCTGGGCAGCGTCGCCAACAAGGTCGTGCACAAGGCGAAGTGCCCGGTCGTGACCGTGCGGCCCTAGTCGATCTCTTGCGTATCGGGCCGTCGCGTGTCGCGATTTCGCGGCGGCCATGTCAAAGCCCGTCGTCGAGGCGCGCGTTTCGTCGCCTCCACGACGGCTTCGATTTCCCAATCGTCCATGCGTCTAGTTGCCGGTGTTACTAGATACCGGTGCCACTAGATAATTGGGCTCGTCTGTCCCCACTTGCCGGCGAACACGGTTTCGCTCAGGGGGCGCCTGACGCGCGGCTGTGCGTCTCGTTTGACGAGTTCTTCGTCCGCGGTCGCCGCATCGCCGAGGTATCCGAGGGCGACCGCGGTGACGGGATCCAAACCCTCTGGGATTTGGTAGGCCAGCCGTACCTTAGTCAGATTGACGCCGCCCATTTGATGGACCACGATCCCGAGCGCCGTGGCTTGGGCACACAGGTTACCCATCGCCAAACCGAGGTCGTGTTCGGCCACTCGATTCGGACTGCCGTTTCGGGCGAACGTGCGGGACACCACGGTGAACAGCAAGGCGCTCGCGTTCCTCGCCCATGCTTGATTCGCTTCCATCAAGCAATCAACGGCTCGCGAGAACTCCGCGGCGTCGCCGCGTTCCGCCACGAGAAATCGCCAAGGCTGCTCGTTGTAGCTACTCGCCGCCCAGCGAGCGGCTTCCAGAACGGTCACGAGGTGTTCGCGATTCATCGGGCGAGGGTCGAGCACATACGGGCTCCAACGCTCGGCCAGCACGGGCAAGATGGGCGTGCTCGTGGAGGCTCGTTTATCCCTTGCCCCCGATTCTCCACCATTCGACGGTCCCGTTTTTTCGCTCATCCTGTTCCCTCGTTGCTGGTGTGCGTTTTCCGTGGCGGCGCGAGCTCCGTGACGCCTCGACCGCGCGAGTCGAATCGCGAGGCGGGGTTCCATCTCGCGACGAGCCCACCACGGCGATCATGCGACCTCCCGCATTGTTCGAGCCAGTCGATGAGATGGCAATTCCCCTCGACTCACCGGAGGCCGGCTCACCAGCAAGCAGGGACGGCGGACGGCCAGTCCACCACACGGGATTCGCGATTGGCGGAATTCACTTCCTCTGGGCGGTCGTCAGAATCGCCCTGCAAGCCTTAGAATCTCGACCTGCCTCCTTGTGTCTTGTTCCGCCCATCTTGGTGGTTCTCGGTAGGGAAGAGGCGCTCGAAACGGAGTAAAGTCGATGAGTCAGCGGCCGTTTGTTCACCTGCATTGCCATAGCCACTACAGCTTGCTCGATGGAGCCGGCGCGATCTCGAAGCTCGTGGGGCGAGCCAAGGACCATGGCATGAACTCGCTGGCTCTGACCGACCATGGCAACCTGCATGGTGCGTTGGAGTTCTACCGCAAGGCGAACGACGCCGGTGTGAAGCCGATCATCGGGTACGAGGCCTACATCGCTCCCGGAAGCCGCTTCGACAAAAGCGCCGGGCGAATGAAGGACTCGTCGTACCACCTCACCTTGCTCTGCCAGAATCGCGCTGGGTTCAAGAACCTCGTCAAGATGGCGTCGGCCGCGAGCCTCGAGGGCTTCTACTTCAAGCCGCGGATCGACAAGGATCTGCTCGAGGCCCACAGCGAGGGGATCATTTGCCTGAGTGGTTGCGTCTCGAGTGAGTTGAATCAAGCGCTGCTCCGCGGCGATAGCGACTCGATCGAGGATCACTTGGCCAAAGCCGCCGATGTCGCCCAGTGGTTTCAGGGCGTATTCGGCGACCGCTACTTCCTCGAGGTCATGAACAACGGGGTCGAGATCCAGCGCATCGCGCTCGAGGGTTGTGTCGATCTGGCCCACCGCGTCGGCGTTCCCCTCGTCGCCACGAGCGACTGCCATTACGTCGATCCGGATGACGCCGAGGCGCAGGATGTGATGCTCTGCATCAACACCGGAAAGTTCCGCACCGATCCGACTCGAATGCGCATGGATGGTCGCGAGTATTACTTGCGCAGTCCCGAGCAGATGTACGACAAGTTCGTCGGTCTCGAGGACGCGGTGGCTCGCAGCCAGGAGATCGCCGATACGGTCGACATCGATTTGGAACTCGGCAAGCGTCATTTCCCGGTGTATTCGGTCCCCGAGGGGGAGACGCCGACGAGCTACTTGAGCGAGATCTGTTACCAAGGCTTGAGGGAACGCTACGCGGGCAACGAGGAAATGATGCCTGGCGGCGAGCTCGCCCAGGTGGTGATCGATCGCCTGGAACGCGAACTGGGCGTGATCAATAAGTTGGGCTTTCCCAATTACTTCTTGATCGTGTGGGACTTCGTCAACGAGGCTCGACGCCAGGGAATTCCGGCGACCGCTCGTGGTTCGGGCGTGGGTGCCCTCGTCTGCTACTCGCTCTACCTCAGCCACGTTTGTCCGATCAAGTACGACTTGCTGTTCGAGCGGTTCCTAGACGAGAACCGCCTCGAGGCTCCTGATATCGACATCGATTTCTGCAAGGAGCGACGTGGCGACGTGATTCGCTACGTGAAGGAAAAGTACGGCGACGAGAACGTGGCTCAGATCGGCACGTTCGGTACGCTCGCGGCTCGCGCTGCCATCAAGGACGTGGGACGAGCCCTCGGTTTTCCGGTGGCTCGCGTCGCCGAAATCACGGCTCTGATTCCCGACGAGCTCGGCATCTCGCTCTCCGACGCGCTTGAGAAGAGCACCGACCTGCGCAAGCTCTACGATACCGACGGCGAGGTGGCCGAAGTGATCGACTTGGCGATGTCGATCGAAGGGTTGGCTCGCAATGTCGGCACGCACGCCGCCGCGGTGGTGATTAGCGATCAACCGCTGACCGAGTACGTGCCGCTCTGCCGCGTGTCGGGCAAGGAAGATGTCATCACGCAGTGGTCGATGGGAGACGTCGAGGCGGCTGGGCTGCTCAAGATGGATTTCCTTGGCCTACGCAACCTCACGATTCTCAGTAAGGCGGTCGCGCTGATCGAGAAGAGTCGCGGGGAGACGATCGATCCGCTGAAGTTCTCGCTCGAGGACCAAGAGACCTTCGCGCTGCTCCAGCGCGGCGAGACGAAAGGCGTCTTCCAGCTCGAAAGCGGCGGCATTCGAGACTTGTTGCAGAAGATGAAACCCGACCACTTCCGCGACATCATCGCCACCAACGCCCTGTATCGTCCTGGCCCTCTCGAGGGCGGCATGGTGCAGGACTATGTCGAGGTGAAACACGGGCTCAAGCCGGCCGAATACAAGCACCCGGTGCTTGAGGAGATCCTGGGCGAGACCAACGGAGTCATGGTCTACCAGGAACAGGTCATGCGGATTCTCAATCGGCTCGGGAAGATCCCACTCGCCTCCGCCTACACCTGCATCAAGGCGATCAGCAAGAAGAAGGAATCGTTGATCGCCAAGAACCGCGACTTGTTCCTCCAGGGTTCGGTCGAGAATGGACTGACCAAGAAGGAAGCGGAAGACTTTTGGGAGATGATCATCAAGTTCGCGGGATACGGCTTCAACAAAAGCCACAGTACCGCGTACGCGCTCATCGCCTATCAAACCGCCTACCTCAAGGCTCACTACCCGGTCGAGTTCATGGCGGCGTTGCTCAGTGGGGACATCCCCGGGCGAAACTTCACCAAGAAGGATTCGCTCGTCGAGCACATCGAGGACTGCCAACGAATGCAGATCGAGGTGATTCCCCCCAACGTCAATCGTTGCGAAGTCGATTTCAGCGTCGAGGGGGATCACATCCTGTTCGGCCTGGCGGCGATCAAGGGGTGTGGTGGTGGAGCCGGCGAGGCGATCCAGCGTGAGCGACAAGCGAACGGACCGTATAAGGACCTGTTTGATTTCTGCGAGCGAGTGGAAACCTCGAGCTGTAATCGCACGGCGATCGAAACGCTCATCAAGGCGGGCGCCTTTGACTGGACCGGCGCCCGTCGGTCCCAGTTGGCCGCGGTGCTCGATAAGGCGCTGCAATCCGGTGCCAAGCTCCAAGCCGACCGGCGGGCCGGGCAAAAGAGCCTGTTCGGTGACTTTGGGGATGACGAGCCGGATGCGGGCGCGACCGGGGCCAAGGACGCCGCGTTGCCCGATATTCCCGAGTGGGATGAACGCGAGAAACTTGGCTTTGAAAAGGAAGTGCTCGGTTACTACCTGTCGAGCCATCCCCTCGCCCAGTACGAAGAGCAACTGCGGATGTACTGCACGCATACGACCAGTACCGTGAAGACGGTCAAGGACCGCGAGGAGGTCTATCTCGGCGGCATGGTAGCGAGCGTCAAACACGCCCACGTGAAGAAGGTACGCGAGCCAGGACAACCAACTCGGTACGTGATGTTCGACCTCGAGGACATGGACGGTTCGATTCGCTCGATCCAGTGGCCGACCGATTTCGCCGTGAGTGGCCATCTGATCGCGGCCGAATCGATTCTCGTGCTGCGAGGCGTGCTGGATCGACGTGGTGGCGACGAGGCGAATCTCGTCGTCAACGAGGTGTTCGAGCTTGGAGACCTCGAGAAGAAGTTCACCGCCGGCATTCGGCTGCTCATCGACGAGTATGGACCGGTCGGCCTCAAGGACGTGCACGAAGTCCTACGTGGCTATCCGGGCGACCGAGCCTTGCATCTGGTGATGCGATTGGCGGACGGCAGCCAAGTCGAGGTGAAGTCCAACCGCATGCGCGTGGAACTGCAAGACGAGTTGCTCGAGCGACTGCGACAGTTGCTGGGGCGCGGAGCGGTACAGATGATCATCGATCGTCCCAAACCGCAAGCCGCTCCCGCCGGTCGTGGCTATCAGCGGCGAGCCAAGGTGGCCAGCGAGTAGCGGCTCGTTCGTCACGAATCGCCACGCGCCGATGGCGCTCGACTCGCGATCGTATCGTGTGGGAGCAAGTCGCCTGGGGTTGGTTGGCCTACTCGCTCGCGGCGTCGCTCCAACGCTCCTCGAGCATTTGGACTTGGCGAACGAAGTCGTTTTCAGCGACACCCAGCGGGCTCTTGAAGAAGCTCGCGAGCCAAGTCAGCAATCCGACCTCGCCATCGCGAGCCGCTCGTTCGGTGAAGCGGACGAGGTCCAGCACTAGGGGCGCCGCGAGAATCGAATCGCATCCTTGCCAGG
>JAGQPS010000129.1 GCA_020426595.1 Planctomycetales bacterium
CGCATGATCAACGCGATTCGCATCGCGGGAGAGTTTCTGAGCCAGTTGCCTCCCGAACTCTCGCCCGAACGGACCGAGGGGCGAGCCGGTTTCGTCCATCCCTATGTGTTGGAAGGAGGCGTCGCCGAGGCCACGATCAAGGTGTTGATTCGCGACTTCGACACGGCGCGATTGCAGGACCACGCCGACTTGCTGCGGGAAATTGGTTCGCGGTTGGAATCGATGCATCCCGGCTGTCGCATCGAAGTGGCGATCAAACGGCAATACCGCAATTTGGGAGACGGACTGCGGCTCGAACCTCGGGCGGTGGCCTACGCACGTGAGGCTCATCGCCGCTTGGGACGGACTCCGCGACAAACGATTATTCGCGGGGGTACCGATGGTTCGCTGTTCACCGAGAAAGGCTTGCCCACGCCAAACCTCAGCAGTGGTCAGCACAATCCCCATTCTCCGCTGGAATGGGCTTGTCTCGACGAGATGTTGGCGGCCGGCGAAGTCTGTTTGGAGCTGATCCAAGTTTGGGAGGCGGGACCGACGCTGGAGGAACTCCCCGACGCGACCGCGTAGTGATTCTCGCGGCGGCGAAATCTTGCTCGCCTCGACTGGGTTGAAAGAGACCTGCTTTTGCTCCGCAAAAGCAGGTTCCGCATACCGCACTCATTGCTTGACAATTAGGACAGTCACTCGGCGAATGTAGCGGCTCACGCGGACGATCGAACAAGCTGACGGAAGCGAGATTTCGGAAGCCCAAGGCGGTGTGGCTTCGTGTCGGTCGGTCTTAAGATGGTACAAACGACAACCGCGAAGTTCACGGAAGGCACGGAGAGGCGAGGGAATCAACATGTGGCCCGAATCCCAAGAGACCCAGGAATTGATCGTCCAGGCTCGCTCGGACCAAGCGGGCGCGGTCGACCAGTTGCTTGAACGCCACCGGGCCTCCGTCAAACGACTCATTCAATTGCGTTTGGATCACGGCATTCGCCGCCGAGTCGACGTATCGGATGTGTTGCAGGAAGTGATGCTGGAAGCGAGTCGCCGATTGAGCGACTACTTGGCCTCTCCTCCCATGAGCTTCCACCTATGGCTGCGGCAAATCGCGATGGACCGCATCATCGACGCCCACCGTCGGCATCGCGGTTCAGCCAAGCGAAGCGTTGATCGCGAGCAAGCCGCGACACCCGCCGAACCGTCCGCGCTCGACTGGGTGCAGCAGTTGGCGGACCCGCGCTACACACCGGCGACCGCCGCCGCGCGGCGGGAGATGGCTAAATGTGTCGAGGAAATGATCAGTCAGCTTCCCGACCAAGACGCCGAGATTCTCGTGATGCGGCACTTTGAACAACTGACCAATCAAGAGGTCGCTCAATCGCTGGGGCTCAGCGAGCCCGCCGCGAGCATGCGCTATCTGCGAGCGATTCGCCGCCTGCGCGAAGCCTTGGAATCGGCGTTCCCAGGCTCGACCAACGAAGGCGCCTAACCGTCGTCCGCCGAGTCAGATGTCGACCGGACATCCGATCCCGGACCCATCGCGCCATTCCCAACTTCTTGACCCGCCATGACCGTCAGGACCCACCATGAGATCTCAAGACCGATCGTTCGCCACGATGGCTCCGCTGTTCCCCGGCCTCGCGTTGCTGCTGAGCATCAGCCTCGGTCCGGCGACGCTGGTGGCTCAGGAGACCACGGTCGCGGTGACCATTCCTAGTGTCGCCTACGAGACCGATCGCGACCTTCCGTATCGAGCCGATGACGCCGACGCATACGCACGCGAACGTTGCCGGCTCGATGTGTATTATCCGACTGGTCAAACCGAGTTGGCCACGGTCGTATGGTTCCATGGAGGCGGACTGACGGGCGGGGAGCGGAGTGTTCCCGCCGGGTTGAGAGAGCAGGGGCTGATCGTCGTCGCCGTCAATTATCGACTTTCGCCGCGTGTGAACGCACCAACCTACATCGAGGACGCGGCGGCCGCGGTCGCTTGGACGTTCGCCAACATCCAGCGGTACGGCGGCTCGCCCGACAAGATCTTCGTGTCGGGTCATTCCGCCGGCGGTTACCTGACCAGCATGGTGGGACTCGACAAGCGATGGCTCGCCGCCCATGAAATCGACGCCGATCGCATCGCCGGCTTGATTCCCTACAGTGGCCACACGATCACACACTTCACGGTCCGCAAGGAACGAGGCATAGGCGATACGACGGTCGTCGTCGATGACCTCGCTCCGCTCCATCACGTGCGAGCCGACTCGCCACCCCTGCTGCTCATCACCGGCGACCGCGACATGGAGATGCTCGGCCGATACGAAGAGAACGCGTATCTCTGGCGAATGATGAAGGAAGCGGGGCACGAACAAACCGAGCTATTCGAACTCGAGGGATACGATCACGGCGGCATGGCCGAACCGGCTCACCCGCTGCTACTCAAGTTCGTTCGCAGGCTCTCGGCGCGATAACGCGGACCGGAGTTCGCAACCGCGAAAGCCAACGGCTCTTCTCCGTGCTCTCCGAGGTCTCGGTGGTACAAAGAAGCATCCCTGGTAGAGCCCCTTTGAGGCTCAGTTCCGCGGGCCGCGGTTTGCCCGATTGCCGGCTTGTTCGGGAAGTCGAAGAATCCCTCGCTCACGCTCTTAGATGTTGCGCTTTCAGGCAAGCCGCTCGACGGAAGTGTTGGTGGTGTAACGAGTAGATGGCTGGTTTGAGAATGCGAAGAATCCCTCGCTCACGCTTCGGGTTTCCTTTGTCTTCCCACGCTTTTGGCATGGTCGACCGGGGCGAAGCGGGAAAAACGCAACGTCAAAACTTACGCGTCGAGATCCCTTCGATGCGCGAGAACGCGAAAGCCAACGGCTCTCCGCCGCTACTTCTTCAAGTCGGCGATATAGAAGCTCGCGTAGGTGTGGACTCGATCGAGCGGGTGCAACCGCGCGGCCAGATCCTCGTGGTAGGTGAGCAAGTCATTGACCGGAGTCAGCTCACCGTTACGAAGCACCTTGACCTGATTGATGAAGTCGGTCCGCAGGCCACCACTGCGCCAGATGATGCGACTGTTCTCGGTCGCTCGATCATGGATCGCTTGCCACTCACTCTCGAGCAGCGGGAAGAACTTGTCGCTCAACCAATCCATGTGATCGAGCAGGATGAACTTCGAGATCGGAACGGGTGATTGCTCAAGGAACGACTGGACCGAGCACGTATGAGTCGTGACTCGGTCACAGAGCCCGCCCTTGAGTCGCTCGAAGTTCTCTTCCTTGAGATACTCGGGGCAGCAATCCTTGGTGTACGCCCCGTTGAGATAGACTCGCCAGAAGTAATTGTCCTTGAGCGGCAGCTGGGTGAACACCGCTTCGACGCAGTCGCGGACGTACTTCACCACGCCCCCTTCATACTGCGTTTCGATCTGTCGCCGCTGAGCCTTGGGGACGCCGAGCATGCTGAGAGTCGTGTCGCGATTCATCGCGAACTTGACGAATCCGGTCCAGAACTTGTTCTCGAGTTCCACTTCGTAGATGCGGAGTTGTTCCTCGACCGTGGGAGCATCAAGCAGGCGATCGATCGACTTGCGAACCTTGATCACCTTCTCGACATAGAGCCGCATGAGTCGAGCGAAGGCGCCGCTCGTGCCGCGATAGTAGAACGTCTTGCGCGGATTGTCGAAGAACTTGATCTTGCGATCCCAAAAACCGCGCGACCAGTCGTTCAAATCCTGACGCAACTTCGATTCGTAAACCTTGCGAACACCCGGCAACCGGCCCTCGCCGAACATGCGAAAGAAGTCCTCGTAATCGAGCCGCCGCATGCCCGCCAGCTTCAACTGAAGCAAGGCGTTCTGCCGGGGGTTCATGTCGACCGCGTGCACCTCGAGAGGATTGCACAGCACGTAATCGAGCGCGTTGCAGCCCGCGCTCGTGATCACCATGACACGGTCGTCTGGCTGAAAGTCGAGTGCTTCTCGGTCGAGACGCGGATCTTCCCAACAGGTGTTGTAGACCAGGTTGTTTCGATGGACCGCGTTGAAGACGCGACTGCTGATCCAGTCGGTCAGAATCATGATGAGACTCGCAAGGGGCGTAGGCTAAATAAGCGCGCGGAGTAACGGTCGTTCCTCACCGTTGCCCGCTCCTCACCGTTCATAGCTTCGTGAACCGAGCAGCTCCGGATCCAAGCTTCTTGCCGACCGCCGAGTTGCGTGAATCGCCCCATCGCCGTGAAGCGCTGTCCGCTTCGCGCGTCGATGGGGGCTCACTCGAGGCCATTCCGGGTCGAAACGGCCGCCCGATTCTATCGCTCGACCGGGATTCTTCCTAGCAGGCGAACGGTCGAGTGACATCAATTGCAGGCGGCCAAACCGGCGATTTCATCGCTGAAAACCGCTGGGCCGACTCGCTCGACCCAGACCGCCAATCGCCGCACTATTCGCGGAACAGGATCGGTTTATTGCCAAACCGGTTCTGCAACGAGCGAACTTCCATTTCCTCGCCACGAAGGGCCTCCATCGCCGTGACCGCCGCCTCGGCGGCCGGAATGGTCGTGATGCAAGGGACGCCTTGCTGCACGGCGGTGGCTCGGATGCGCCCTTCGTCCGTACGGGCTCCCTTGCCGCTAGGCGTGTTGATGATCAGCTTGACGTCACCGTTCTTGAGGTAGTCGATCAAGTTGGGCGGGCCCTCGGCCAGCTTCTTCACGCGCTTGACCGGAATACCGGCCGCTTCGAGCCGCGCCGACGTCCCTTCGGTCGCGATCAAGTCAAAGCCCAAGGCGACCAATCGAGCCGCTAGGTCCTGGATCTTGTCCTTGTGCCGCTCCGACACGCTCACGAAGATCGTACCCGAGGTCGGGAAGTCGACGCCGGCCGCGAGCTGGCTCTTGGCGAACGCGATCGAGAATCGCTCCGAGACGCCCATGACCTCGCCGGTCGATCGCATCTCGGGACCGAGCGCCGCGTCGACTCCGGCGAACTTGCGGAACGGGAAGACGCTTTCCTTGATCGAGACGTCGGCCGGAATCGGCTCGCCCTTGACCCCCAACTCATCGAGCGTGGATCCCGCCATGACCTTGGCGGCGATCTTGGCGACGGGAAGACCAGTCGCCTTGGCGACAAACGGGACCGTTCGGCTGGCACGAGGATTGACCTCGAGCACATACACCTTGTGTTGGCCGTCTTCCTTCTTAACCGCGAACTGAACGTTCATCAGGCCAATCACGTTGAGTTCCTTGGCCATCGCGATCGTCGCCCCGCGAATCTCATCGACCACGGGAGCCGGCAGGCTGTAGGGAGGAATCACGCAGGCCGAGTCGCCGGAGTGCACACCCGCTTCCTCGATGTGCTCCATGATGCCCGCGATGATGACGCGTTGGCCGTCGCCGATGCAGTCGACATCGACCTCGGTCGCATCCTCCAGGAATCGATCGATCAGCACGGGCTGCCCTTGAGCCACGACGAACGCCTCGGTGACATACCGCTCGAACTGAGACGTGTCGTAGCAGATCTCCATGGCCCGACCACCGAGCACGAAGCTCGGACGAACCAGCGAGGGAAAGCCGACTTGAGCCGTGACGCGACGCGCTTGATCGAGGGTACGCGCGATGCCACTGGCGGGCTGTTCGAGTTGGAGTTTCTCGAGCAACGTCTTGAACTTCTCGCGATCCTCGGCCGCCTCGATCGTGTCGACGCTGGTACCGATGATCGGAACGCCACTATTGGCCAGGGCACGAGCGAGGTTCAGCGGTGTTTGACCGCCGAACTGGGCGATGACTCCATCGGGGCGCATCCGATCGAAGATGTTGAGCACATCCTCCGTCGTCAGCGGCTCGAAGAACAAGTGATCGCTCGTGTCGTAATCGGTGCTGACCGTTTCGGGATTCGAGTTGACCATGATCGACTCGATGCCCATCTCACGCAGCGCGAAGCTCGCGTGGCAGCAGCAATAGTCGAACTCGATGCCCTGACCGATTCGGTTGGGCCCGCCGCCGAGAATCATGATCCGCTTCTTGTTGGGATCCTTGGCCGGCGTTTCATCCTCGTCCTCGTACGTCGAATAGTAATACGGCGTGAACGCCTCGAACTCGGCCGCGCAGGTATCGACCGACTTGAAGGTCGCGATGATGCCCGCCTTCTTGCGCGTGTCGCGGACTTCCAGCTCGGCCGTATTGAGCAGGAACGACAGCTGGCGGTCGCTGAAGCCCGCTTGCTTGGCTCGGCGGAGCAACTCGAGCGGAACGTTGTCGAGCGAACCGCAATCGCGGATCTCGTTCTCGATCGCCACGATGCCATCGAGATGCTTCAGGAACCACGGATCGATATGCGAGAGCCGATGGATCTCCTCGAGGCTCATGCCCGCCTTGATCGCGTAGCGGATGTACCAGACTCGCTGATCGTTGGGGACGCTGAGCTTGGAGCGGATATCGTCGATGGCCGGCTGTTGCGGCGTGCCCCACAGGTCCTTCATGTCGCAGCCAAACCCAAAGCTGCCGACCTCCAAGCCGCGGAGCGCCTTCTGGAACGACTCCTTGAACGTCCGCCCGATGGCCATCGTTTCGCCGACGCTCTTCATCTGTGTGTTGAGCGTCGGGTCGGCGTCCTGGAACTTCTCGAACGCGAACCGAGGGATCTTGGTGACCACGTAATCGATCGTCGGCTCGAAGCAAGCCTGGGTCTTGCGCGTGATGTCGTTGGGGAGCTCCCACAATCGATAGCCGACGGCGAGCTTGGCGGCGATCTTGGCGATCGGAAACCCGGTGGCCTTCGACGCGAGCGCGCTCGAGCGGCTCACGCGCGGGTTCATCTCGATCACGATCATTTCGCCATTCTCGGGATTGATGGCGAACTGAATGTTCGAACCGCCGGTCTCGACACCGATCTCGCGAATCACCGCGAGGCTCGCGTCGCGCATCCGCTGGTATTCCTTGTCGGACAGCGTTTGCGCGGGAGCGACGGTGATCGAGTCTCCGGTGTGGACGCCCATCGCGTCGAAGTTCTCGATCGAGCAGATGATGACGACGTTGTCGTCAACGTCCCGCATCACCTCCATCTCGTATTCCTTCCAGCCGATCACCGATTGCTCGATCAGCACTTCGGAGATGGGGGAGAGGTCGAGGCCGCGGCGGACGAGCGTGTCGTAGTCGTCGCGGTTGTAGGCGATCGAGGAACCGCTACCGCCGAGCGTGAAACTCGGCCGCACGACGGCGGGAAGTCCGACGAGGTCGAGCACGCGACGAGCCTCCTCGACGGTATGCACGGTCTCGCCGAGACAGACCTTGAGGCCGATCTTGTCCATCGCCTTCTTGAATCGCTCGCGTTCCTCGGCCTTGGCGATCACGTCCGGCTTGGCTCCGATCATCTCGACGCCGTACTTCTCGAGCACGCCGTGGCGATGGAGGTCCATGGCGACGTTGAGGCCGGTTTGGCCGCCGAGCGTCGGTAGCAACGCGTCCGGCTTCTCGCGCGCGATCACCTTTTCGACGATCCGCCAATCCAGCGGTTCGATATAGGTTTGCTCGGCCGTCGCCGGGTCGGTCATGATCGTGGCGGGGTTCGAATTAACGAGCACCACCTCGTAACCTTCCTCGCGCAGAGCCTTGCAAGCTTGAGTGCCGGAATAATCGAACTCGCAAGCCTGCCCGATCACGATAGGGCCTGAACCGATCAGCAGGATCTTGTGAATGTCATCGCGTCGTGGCACGGTGTCGTCGTCTTTCGCTAGTCGAGGGAGGAAACGCGGTGGCCAGTCCAGCCAGTGGTCAGTCCAGCGCTATCGGGAACGATCCAAGTCAAACGGCCCGGCGGTCCGTCTCCGCTCGGCGCGGTGGGACGAGGCCATTTCATCGCTCGGAAGCTCACGCTGGGTAAAATCCCATCAAGTTGAACGGGCGAAGCCATTTCCCGCAAGGTCCCGCTCTCGGTTGGCATGGGATCGGTCGTCGGTTTTCCGCTCGCCTGGGCGGCCTGGGCGGAGCCGCCGTTCCGCTTCGATTCGGCCGTTAATTGACACCCCCTAGAGGCCCATCTAGGATGAACTTTCATCTCTGTTTTTTCCGAGCCCTGCGATTCCCATGGCCGCACGCCAACGCGGCACATCATCGAGGCAACCCCAAGGAACCGTCGGTTGGCCAGCCCGAGCCGCTCTGGTGCTTTCCAGGAAGCGGTGGATCGCCGTGTTGAGCGATTCACCGAAAGCGTGAGCTTTGACCAACGACTTTTCCGCCAAGACGTGGCGGGATCGATCGCTCATGCGCGAATGCTCCAGGCCCAAGGGATCCTGACGGAATCGGAAGCCTCGTCGATCGAGAAGACACTCAGGGAAATCGAGTCCGAGATCGAGGCGGGCTCCTTTCCGCTGCGAATCGAACTCGAGGATATTCACATGCACATCGAGCACGCTCTCATCGAGCGGCTCGGTGACGTCGGTCGCAAGCTGCACACCGGTCGCAGCCGCAACGATCAAGTCTCGACCGACTTTCGGCTCTGGGTCCGCGAAGCGCTCGACCGCGTCGATGAGCGACTCCTGGCGCTCCAACGCGCGTTCGTCGCTCGCTGCGCACTCGACGAGCAAGTCATTCTGCCGGCCTACACCCACCTTCAGCGGGCGCAGCCGGTCATGGCGGCTCACTACTGGTTGGCCTACTGCGAAAAGCTCGAACGGGATCGTGAGCGAGTCGCCGATTGCCGCCGCCGCGTGAACCGCAGCAGCCTCGGCGCCGCCGCCGTCGCGGGAACGAGCCTGAATATCGATCGCGGCCACACCGCCGAGGCGCTCGGTTTCGAGCACGTCTCGGCCAATAGCCTCGATATCTCGAGCGACCGCGATTTCGCGGTGGAGTCGGTGTTCGTCCTCTCCGTTATCGCCCTGCATCTCAGCACTTGGGCGGAGGAGTGGATTCTGTGGAGCACCGTTGAGTACGACTTCATTCAGCTCCCACATGCCTTCTGCACCGGCTCGTCCATCATGCCGCAGAAGGTCAATCCGGATGTGCTGGAATTGACGCGCGGCAAGACCGCTCGGGTGATCGGCGATCTGCAAACCATGCTGGTTCTGCTCAAGGCCTTGCCGCTCGCCTACAACCGCGACCTTCAAGAAGACAAGCCGGCCGTGTTCGATGCGTTCGACACGGTCGAAGCGATGCTGGAGCTGGCCGAGCCGATCGTGGCCGGCAGCCGACTCAAAGTCGAATCGATCAACGCTCGACTGGACCGAGGGTTCCTCGATGCCACGACGTTGATGGAGTTCCTGATCAAGCGAGGCATGCCCCAACGCAGCGCCCACCATGCCGTGGGCGCGCTGGTTAAGGCGGCAATGACCAACGGCAAGCGATTGCAGGACCTACCCTTGAGCCAATTCCAAGAGCTGGACCCCTCCTTAGGAGACGAGGTTTATGAAGTTCTGGGAGTGACCAAGGCGGTCGAAGCCTTTGTAAGTTACGGTTCCACGGCCCCGACTCAGGTGGCCAACCAGGTCCGATCTTGGAATGATCGGCTGGCGAACGGGGCGACGGAGCGCCGCACCCCCGCGGAGATTTCATGACGTTTGGGATGCTCCCGGACTGACGACCCGACCCACGGTCGCCAGGACGAGGACCCGCGCATGAAATCCGCATGGCCCCAACGAGACGACGATGGCGCATTGGAAACGTCGCAACTGGAAAGGTGGACTCGCCGGCGTCGCGGTGTTGTCCCTTTCCAGCCTATGGGTCTGGGCTCAGGACGGAGACCCGTTTGGTCGCGCGACGACCACTCCTGGGAGCTCACCCGCCACCCGACCAATCGCTCCACCCCTGCGCGCTCCGGGCGACAAGGAGCACCCCGTCGTCCTGGCGATTCGAGAAACGAATCCGTCGAGCCCCGATCAGTGGCTCAACGCGGCTCGCGTCATGGTCGATATCCGAGAGTATGCCGAGGCCCTCAAGTATCTCGGGCAACTCGATGGCGCGAACATCGATGATGAACAGGCCTTCGCCTTGCACCGCCAAGTCGGCACCGGGACGCTCCTAGAGTTCAAGCGGATCCCCGAACTTCAGCCGCTCGGTGAATCGCTCGCGCGCGACATCCTGGAACGAGCCATCCGCTATTCACGGAATCCGGTCCGTATCGATCAGTTGATCGAACAGCTCGACGAGCGGAGCATTCATCGCCGGACCGAGGCGCTCGAGGAATTGCGGGCCCTCGACCTCGATGGAATCAACGCGGTCTTGGCTCGAGCCGGCCAGGCCTCCGAGCAAGAACGCATCGTTTTGGTCGACACGCTGCAAGCGTGGGGTTCGACCGTCGATCCGGTGTTGACCGCGGCATTGGAAAGTCCCTCGCAAGGCGTCCGCCAGATCGCGATCGAGACGCTGGGGCGACGCCAGTCGGCGAGCGCCCTGATCTGGCTGCTCGAGCCGTTGTGGAGCAGCTCGTCCGACGATTCGGAGCGGACGGCGGCGGAGACGGCCTGCGCTCGCATTCTGGGGCACATGCCGTCGCGAACCGAATCGGTTCAGCGAGTGCATCGCGCCTGGCAAGCCCGTGAACAGGGGCTGGGCAACTACGCGACTCGCGAGTCCATGCGTTGGAATGCGACATCCGGCCGAGTCGAGCGAACGAACCTCACCGTGCATGAAAGTTCGGTTCTCGATCGCGCGCGAATGGCTGAGACATTGGCCGCCTTGGATCCCAGTAGCGACGAGTTTCAGATGCTGGCCTGGCGCGGTCGGTTGGCGATCGCTCAATCGCAGGTGGGCGCGGATGGCCGAGTCGATGCGTCGAGCCTTTCGTGGCTCCCGCGAACTCCGGACTCGGTCGACCGATTGGTCCGCTTGTTGGAGATCGAGCTGCGGGATTCGCGAACGACGTCGGCGGTCGCCGCGCTCGATTTGATCGGCCAGCTTGGCGAGGCCTCGTTGCTTTCGAGCCCGAGTGGCGAAGCGAGCCCCGTGGCCGAAGCGCTCAAGCATTCGGACCGACGCGTTCGACTCGCCGCGGCCCGAACGATCATCGGACTCGGACCCGACCGCTCGTTCCCAGGCTCGAACCGCATCGTCTCGACGCTCTGCTTCTTCATTCGCAGTGAAGGCGAGCAACATGTGCTCGTGGGCCATCCGGTCCAGTCCGACAACCAGACGCTCACCGGCACGCTCGCCAGCCTGGGAGTGCATGCCGACGCCGCGACCAACGGCCGCGACTTGTTCCTCAAGGCCGTGGCCAATCCGGATCTCGAGGCGATTCTGCTGAGCGAGTATCTAAACGGTCCCGAATCGTACGAGCTCGTGCAGCAGCTGCGGCGTGATCCCCGCACCGCCGAGATTCCGATCGGCTTGATCGTTCACTACGAACATCTCGACTGGGCTCGTCGGATTCAACGCGATGAATCTCGAGTCGTGGCGATGCCGTGGCCCCATGGCCCCGAGATCGTCCGCATGAGCCTCGATCAAATCGCTCAAAAAGCGGGACAACGAGTCACGGCGTTTGAACGTCGAGCGCGCCAAGCGGATGAAGCGATGTCCTTGCTCCAAGCGGCGGCCGACAACCCGCGCGTGTACTCGTTCGAGGACCTGCACGCTCAACAAGAGACGTTGGTCGACCTGACTCGGTCGCCCAACATGACGGACCATGCCGTCGGCTTGTTGGGCATCGTCGGTACCCCCGAGGCTCAGCGCGCCCTCATGGACGTCATCGGCGATTCGCTGTATCCCATTGAGATTCGCGAAGCTGCCGTCGACGCACTCGAGGCCGGAATTGCCCGGCGCGGGCTGCTACTCACCACACGGGAGCTGGAGCGAGCCTACGATCGACGCAATGCGGCGGTGAGTGAAGACAGCTCATCCCAACAAGTGCTCGACCGCATGCTGGACGTCCTCGAAGCCCCGAGTCTTTCGACTTCCGGTTCGCGACCCTAACGAGATCGCGAATCGGACACGAGCAAGACTCGCCCCAGGGAACTTGGAGTCGGTAGCGAACGAGCTTCCGCTGGGGCCGCGTAACCATGGATGAACCTCACGCGATGTCCAATTCCTTGGCCCCTGGCCACGAAACCGGTCCTCCCATTCAAGGCCTCATCGGGTCGTCGCCCGCGATGCAGGAGGTCTATCGGCTCACGCGTCGCGCGGCCACGAGCAACGCTTCGGTGCTGCTGCTCGGCGAAACCGGAACCGGTAAGGAACTCATCGCGACCGCTCTCCATCGGCTCAGCGCTCGAGGCAGCGGCCCGCTCGTCAAAGTCAACTGCGGCGCGCTCACCGAGAGTCTGCTCGAGAGCGAATTGTTCGGACACGTGCGCGGAGCGTTCACCGGAGCGGTCGCGAATCGCACCGGTCGATTCGAGGCGGCTCATACCGGCACGATCTTCCTCGACGAGATCAACTCGACGTCGTTGCTGCTGCAGGTCAAGTTGCTGCGCGTGCTGCAGGAACGCGAGTTCGAGCGGGTGGGCGATACGCAAACTATCCGAGTCGATGTGCGCGTCGTGGCCGCGTCGAACTGCGATCTTCGCGCCTTGGTCGATGAGGATCAGTTCCGCGAGGATCTGTATTGGCGGCTCAACGTCATCCCCATCCGATTGCCTCCGCTGAGAGAGCGGCGCGAGGATATTCCGGATCTCGTTTCGTTCTTTCTACGCGTCTACAGCGATGCGAATGATCGGTGCGTTCTGCGAGTCCAGCGGGAGGCGATGCGGGCGCTGCAGGACTACCACTGGCCGGGCAACGTCCGCGAGCTCCAGAATTACGCCGAACGAGCCGTCGTGATGGCCTCGAGTGATGAGCTCACGATCGACTTGCTTCCCGAATGCGTGCTCGGCGGAGGAACTCCGCATCGGTCGGGGCAGATTCCGGCCGATGTCGATTCGCTCTCGCAAGCCGTGGTGCGAGTCGGCATCGAACAGGCCGGCTCGGCCGCCGACAACTTGTACGGACAGATCGTGAGTCGCATCGAGCGCGAGTTGTTGTCGCAAGTCATGGCCGAATGCAACAACGTGCAAATCAAGGCGGCCGCTCGTTTGGGCATCAACCGCAACACGCTCCACAAGAAACTGCACGAGCACAATCTCGAAGGGGACGCCTAGTCGTCCCAGCTCGGTTGTCGTGTCGAGAGAAGTCCCTTCCTAGTCACCACGGAGTGACTGGGTTAGCTGTCAAGCTGTGACTGGGCGCGCGCGACGTGCTTTTGCGGAGCAAAAGCCGACACTGTCGCA
>JAGQPS010000012.1:0-33309 GCA_020426595.1 Planctomycetales bacterium
CCAAACATCGCTCTTGGGATTGGTGAACGACTTGCCTGTCTTGAGTTGAGCCAACATGCCGTTGTATCCGTCGACTCGAACGACCGCGGCAAGCGCTTGTCCCATCGCCAGATCGTACGCCGCTTGCCAGCGCGGGTTGGTGATCTTCGCGCGATCCGCCTCGCCTTCCTTGAGGATGTCGGCGATCGTGTTCAAGTTCGGACTCAACAAAGCCGCCGGTTGCTGGGCGATGTCGAGCGCGTTTTTCAGCGCGGCCTCATCGGTCGCATCGAACTGCATGATCGGGTTCTGAATCGTCCGCGCCATGGGGAATCGACGAGCCACGGTGAGCAGCGCCGCGATCGCTTTGTTGCCGTCCCGCTCCGTGCGGTAGTCCTCGAGACTGCCGTAGTTGGGCGCGTAACGCGCCATCGTGGCTGCGTCGAAGCGCGGGGCCACGTCCGAAGGCCAGCGCGAGTCGTAGGTCATCGCCGAGCTAAATCGACTGGCCGGCGGGCGGATCGCGAGGAATGCTCCGCCGCCCGCGCGACTGACTCGCTCCAGTCCCCATGGGCCGAAGCCCGAATCAAGCACGACGGCGCCGGTTCCGGCTCCCGTGAGTTGAAAGGGGAGGAACTCCGGTTCGGGCGTTTCCGGCCCGTAGGCTCGTCCGTCCGCCTCACCCCGTTCGTTACGGAGAGCAGTGAGGCCGAACGGAGCCGCGTAGCCGACGACGTAGATCGGAGCGGTCATCGAACGACTTCGCGTGGCGACATCGTCCGCTTGCTGCCAGTCGCCCCCGACCTCACCCGTGATCAACACGACCGCGATCATCGCTCGGTCGTCTCGGTACGGCGAAAGACGCTCCAGCGCCGCTTCCATGCCACCAAAGGTCAGACTCGGTTGAGGCTTGAAGGTCAACTGGTCGACCGCGTCGCCGATGGCGCTCGAATCGCGAGTCGGATCCTCGGTGAACCATGTGGTATCGGAATCGACTCCCGCGATCAGCGAATCAACCTGACACTCGTCATGCTCCGAGTAGTAGTCGATCAACGCGCCCGCGCTGGCTCGGCTGAGCACCTCGGACTGCGCGCTCTGGTCGAAGAGCCACGCCACGACGACTCGATCCTGCGCGGCATACTGCTCGAACTGCTCCATCATCCGGTCGACGGCCGCGTCCTCGCTGAGCGCTTGATCATTGTTGGGCCGATTGGTGCGTGGCTGGCCGCCGCCCAGGGTCGTGACGCGAATGCCGCCGCTACTCGATGATCCGCTCGAGCTATTTCCGTCACCGGAACCGCCCGACTGGCCCATCGGGCGCGATGAGACGGTTGAGTTGTCGGACGGAGGCGGGTCCGAGGTCGCCGATGTGTTTGTTGTTCCCGAAGTCGCGGGCGACTGGGACGTACCAGAATCGCCACAACCGACGAGACTCGCGGCGACCACGATCAAGCCGAATGACAGGCATCGAACGAGGGAGAAGGGCCGGATGAGTGTCATGGTCGTCTCCAACTTCCATTTTCGTATACGTGGTCGCGCGGATCGAACTCAGAGGCGTTCAACCAGTCGACATCATGCAACGGCGGTAAGGTTTCCAATCCGATCGAACTCCAGCCCGTCGTGCCCCGAACGACCTCGGTGGAATCTCCCGGAGTAAAATCCGGAGCCAACAAAGCCAACTCGAAGCGTACCAGATCGGCGGTGCGTCGAGGCGAGAGTGAGTGATCGTAGGCGTAGCGCTTCAAGTCTTGGAAAGGAAGCAAATGCTCGACGGTGAGGTACATCGTCGTGAATCCCTCTTGCCGCATGAGCAGAAGGGCCTGCTCCCCTTCATCCTGTCTCACGAGTCTCACGGTTCGCAACAACATTTCGCGGTCGAGAGCCGAGAGCGGAGCTCGAATCGCCGTCGCGGGTGGTTTGAGCCATTGAACCCGATCGTTCTCCCCATATCGGTAGGCTAGGGTGCGAAAACGACGCTCCTCGTCGGGCGATCGAGCCAGCGAAACGAGGCTCGCCAGCGAGCCTTCCCGCGCCGATCCTCGTTCATGGTAGGCGACGATCAGGAATAGCCGAATCGCCAATTGGACCGCCTGGGGATCGACTCGTTGGGAGGCGAGCTCCTCGGCGAGCTCTCGATAGCCTTCCCATTGACCGGCTTGCAACGCATCGAGGCGGGCGGGATCCTCGGCTCGAGCGATGAGCAGGATCTGATCGCGCGGCACGATTTGCTCCCGCGTGATCCCCTCGGCGTCCTTGATGGCGATCGTTACTCGGTCCTCTTGCTCGGCGACAACGGTCCCCACCATCGGTTTGGCTTGCCCTCGCACGACCAGCACATCGGCCCAGGCTTCACCGAGCAGCGGCAAGAGTGACAACGACAACGCCATACCAACGACCCAGCGCGTGGCTCGGCCAACACGCTGTCGAAAGCGTGGCAAGGATGCCGCGGAAATCTCCTCGCGTGGGCTCATCGCATCAACATCCAAAGTCGAAGCATGGTTAGTTCCCCGTCGATCAACTGGTCCAGCGCGTTATCGGTGGACTGGGACCGGGTCTCATAGTCACTCCCCAGTCGCTTGGCATTCGCCGTTTCATCGGGACGCTTCAAGCTAACCCAGTCGACCAACAATTGAATCCAGACTCGCTGTGCCGCGATGGTCACTTGAACCTCGTCCGCCGCGAGATAGGACAAGGCATGCAGGTTGCGTTCCGCATCCTGGTAGTGCGGTAACCCCGACGCGCCGGGGTCGTTGGTTGTCGACCAGACGATCCACTGCCGGAGCGCGGCCGTCAACTCCTGGCTAGGATAGTCCGAGAGGCTTCCGGTTGGCGCGCCTCCCAACGTCAAGCGACGCACGTCATAGACCGAGCCGAGGGCGCGGAACAACGGCTGAGGTCCATCTTCCGGAGTGGCCGTGACGATCGGTCTTGGCGTGGCGCGAGTGGACGCCTCGAGGAGTTCCAAACCCTCGGTCAACAGCAACCGCCGCAGCTCATCGACCGTCAGCGAGTTGGCGTTGAGTTCCAAATCACCCGCATGAAAGGCCCGGTAGACCTCGGCGGTCAATTCGGGCCGCGTGCGGGGCGAATCGAGTTCATCGGCCAGACAGAGGTACAAGTCGGGCCACCGACGCATTTCAGTTACCGCGGACAGGACGCGGCGTTGTTCCGCCGCATCTCTCTGCCCAACCAGGAATCGCGCGACGGAAAGCGCGAGATCGCGGCGCCCAATAAGCAGCCGGTTTTCGGTCAGTGTGTCGCCTATCGCGCGGAAGGTCGCCAACGCGCTGGCCACCGAGGCGTGTTCCAGATCCTCGATTCGATCGACCAAGCGACGAATGGAACCGACGTCATCCACGTCGTCACTCGCGTCGGTGGATTCCGACGAATCCACTCCGGGAGGCAAGAATTCGGGTGGCCCGGCGTTCATCGCTTGAACGGCTTGCGACCCTTCCGCCGGCGCGACCACGAGTCTCGTCGCGATCGTGTTCAGGAAGCTAAGCTCCACGAGCCTCGTGAGTTTCTGTTCGCGCGATGATCCCGCCACGGGAGTCGCGGAAGTAACCTTGGAGCCGAGTTGATTCCAGACGAAACTCGGCGCGCGATCAACGACCGCGGCGCTCAACCCCAGTTGCTGACGCAAGGCCATGGCGACTTCGTCGGGAGCCGATGAAGTCGTCGTGAGACGAAAGTTCTCCTTGAGTCGTTCGGCTAGGTACTTAGCCAACTCGGGCTCTTGTGGGATCTCGATGAACTCCAACAACGCCGGCACATGTTCCTCGTTCGATCTCAACGTCGCGCTGTCGAGCAAGGACCGATACCGCCGCCAATCCGCGGCGCTGGACCGGAGCAACTCGACCGATAGCTCGGTCAGCCACAAGCGGCGTTGTTCCTCGTCGATGACCTCTCGTCCGACCGTGGTCAGCTCGTCAAATCGCTGCATCGCCACCGCTGGGTTGCGGCTCGCGTGGGCCAGCAGTTGCTCGGCCATCGCCCGCATGTAATCGGCTTGGTACTGCCGCAGTCCGTCGGGACCTTCGGACGCCGCTAGGGTGCCGGTGAGGTTGCCCAATTCGATCCGGACTTCCTCGCGCCGAGCAATCGCGTAATCCTCGGTCGCCGTGAATTCCGCCAGAAGCTCGATCGTGTTCCAACCACGACGGTAGAAGCTGTCGCCGCTGGGGAGTCCATCGCGAGGAGGCCGAGCTTGATCGACGATGAGTCGAATCGTGCGGTCGACCATCGCTTGATTGGGTTCGTTGGCCAGCACGCCGTACAGGACCGCCTGCAATCGCGTACGGGTTTCCGGCGAGTTGGCCGTGTTACCCAGCGTGGTCACGACTCGTTGGTAGGCCTGTTCTCGTTCGACTTCGTCGGAGCTGGCGAGGCCCGGACCCCAGTCCCGAAACCCGCTGACCCGCGCGATGGCGTTGCCCACCGCCAAACGCATCGGTTCGTCCCACCAGGGAGGCGGCGCGAAGGTGCCGTCTCGCCGAGGATCCTCTCCGCTGGGGCCCTCGGCGGTCGAGTTGTTTCGCGAGTCAAGGATGCGGCGGTAGGTGACGATCAGCACGCCGGTCACGACCAGAATGACGGTCAACCCAACCATGGCGACCATCAAGTTCGTGCGACGCTGATCGGCTCGTTGTTTCTCTCGGTTGAGACGGCAATAGAGCTCGATCGTCGAGGCCACGTGCTCCTTCGAGACTCCCCATTCATCGCCCAACACAATCAGACGTTGCCGAGTATCGATATCCACCCAGACCGCGTCCTGGACGACTTCGCGGACCGTGGTCTCGACATGGCGTTCCGCCTCGGTCGCTGATATCCGTCGCTTGCCGAGTTGTTTCACCACCTGCGAGAAGATGTCTCGGGCGCGGGGAACATCGAGCTGGTACTTGGTCTCACCCAGCTTGACCGCTTTTTGCTCGACGTCGTGGGTGACGATCTCACTCGAGCGTTTGGACAGCTCCTTCTCGAGGTAAGCCTGAAAGGCCCGTTCGTACCGGTTGGGTCGGCGGACTTGCGGCGGGCCTTGTTGGAGCACGCTGATCGCTTGCTCGAATAACTCGCGCGGGAGCTGCATTTCATCCGCGATCGCTTGCAGCTTCATGCTGGCCGCGGACGTCATGCCACGCTCGGCCGCGATGACCGGAGCCGCGCGATGTAGGAACTTCTCGAGACGCGAGTCGCGCTTGGGTAGTTGGGGTTGCTCTTCGCTAGGAGGCGTCATGCGCGTCAGCCTCCCAGTTGTTGGGCCAGCGTTTGAAAACGCGTGCGCCAAGGTTCAAAGGGAATGTCGGGATGGAGCAATTGAAATTGATTCCAAACCTTGCGAGCGTCGTCGGGCCTCAGGCGGCGAAGGCAGTCGAGTTCGTAGTATCGAGCCTCGTACCAGCCAGCGCTGCCCGATTGGAGTCCGGCGGCCAGTTTGGCCCAAGGCTCGACCGCCTTATCCCAAGCTCCCTGTTCATAGGCGGCAAGGCCGAAACCGCGAAGAGCGGTGGAGTCGGTTGGAAAGGCGGCGGCGAGTGGCTCATAGACTCGCAGCGCTTCGGCCATGTCGCCGGCGGCGAACGCGTGGACTCCGAGTCGCTGGGCGGCGACCCGGGCGTTGCGTTCGTTGCGAAGGGTCGTGGGGGAATCACCCAGGAGCGATACCAATGTCCGGTAAGCCGGCACCGCCTCGCGGGAAATCGCGGGTCGCTGACTTTCATTCGCGGCTTCCCAGCGGCGTTCGAGTTCCCGAGTGACATAGACGAGACCCGATTTGCGATATGTCGGATCGTCGGCCTGTTCGGCGAGCCAACGTGCTTCCGCCTGGGCGGCCGCCGCTTGCTCGTTCGCCAACAGCTGCTGCATGCGTAAGTAATGGTACTGGGCGACCCCGCCGTGGCTTGACGCAAACTGGCTCGCCAAGTTCTCGGCTTGGTCCAACCAAGTCGACAGGTCCGAGGCATTGCCAGAAGCCCAGGCTGCTTCCGATCCGAGCAGGATCGCGCGCAATCGCTTCTCGCGTAATTCCGGATCGATCGCCTGGGTCGAAAACCGACGGACTTCGTTGGCGAGCGCGAGATAAGCCTCCGCCTTGTCGGCTTCCGCCGCGTTCTTCCAGGCTTCGTACCGCAACGTGACCAGTTCGAATCGAGCCATGAGGTAGTTCGGATCACTCGAGCCAATGGCCTCGAGCACCGCGATGCTGCGAGCGGAACTCCCCGACTGGCGCTGCAGGCGAGCCAGTTGATACTTGGCCTCCGTCGCCTTGGGATGATCGGCGAAGGTAATGGTGATTTCCTGCAAGGCGGCCACGGCGGCATCGAGTTGAGTCGGGTCGTCCTGCGCCATTTGCTGGAAACAGATCGCGCGGAGCCAAGCGGATTCCACGGCGAGATCGCGGTCATCGGATCGCAGCAGCTGAGTCGCTTGTTCGAGATCGTCGACGGCGGTGGAGAGTTGATCGCTACGGTACTCCGCCCAACCGAGCTCGAATAAGGCGCGACCGAGTGACGGCAGATGGGCTCGCGCTTCGGGCAGCTCACGGGCTCGGGCCAAGGCTTCGGCCGCCGCGGCGAAGTCCTCGGCTCGTCCCGATGCTTCCGCCTTGGCCAGCAACTCATGCCCCAACATCCAGCCCATCCAAAAGTTGGCGGCACGCGGAGGCTGACCGGGAAACTCGGTTCGCAGTTCATCGATCAGTTGAAACTGCCTCAGTCGCACGAGGGTTTCGTATCCCATCATCCGCAACTCCTCGGCATGCGATCCTCCCGCGGCCAATCGCATCTCGCCTTGCCGGACCAGCGTGCGACCAAGACGTACGTCGGGAACTTGCGCCGGTGGCGTGACGCTATGCAGTCGCTTGCTGGCCAGGCTGAGCGCGGGAATGGGACGATCGGCGATGAGCGCCAACAGAATCGACTCGCCTTCCTTTTCTTGTCGCACCGCGGCGACGACGGAGTCGTCATTGAGGGCATTCAGCCATTGATCGGCGATCGAGTCGTTCCCCGCGACTCGTTCGATGAGCGCCATGCCGAGCGCCGCGCGGGCTCGCAAGGGGACCTCGAGAGCGAGGCTCTCGGCGTCCATACCCTCCGAGTCGCGGTCGTACTCGAACTCGAGGAATTCACCGAGTCGCGCGCGACCGCGGTCACACGACGCCGTTCGTGTCGCGGCGTTGGTTTCCGTGGACGCGAGGTACAGATCGTTCCAAGCGGCGTAGAACAACGCTCGTAGATAAGCGGCTCGCACCGCTCCGGCTTGATTGAGTAGTTTCTCGGTTTGTTCCTCACTCCGTTCCCGGTCCAACTGATCCTGCAGCGTTTCCTCTTCCGCCTCGAGTCGGCCAAGCTTTTCGGCGAAGGATTCCTCGAGTCGAGCGAGCGAGGCACGGGCGGTCGCACGACGTTCCTCGTCGGTTGGTAGTTCCCACCACGCGACCGTCAGCTCATAGGCCTGTTGGTGTCGCGCTTGGAGAATGATCGTGTCGAGTTCCGGAGTTCGCAGCTGGCTGACCTTGTTGAGCACCAACTCGAGCTGATTGAGCGATCGTTCAAGGGCTTCCCCTTGGAGCCGGCCGGTGCCGAGCTGTTGGCTATGAAGCTGCACGATCCGTCGCCCGATGAGCTCTTCCTCGGACGGTGTCGTCGCGGCGAGAAAACGGTCCTGCAAATGGACATCCAACAATTCGGTCAGATCGAGCCGCTCAAGGTAGAGCTCAAGCTCGGACGGAGGCGCCGAGGCCGCGGTCCGAGTGGTCGGCTGGGCGCTCGCGGTTCGTCCCGCCATCGATAGCAAGGCGACGAACAGTCCCACGAACGCGGCGCTACCCAGTGCACGGAACTGCGTTTCAGCGGCGCGTCTCGATGTGGAACGGCAGCCCGTCCGTTCGTTCAGCGCAGCAGCGCGCTCACGCCTTGGTCGAGGCGGTCCGAGCAACGAAGCATGGGCAGGCTGGACGAGGCGGGACAATCAAGCGACTCCTGTCGACGGGGGCTGCGGGCTCGAATCCATTGGGGGTAGTGTCGCTGGCGCTAACGAGCCTGAGCGTGACGACCGAGGGGCATTATTCGTTCGAGGCGGGGACATAGGACACGCTGGGAAACCCCGCGGTGCGACAAGCTTGGATCGCGGCGGCGGTCATGTCGAACGAAGCTCCGTCGTGCACGATCACGAACGCTCCCTCGTCCTTATTCTCGAAGGCTTCCAGTAGACGCGTCAACTCGGCGGTTTCCGTGAACTCGCGACTTCCAATGCGATAGAGGCCTCGTCCCCCTTGGGTCAGCACTTCGACAACGGCGGGTTCGAGTCGTCCGGCGGACGGCTGAGCCTCGGTTTGGTCCTTGACTTGAATCACCGGCCGCAACTGCTTCTCGGCCTTGGTGAAACTGGTCGTGACCAGAAAGAAGATCAACAGCAGGAAGACGACGTCGATCATCGCGGTCATCGAGAGTTCGATGCGCCCGGCTTCCTGTCGATGTCGGCTTGAGAGTTTCATGTCGAGGCCTGTTGGGGCGGGGCGGGGCGGTCTGGGAATGACTCGCGGTTGGTCGGTTTCATCGCGGCTCTCGGCGTTACCCTCCGGGAGTCGCTTGGACGGTGACTCGTACTTGGCGGACTCCTAGATCAACCAGACGCCGCACGAGTTCATTGGGCGCGTCGGTCGTGGCTCGACGGTCGCAGCGAATCAGTACGCGTAAGGCCGCTGGATCGCCTCCCTTGGCCGCGATCTCCTGGCCGATGAACAACACCGCCTCCGAGATATCCGTCTCGCGACCCGAGATGACGATGGTTCCGTCGGATCGAATGTTGACCGTGTAGGTTTCTGGTTCGACGTCCTCGACGCCTTCCTGCAACGGAAGCTCCACCGGCTCCTCGTTGACTCGTGTGATCTGCGAAACGGTCATGAAGAAGATGATCAACAGAAAAACGATGTCGATCATCGGCGTCATATTGAACGCGACGTCGGGTCGTTTGCGTTGTCGACTGAGTCTCATGGCGACTCTCGATCAGTAAGCGTCGAACCGCCAACGGCTAGGGAGCCGTGGCGACCGGGGCGGGGAGGGACGCGCTGGGCGATGCGTTACACTCGCTTGCGACCGAGTGGTAACAACGTGCGCTCCACTCGCTTGCCCGCTTCGGCGATCAGCGAGTCGATCTTGTTGCGGAAGTAGCTCAGTGCGACGAGCGATGGGATGGCGACGACGAGCCCAAGCAGCGTGGTGATCAGAGCCTCGCCGATGCCTCCCGCGAGTTCCTCGGGCTTGGCCATGCCTTGCTTCTCGGCGATGGTCATGAAGGCGCTGATCATACCGAGCACGGTACCGGTGAGCCCGAGCATGGGGGCGACCTGTCCGATCACGTTCAGCACTTCGGTCTTGCGGTAAAGACGGCCGGTGGCATCCTCGCCCGCTTCCTGCACGGCCGTCTTGTATTCCGCGAATCCATACTCGCTCGAGCGGTAGCGTTCGAGGCCCGCGAGGATCACTTCCGACACCAAACTGTAGCTGGCCGGGTCGTGGCAAAAGTCGATCGCCTCGTCGATCTCGCCTCGCGCGATTCGCTGCTCCAGCTCGGCCAACACATCCTCCGGCATCAGCTTGTTCTTCGTGATCG
Source organism: Planctomycetales bacterium (assembly GCA_020426595.1). Taxonomy (GTDB): domain Bacteria; phylum Planctomycetota; class Planctomycetia; order Pirellulales; family Pirellulaceae; genus UBA11682. The sequence continues at coordinate 9,589 of JAGQPS010000012.1, forward strand.
TGATCGCATGTTCGATCGCGAAATAAACGCTCACGACGCTGAGTAACAGAATCAAGACACTGATGGCGATACCGGCCGGGTCACCGGCGAAGAGCAGGCCCAACAAACGGCGTTGCCCCGGTTTCGATTCCTGGGATTCCGCGCCGGGCGTTGAAGGAGCCAAGGGATCGGTCAGTTCGGTCGAGTCACTGCCGCCTTGCCACGCCGAGACCGGTGACGGAAGAGCAAGGGCGCCTCCAATGATGAGGATCGCAATCAAGGCTCGCATCCAGCTCATGGCCGTTCTCCCGGCGGTGAATTGTTCAATGGAGTCGAATCGAGGCTGCCCGCGTCTTGGAAACGCGATCACACCGTTCGCGAACGTTGGTTTAGGGGGCGAGCGTTATCCGTCCGTCGCGCAGGGCCTGGCCGTGCCACGTCTCCGGAAATTGTCGCATAAGTTCATTCCGCACTCGTGCCGCCGCCGACGCCTGTTCCAGTCCCTGCATGGTGAGCGCCGCTCGCCATAGCGCGGCGGCCGCGATCTCAGGAGCGAGATCGCCTTGTTCGGCCGGAACCCGCAGCAATTCAATCAAGCCACGCGGCACCGAAGCCGCGGAACCGACTGAGATCTTGGCCAGCCCCAATTCGTAGCGAGCCAAGCTCTGTAGTTGAGGTTCCATTTGATCGATGCGCTGGTCCAAGGAAGCGATCCGTTCCCCCGCTTGTCCCGCCGCGCGAGACTCCTGGAGCCGTATGACGGACAACCAATCCTGCTGTCCGGGCGTGGCGGGATTGGACAACCGTAATTGCTCCTGAGCCAACGAGCGATCGCCGACCGCGAGGGCCAGTGACGCCACGTAGAGGCGGCAAGCGGGCGACGGATTGGGAAGTCGCTCGAGTTCCGCGACGACGATCGGCAAGGCCTTCGCCGCTTCCTCGGTGTCAAACCAAACCGGCGGAAGTTGGGGGTCCCAGAGCCCGTCCGACTTGGTTTGCGGCCAAGAGAAGCGAGGCGAGCGCGGATCCTGCGCGCTATCAAAGGGACGCTGGAGAGCGAGCCAAGCGGCCAAGGCATGCGCTCGCTCGCCTTGACTGAGGTGAAATCGGTACAAGCCAAGTTGGACCAACTGCCCGGCCGTCGAGCTGGAATCACCGAATGAATCGGCAAGCGATTCCGCGATGGGGCCCGCCCCACCGTCGTCGCGCAGATCGAGGCGATATCGCAAGCGATAGAGCGTCGGCCCAAACTCGTTCAGCCACCGGTCGAAATCGGCCTGCTGATCACCAGAGACTTCACCGTAACGGATTTCTCCCCAGCCCAAACGACGCGATCCGACCAACTGCACGCCTTGCTCATCAATGCGAGCGATCGTTACGTCCTCCAGAGTCGTGAAGTCACGTAGCACGATCGTATCGGCTCGGGTCACCTTCGCCGTGAGACCCCAGAAGAGCCCGACGAGAGCCAAGACAAACGCCGCGCGAAGCGTCGGACTCCAAACCCGCGGGACCGTCGCGAGTTCGGCGGGGAGAGAATAGGAGAATCGCCGAGGCCGACGGGGCGTCGAGCCATCTCGTTCCGACTCGCCAACAACGAACGGGGAGACACCGTCGACTCGTCGCGCGACATCAAGCAGGGAATTTGCTCGGAGTCGGCGGGGATGAGTCACGGTCTCTCGGCAAGGGGGTGGCGAGCATGTTCCAGGCGATGGGGCAACTTCGAGCATCGGTATTCGCTGCTGAGGCGGCTGACCTGTTCGGCAAAAAGGCGGAGCGAAACAACCGGCCTTGGATCTGGACGGCGATGAGTGACGCGGTCAGGGTCGCATCGTCTCCGACGCCACCCACCGGCGCATCCTACCGGTGCTCTGCAAGAGCGTCAACGAACAGGAGTTGCCCTGAATTAGTGGGTGCGATCTCCCCTCCAAGGTCGCTCGACGACTCGGTCCCTCGGCTCGTGCCACACCGTGGGACCGCGTTACCCCAAGTGAGCCGTCTCGATGCGGGAGCCGGTCTTGGGGTGATGAACGCTCCGCGATCCGAGTGGGCTCAAACGTACTCTTGATAGAGCGGCTTGATGATGAGTTCCGGAACGTGCGCGGCTTGCGGGAGCCGAGCGATCGTGGCGACGACCGCGCCAATGTCGTCCGGTTGGACCATCTGAGCCTTTCGCTCGTCCGGCACCGGGACGGGGCGTTGGTCGAGGATCGGAGTATTGACTTCGCCTGGGTAGATCGTCGTGACTCGGATTCCGTTCTTGGCCTCTTCGTTGCCCACGGTGGTACCGAGAGCCGCCATGGCGAACTTGGAAGCGCAGTAAGCCACGCCACCAAGGGTCAGGGCTCGCTTCCCGGAAATCGACGAGATGCTGATGATCAATCCGTCCTGCTGGGACCGCATGATGGGCAGGGCGTGAAAGAAGCAGTTGTAGGCGCCGGTGGCGTTGACCTGCAGCACCTGGTCCCACTGCTCGGGCTGCATTTCGCCCATCGATCGCGTTCGAATATTGATCCCCGCCGCGTGCACGAGGATGTCGAGACGTCCCCATTTTTCCTTCACGCTCTCAAAGAGTCGTCCCACCGCGTCACGATCGGCGACGTCGGCGGCGAGACATTCGACTCGATCATCGGCCCCACAAGCGGCTCGCGTCGCCTCGAGTGGCTCCAGGCGTCGGCCCACGAGCAGAAGGCGGCAACCTTCCGCGGCGAGAGCTTTGGCGATACCGGCTCCGATACCGGTTCCTCCTCCGGTAATGACGACCGTCTTGTCTCGTAGACTCATCCGGTGGACTCCTCGGCAAATGGGCTCCGGTCGGAGCCGTGAGTGGTTCAAAGCGGGGGGCGTGAGTGGGAGTTAGGCGTCGCTGGAGACTCGCCCCAGGGCCAGTCGTTCCTCGCCGGGCCGTCACCAGCCGTGGCTTGGCCGGGTTTTCACCTGCATTGGCCCAATGAGCTTGAGCTGATTTTGCTCTGATAACTCGCTTGAGCGACGCCACAACGGTGAGAATAATCGACGATACCAATGCCAGGGGAGGGTGGGGTAGGTACGATTTGAGTTCCGCCCAGACTTCGGACGGGCCTAGCAGCGCCCGGAGATCGTGGCCGACTTGTGATCGTTCGCGTTCCCACTCGATGATCCATGGCTAACCTCAGGGACTCCAAATGAGTTCGGTGGGTCGGCGGCGAATCGAGAATTGGTGAGCCGAGCGAACGGTGAGGCGGACGACAGGCGGTGGGGCGAGCGGCGATTGGAAGCGAATGGCGACTTGTGTTGAACGGCGACGTGTGGCGAATGGCAACGTGTGGCGAACGGTGATAGCGAGGCTTGGGTGAGCGAACAGCGGCAAGTGGCACGAGGTTTGGTTCCCGAGAACCAGGCGATTCGTTGGGACGTCAGTCAGCAGCTCGATACCACCGAGCGGATTGTGACTCCCGAGAACATCGCGTTCGAGCAGCACTGCGCGGGAATCTTCTCCCGTGGCTTGGCGTTCCTGATCGACGTCATCGTGTTCGCCGTGGTTTGGTTGGTCATGTTGTTCATCGAGTGGATGCTCGCCCTGGCCGTGATTTGGGCGGCCATTCAGCTCGGCGTTTCGAGTCTGCTCGACGATGTGTTTTTCATCGTGGCCGGCATCAATCTGGTGGTGCTGTTTGTCTCGTATTGGTTGGTATGGGGGTGGACGGAGTCACGATTCAACGGTCGGACGTTGGGAAAGTTGGCCTTGGGAATTCGCACGGTTTCGGTTTCGGGGCATCCGATCAACGGTTGGCAGGCGATGGTTCGATCGATCGTGCGTGGAGTCGAATTGATGCCGTTCGTGACCTGGGGAATGGTGGTCGGAATTATCATTCCTCCTCGCACGTTCGCGAGTCAGTACGATCCGTCCTTCCTGCCTCTGTACACGTCCATGCCTTTCGGAACCGGCTTGATCGGACTCTTGTTTCTGACACTGTTCCCGCGATTCCAGCGACTCGGAGACATCGTGGCGGGCACGATGGTGGTCTACGATCGTTCGCGGAAGAACCCGGGGCTCGCCGAACTGGAGGATCCCCGCACGGCCGCCTTGGCGGAGTTCATACCCACCTCGTTTCGACCGCGTCGGGAACTGGTCAAGGCGATTAGCGTGTATGTGCATCGCCGCGCGAGGCTAAGCGAAGCCCGGCGGAGCGAGATCGCGGGTCACATCGCCAAGCCCCTATTGGCTCGGTTTGGCATGTTGCCCGACACCAATTACGACTTGCTGATCTGTGCGATCTATTACCGACAGTTGATTGCTCCCGACGCGACCGAGAAAGCCGAGGCGGCTCGCCTCGCCGCGAAATCGTCGGCTCTTCGAACCGTGGGAGGCCCCGCATGAAAGTTTCCCAGATCCTGGAGAACCGACAGGAGCAATGGATCGAGCTCGAAAAACTCTGTGGCTCGATGGCATTACCCGGCGGTCGTGACGCGACGTCGATCGCCAAGTTCAGCAACCTGTACCGCGACGCGTGCGCCGATCTCGCCTTGGCTTCATCCTATCAACTGCCCGATGAGACGATCGACTATCTCCAGCGGTTGGTCGCGCGGTGCCACAATTTGCTCTATCGGTCACGAGGCTTCGATTGGGGCTCGGTTGGCAAGGTCTTGTTCCATACCGTGCCTCAAGCTTGCTTTCGCGACGGCTGCATTCATTTGGCTTTCGTCGTGTTCTGGGGCTTCTTCCTCTTCGCGGCTTACATGGGGTATCACGACGACGAGTTCGTGGAAAGCGTTCTCGGGCCTGGCCATCGCGAGCAAACGATCGAGCAGTGGGAGGGTTTCAGCGAGAACTCCATGGCCTCGAAATTTGGCATGGCCTGTTTCTACATCTTCAACAACGCCGGCATCGGCATGGGCTGTTTCGCCGCGTCGACGTTGTTCGTGCCTGGGTTGATCACCCTGCTTCAGAACGCGATCGTCCTGGGGACGACGTTTGGTTTCATGTTCCATCCCAGCGCGGGAGTGGCCAGCGAGAACTTTCGCAACTTCGTCACGGCGCACGGTCCCTTCGAACTGACCGCGATCGTGTTGAGCGCGGGAGCCGGACTGAAGATCGGCATGTCATGGATTCGGACTCACGGCTTGAACCGCCTTGATTCGGTGGTGAAAGCCGGAAAGGAGGCGATTCCGATCGCCGGGTGCGCCTCGCTGTTGTTCTTCGGAGCGGCGATGATCGAGGGGTTCATCTCGCCGACGGAGTTGCCTTGGGCGTTCAAGGCGTTCATCGCGGTCTGTTGCTCGTTGTTTCTCGTCTTCTATTTCGTCGTACTTGGTTTTCCACGAGGAGAGTCCAGTGCGGCTTGATCAAACCTATATTCGCATTCGGGAGCGGTCGATCGTCGAGCTCGTCGATCTGACGTTCTTGATGATGCGGGCGTGGTGGCGTCCGTTGGTCTGGCTCGGTTTCCTCGGAGCGCTCCCTTGGATCGTATTCAACCTGTGGATTCTCGAACCGGCGGTCCTGTACCCACTCGATTACGACCAAGTCCCGCTCGTCAATGTGATCTTGCACTTTTGTCTCGTCGCCACCGAATCCCAATTGGCCATGATCTTGGTGACGGCCTACCTGGGCCGACGAGTCTTTGAACCACGCCCGAGTAAGCGGGATGTCGTCAAGCACGTGTGGCGGGAGCGAGGCGCGATTTTCGTCGTGCTAGGATTGAGGCGACTGGTATTGCCCTATCTCGGCATCGTCGTCCTGATGAAGTTTGGTGAGGCATTTTCGGATTCCGCGTCCAGCGCGATCGCCGCCGTGTTCCTGTGTTTTCTCTTGGTCATCATCCACCTGCCCATCTTGATGGCCCCGTTCTCTCCGGAAGTCGTCCTGTTGGAGCGTCCACGCGGTCGGACTCAAACGGGCGGATCGTTATTGAATCATCGCTTGCGTCGTCTTCATCAACAAAGCTCCGGCTTCTTGATGGTCCGCTTCATCGTGGCCAACGCGACCGCGACCCTATTGACTCTGTCGCTGTTCTACGGCTTGGGCGTGCTGTGGGGATACACGTTCGGGGAGATGGTTCCCCGCTTTGGAATCCTGACCTTCGTCGTGCCGATCGCGATGTGGACTCGTGAAATGTTCGTGACCGTATTTCGGTTCGCCGGTTACATCGATGCGCGCATTCGACAGGAGGGCTGGGAGATCGAGCTGCTCATGAAAACGGAAGCGCGGGCGATGGAACAAGCGGTATCACCCGCTCTGCGGGCTACCTCGGAGGCCACGTGATGCAGTTGATATCGAGAACGCGAACGCGCCGAAACGAGACGCAAGCCAGGCGAGGGGCGGCCAGCGGGGGCGCGCCGAATGGACGGACCAACGGACTCGGTTTCCTTGCTCTCATCCTGGTGCTCACCTTCTGGCTAGGGTCGTGCGGGGCGAGCAACGGGCAGGAGGAAGTTGACGGAGCCGAGGTGCCCGAGCTTCGGCAGATCGCTCCCGAGTGGTTTGGTTCCGAGCAGGGAAACGCTCGGGCGATCCCTATTGGAGAATGGACCGAGACCGACTCGTCAACGCGACGGGATGGATGGAATCGGCCGCCACCACCTCCACGAACGTCCAGTTGGTGGTCGCGGTCGTGGTGGAACTCAAGGGGCACCGGAAACGGCGCCGGAGTCGCGAACACCGCGGGGACGTTTTTTTCCTCGGTGGTCAACGTGATCTTGGTGGTGTTCGCCATCGTATTGATCGTGGGCCTGATCGCCCTAGCGATCTACGTCCTTAGCCGCATGTCGGGGAAGGCGACGAAGAAGAAACAAAACTTCGTGGCGGACACCGACCTGGATGTCTCCCGCGTCGAGGAGTTGCCGTTCAACGTCGTTCGTCCCCAGGGTGACCTGTTATCGGCCGCCCAGGCGGCTCGCGACGCCGGACGATTCAAGGAAGCCATCATCCTGCTGTTCGCCTATTTGTTGCTCAAGCTCGAAAAGCACTCGTGGATCGCCCTGGCGCGAGGCAAGACCAACCGAGGCTACCTCCGTGAACTACGTCGCAATCGAGACTTGCGGGGCATGATGGAAGGAGTCGTGGTTACCTTCGAGGACGCTTTTTTTGGCGCCCTGGATCCCACGCGAGACGAGATCGATCGTTGTTGGGACGATCTCGAACGGTTCCATCGCATCGTGGAAGGAGGTCCCTTGCCATGAGGATCGCCACGTCGATGCGAACGACGGGAAGGCGTTGGACCCGTCTTCCGCTCGGGCTCTTGATTGCGGCGTTACTCGCGTCCGCCGCCTGGGGACAAACATTGCCCAACGAGTACGGCGGTTGGAGTGGCCGTACCTCGCGTCGCAGTCTCAATGGATTCTCGGCGTTCTCCGAGTTGCTACGAGATCGGGGGCATACCGTCCGCACGTGGCGGCAGCTCACTCCGACGATCGAAAGCTATGACACGATCATTTGGATTCCCGCCGGGGATCGGCAAATCACGGGAGATGAGTCCGATCGGATCGCCCGATGGCTCGACGACGGCTATGAGCGAACGTTGATTCTGGTGCTCAAGGACTATGACGCGACGCGGGATTATCTCGAGGACGTCATGCCTCAGACCCAAGGGACCCAGGCCCAGCGTTATCGCCGCGAATGGGAGCTCATCGTGGCTCGCGATCAGACGTCTCCGGATGTGGCCGGCATTGGTGATGGCGTGGAGTTCGCCGATCCTGGGCCGGTTCAGGGGCGGACCGTGGCGAGTCGACTCAGTGGTCCCTGGGCTCAGCAAGTGTCGGGGCCAACACGCATCGTGACTCGTCGCACGTTGAAGCTTCCGTTAAATCCGATAGGTGGTTCGCCAACCACGAGCCTTCTGCTCGGCGCCGATGGCAAGCCGTTCGTGTACGAGATACGAAACTACTCCCGGTATCCCAACAGCCGTGTCATCGTCGTGGCGAATGGCTCATTCCTCGTCAATTATGGTTTCACGCGGGAAGGCAACCGCGAGTTGGCCAACTTGTTGGCCGACGAGATTCCCTATGACGAGCCGGTCCTGTTCCTGGAGAGTGGCGAGCAGGAAATGTCGGTGAGCGATGAGGAACCGGAACTGCCGACGTTTTGGGATTGGATGAAGACCTGGCCGTTGTCATTTCTTTTTCCGCATCTCATTCTCGTCGGCGTGCTGACTTATTTCGTGTACGTTCCGCTGTTCGGACGTCCACGCCGATTGCCCCCGCCATCGCGCAGCGATTTGGGGCAACATGTCGATTCCGTCGCGGCGCTCCTCCAGCGTGATGGTGATCACGAGCGAGCCACGCGCATTTTGAATCATTACCGTGAACAAGTTCGGCAGGACTCGCGCGGCTTGGGTGTCGCCTCGGGTCGTCGTCGCAAATCTTGAGAGTGCATCCCGATGAGTTCTCCTTCCCAATCTCCCGGCGACGGCGCGCCGATCGAATTCAACTGTCCGACGTGCGGAGCCCGACTCCGTGTCGCCCACGAGCTCGCCGGCCGGGCGGTACGTTGTTCCAAATGCACGACCCAACTCAAGGTGCCGACCGCATCGAACGTCAACCCGACGGCTCCGGTAAGCCAGACCGCGGCGAATCCCACCGCGTCCAGCTCTTCCGCGCCGAGTCCTCCCGCGCGGAGCCCCGCGGCACAACCAGCGGATAGTTTGTTTGCCGAGGATGGCGCGGAGACATTCTCTCCGCCGACTCGGACTTCCCCCATGTCCTCCGCGCCGCCGGCGACTTCCGAACCGACGGGGCGTCGCTCGATCAAGGAAATGCTCTCGGCGAGTGGCAAATATGAGACGCGTGATACGCCCACGCGGCGTCTGTTCGATCGCGTTGTCGAGCAGGTTTCCAAGATCTATGTCGGCCAGGACGAGCTCGTTTTGGGCACCTTGGTGGCGTTGTTCTCGAGCGGACACGTGTTGATCGAAAGCGTGCCTGGATTGGGCAAGACGCTATTCGTGCGCACGCTCGGGCGAGTCCTGGGATGTGACTTTGGCCGCATTCAGTTCACGGCCGACTTGATGCCATCGGATATCACCGGCGCCCCGATTTTCAATGTGAAGGAACAAGAGTTCCTGTTCCGGCCCGGTCCCGTATTCACTCAGGTCCTGCTGGCCGATGAAATCAACCGGGCTCCGGCCAAGACGCATGCCGCGTTGCTCGAGATCATGCAAGAGTATCGCGTGACCGTGGATGGGACGTCGCATCGACTCACGAGACCCTTTCTCGTCATCGCCACCCAGAACCCCGTGGAGTCGGAGGGAACGTACAACCTCCCCGAGGCTCAGTTGGACCGGTTCATGTTCAAGCTGATCGCCGATTATCCCACCGAGGCCGAAGAGGCCCAAATTCTTGAGATGCACAGTCGTCAAATTGATGTGGGTAAGCGGATCGAGGAGGAACTGGAACAAGTCACGACGCCGGAGGAAATCCTTCGAGCGACGCAAGAGAATGCATCGGTGCGAGTCGATCCCAAGTTGGTGGAATACATCAATCGACTGGTCCGCGCGACTCGCGAATGGCCTCAGTTCTATCTGGGAGCCTCGCCTCGAGCCGGCTTGGCCTTGATGCAAGGCGCGCGGACGCTCGCGGCCTTCTGCGGCCGCGACTATGCCATTCCGGACGACGTCGTGCAAATCGCCTTGCCCGTACTGCGTCACCGAGTCGTGCTTACCGCCGAGGCGGAAGTGGAGCAATTGACGGTCGATGGAATCCTGGGCGAGATGATGCGCACGATTGAAGTCCCGAGGCTTTCATGATCGCTTTGCTGGCTCAAGGCATCCTTCCCATCGATGCCGACGACTTCGTACGCGGGCTAACCGACTGGATCGTATCGGCTCCGGTCATTTTCCTGGGGTTGGCGGCGTTGCCGTTGTTGCTCCTGAGCAGCTCCTTCAAGATCCATCCCTCGACGAGCTTGTTGCGCTGGGTCTTGGTGTTGGCCGCGGCGTCGATCGTCGCGATCGGCGAGTCGACGGCGCGCGCCTTGGGAGGCATCTCCACGGCGCTCGCGGTCGGTTATCTCGTGGCGGATTGGTTTCCTCGTGTCGGCTCGTGGGAGAAGCGATTCGTCTTTCGCTTCCTCATGTTTTCCCTCATCCTGCCACCATTGTTGATCACGGCGACGTCGCCGGTCACGTTGCTGCTGTGGGATGTGGGATTGGTTTTATTCGGCGCGGCCGATTTGTTGACCCTGCCTCGACTCGGCAAGCTTGAGATCGTCCGCAAGACGCTGCGCATCGCCTCGTTACGAAAGCGTCACGAAGTCGAGTTGACCGTCGTCAACCATTCGTCTTGGACGATGCGAATTCTATTGATTGACGACCGGCCTCAAGGCTGGGAAGCGACTCCCCATGATTTTGATTTGCGGCTGCGCCCTCGGACTCGCATGATCTTTCCGTATCGAGTCGTACCGAGCCAACGCGGTGGTTTTCGGCTCGCCTGTGTCTACGTGCGGGGCCGGAGTGGGATGGGACTTTGGAATCGAGACGCGAAGATCCCGTGCGATTCCGAGATCAAGGTCTTTCCCGACATGGCTCAACTACGGGAATACGCGCTCCTGGCTCGCACGAATCGACTGCGGCAGATGGGTGTACGACGCACGCGGCGCATTGGTCAGGACAATGAGTTCGAACGACTCCGTGATTACACGGTGGACGATAATTTTCGACATATCGAATGGCGGGCGACGGCGCGTCGCAATCGCCTGACCGTCAAGGACTTTCAGGCCAACCAAAGCCAGCGTTTGGTTTTCATGCTCGATTGCGGTCGCATGATGACGAATGAATCGCAGGGAATCGCCCTGCTTGATCACGCGATGAATAGCGTACTCATGGCGAGTTACGTCGCGCTGCAACAAGGAGATTCGGTCGGCTTGTTGTGCTTCAGCGATCAGATCCATTGCTATGTGCCTCCGAAGGGAGGCATGAAACAGATGAATCAATTGCTGCATGCCGTGTTCGACCAGCATCCCCGATTGGTCGAGAGCCGCTACGACGAGGCGTTCCTGCACTTGCGGACACAGTGCTCGAAGCGGTCGCTGGTCGTCTTGTTGACCAATGTCGTGGACGAAGTGAACGGCCAGCAAGTGTCGCGGTACCTCTCGAGTCTCGTCGGTCGCCACCTGCCTCTCGGCGTTTTTCTGCGTGACCATAGCCTGTTCGATCGAGCCGATTGGCAGGCTAGAAACGAGACCGAGTTCTACCAAGCCGCGGCCGCGGCCGAGATCTTGAACTGGCGTCACCAAGTGCTCGTCCATCTGACCCACCAAGGCGTGCTGGCCATCGACTCGTTCCCCGAGGAGCTCACGGCCCCTCTCGTCAACGAGTATCTCGACATCAAAGCCCGCCATTTGCTGTGACTCCGCCCACCATCGGTGGTGTCTTGGGTTGCCGCCGCACCCTCCGTCGCTAGCGCTGGAAGTGCCTCCCGAACCGCGGTGGGATTGTCGGGCTCGGTCCGTACCGAGCGTCACCTGACGACGATGCGGGCTTGGACAAGAGTCACTCCCCGCGATGGAGTGAACGAGGGGACGCGTGCAAGTCGTGGCGGCATTCAGGTTGTACCGAGAGTCACGTCTTTGGGGCTTTCGCGTTCGAGCCGCGTCCGCGGGTGACTCCGCCGATGGTTGCTCTCGGGCAACATCCTATTCGTGACTCGTTGCGGGAAGGCATCGCGGTCCGTTCATGGCGTGCGCTTGTCCGCACCTTCGGTCGAATTGTCCTCTGTTCCGCGCCGGATCGGCTTCAACGGGCCATCCATGACATAGGTTTGCACCTGACGGGCCAGTTCCGCTAATCACGAGACAAGTGTCACTGCGTCATGAGTATTCAAAGCTCCAGCCACGAAACTCTGCTCGCGAGCGTCGATCGTGACGCGCCTCGCGTGCTGATGATCGATGACGATCCCGATATCACATGGTTCGTCAAGGTCGCGCTGGCGTACGACAATGTCATCGTGCTGCGTGACCATGACGGTCAACGAGGCTCGTTGGATGCGTTGCAGGAATCGCCCGACTTGATCCTGACCGATTTGGATATGCCTCGACGCAATGGACACGAGGTGATTCACTTCGTGAGGTCCCATCCCGATCTGAAACACCTTCCGATCGTGGTGGTCACCAGCTCCAAGGAACCAGGAATCAAGGAGCGGGTGTTGAGCGAGGGAGCCAATGGCTTCGTTAGCAAGCCAATCGATATTCCGACGCTCAAACGCGAATTGGGACGTTGGTTGCCGAAACGCGGCGAGGCGGATTCGATGAATCGCAAGCCCTAACCGACCACGACAAGTCGCCAAACCTGGCGAAGTTCGAGAATAGCAAGAGATCACTGATCACTTATCTAGAAGTGCGAAAGCGAGTGTGAGCCATGCGAATCCTATTCGTTGAGGATGATCCCGGTTTTCAAAAACTCTCCAGTACCGTCGCGCGACGTGCTGGGCATGAATGCGTGTCGGTGGAAACGGTCGCCGGCGCCCGCGCCCTGCTTCAACAGGACTCCTTCGATCTGCTCGCTCTCGACCTTGAATTGCCCGATGGAGACGGTTTGGAGGTCTGCCAGCAGGCTCTATGCGACTTCCACCGCGACGTGCCCATGGTGATCATCACCGGCAACAAGCGTGACCAACTCGAACAGGGTTGCCAGGAGTTGGGATTGGCTCTCATCGAGAAGGGGCCCGAATTCGCGCCCACGTTCCGCAACTTGCTCGAGCGGCTCGAAACAAGCGTGGCGAACGCGCAGTCGTAGAAACCAATCAAGTCGAAAGAACAAAACGGCGGCGCGGCCTTGGCTCGCGTCGCCGTTTTCCATTGGTAGGCATGGTTCGCCGAGGAGGGGCGAACGAGTGTCAACCGACGGCGACTTCCCCACCGGTCACGACGCTTTGCGTCACGGCATGGCAGATGGCGATCGCATCACGAGCGAGGGAACCGCCGAGAAGTCCCGAAGGCTCGCCCGTCTCGATCGCTCGCCGCAATTCGCTCATCTCTCCCACGAACCCATCGATGTCGTCGTGCGGGCCGAGATCGGGGCGCCGCACTTCTCCGTCCGCCGTGAGAATCTTGAGCGGCATGATCTCCACTTGCCCGTCGCTGAACGCGGCCAGCTCGAACTGCAACGTGGCCCGCTCCAGTTGGAGTTCGAAGCCATGAGTGAAGGGGCGCCCTTGGGAATTGATGACCCCTCCGGTCGCTCCCACGGTGACCTGCGAATCCGCGAAACGAAACACCGCTTGGAACGATTCCACGACCTCGCCCCGCATCCGTCCCACCGCGGTGACACCGCTTGGCATGCCAAACAGAGCCCGGATGAAATGGGCATCGTGGACGTGCAAGTCGACGACCGGACCGCCGACCTGCCGCGCGTCATAGAAATCGGATAGCCAGGTCGGGTCCGAGATCAGACGCTTGAACGACCCACCGATCGGACGCCCAAACTCCCCCGACTCAACCAACTCGCGGGCGGCGGCGAACTCGGGAAAGAACGGGAGTACATGGCCCACCAGCAGTTGGCGATCCGCCTCGCGCGCGGCGGCGACCAGTCGGTCGCAGTCCTCAAGGGACACCGCTAGGGGCTTTTCGCAGAACACATGCTTGCCATGAGCGAAGGCGAGGGAGGCCGCCTCGTAATGCATGTGCGGTGGCAGGCAAATATCGACGACATCGATATTCGGGTCGGCGACGAGCTTCGACAAATCCTCGTACGCTTGGACTCCCTCGAGATCGACTTGCGTTCCTGGCGGCCCAAAATTGCCACGAATGCCGGTCCAGTCACCGCGACGCTTCGCCGCATCTCGAGTCGCGATCGCTCCGACTTCGATCCCTTCGCTCCGCTGGTAGGCCAACCAGTGGATCCAGCCCATGAACCCGATACCGACGATGCCAACTCGAACCATCGCGTAAGTACTCCTTGTCAGTCGCGGGCGACCTGATTGGCGGCGCGGCGCGCCGGCTCAATGGCGGCCCGCTGATGGCTTCCTCGACGAACCTGAAAACGCCTCTCGAGCCGCCTGCCCGATCTCGGATTCGTACAGGCGGCTGAGGGATCGAAACGACGAGGCACTACTCCATCCCAGGCAACCAGAGCTTCGACTCGGAGCCGCCCGAAGCGGCTCCCGCGCCCGCACTGGCCTCGGGAGTCCATAGTTCTCCGCTACTGGCGGGAGCCTCGGCGGGCGCCGCGGACGCACCGTCCTCGATCGGCGAGCCATCGGGGGCGAGCACGCCCAACCGAACGAGCAATTGCCCGACCGCCGACATCACGCCCGGATGATCGCGGAACTTGCGCTGCAAGGTCTCCATCGTCTGTTCGACCAGATCCGATTGACCGCGCGTCAAGCTCCACTCCAGCAGCGCCAACAGGAACGAGGGTTCGTCGACCTCGGCTGTTTCACGTAGCGACTCCATTTCCTTGAAGTTGTCGCGACCCTCGCTCGAGGAGCCCGACGAAAAGGCGTGGAGGGCTAGGAGCTCGAATCGTTCACGAGCCGATAGCTCGGCGCTTCGTTTGAGCTTTTCACTCGCCGCCAAGTGAGTCAGATAGACGTGCCCCGAGATCTTGGCCACGGCGAGGGCTCGGTCGAGTTGGGCATCGTTCAGCGCCGGGAAATCGAGCTTCACGAATCGGACCAGCGGGAGACGGTCGAGGTTGAGACCGTCGGGCGAAAGCGTCGCGCGCACGGGGAGTCCGAGCTTCTCACGCAGCGGATTCAGATCAATCCGTCCCGCGCTGCCGCCATGCAGGCTCTCCTCGGTCGATAGGATCCAAGCCAGCAACGCGCGGTGGAGCGATGAGTCCTGGGCCGCGGCACGGGGGGATTGGCCCCCAAGACGCGAGAGCGGCAGGTCGGGCCAACGCTCGAGCAGGAACTTCTCGATCTTCTCGTTCAACAACGTGCGACGACGGTCTGATTCGACGGGGAAGGGGAGGTGCCAACGCACGCTGAAGAGAACGTCGATCACCCGCGCGCGATCGAGTTCCTCGCGCGAGCTTGGTTCGGCCGCCAAGGCATCGCCGAGCGATTCCCGCACGAGCTCGATGGCTTCCTCCAAACCGTGCCCGACGAATCCCTCGATTTCGACTCGTGGGTCACGATCGGTTTCGCGGCCGTAGACCATGACCGTGCCATGGACGTTGGGAATGGTGTCGAGCGAGACTTCACTCCCTTCGGTCAAGGCGGGGCGATCCAAGAGAGAGAAAACCGCTTTCGCCGGAGGCGCGCCTTCGGGGGAGCGATATTCCTTATGGAGCCAGGCCCTTGGGTTCTTCTGCAATTGGTCGACCGCTTGCTGGGCATCTGGTACGGGAAACGTCACGAGCTCCTGTGTCGTTTCAGCCTCGTCCAACACGTCGTCGCTGAGGATCATCGCGATCGCTTCCGCCTCGATCGCTTCCTCCATCGGGACGCCCGGAGTCTCGGCGTAGCGGCGCCAAGCCTCCGCCTGCGATCGCGGCTCGCCGATCCGATTCTCGAGGATGGCGATGGCTTTCCTCAGAATCGGTTGGCCAGGATGGGCTTCATCAAGCTCACGAATTCGTAGCAGCCCCGAACGCCAACGGCCTCGATTCGCGTTGCCGCGCAGTGCGTTGTATTCCGCCGACCAGGAGCCTCCCTCGGGAGCCACCGGGAGCTCGAAATCGTGCTTGAGCAACACGGGAACGGAAGGATCCGAGACGGTGTGCATCAGGAGCTGCGTGACTTCCGGATCCGGCTCCGTCGTCAAGGACGAATACAAGGTCAGATGCGCCCGGGCCGCCAAGAGATTGCCCATGCTATGGAGCATGGCACCGACGATCCGAATGGCGTTCATGACGCCTCGGCTAATCGTTCGGTCGTAGTGTTCCAGCGCCAGTTGCAGCGTGTCGAGGGCCCCCGGCGCGTCGCCGGCGACCGCCAACAGAGTCGTGCGTTGCCCCAGCGCGACGGGGTTGACGGGGTTGCGTGACAACATGGTGTCGACCAAGCCTTGGGCTTGGTCGAACTGGCTGAGTTGGATCAGCACGCTGACTTTCGTGGCCAGCAGGCAATCCTTGTCCCCGTGTTTGCCAATCGCCCGGTTGATGCGGTCGAGCGCGGCCGCCTTCTGGTTGGCTTCCATCGCGGCGAACACCTCGTTAAGGTCGACGAGGATCTTGTTGCCACAACAGAACTTGATTTTCTTGTCCGCGCCACCAACGCAACGTTGGTACGAATCCAGTTCCATGAATCTTGGTCCTTGAGGAACGCGCGTTCTTGCTCTGGCGTTCCGCGTGTGATGGAAAGCTTCCGAGCCACAAATGGCGGCCGGCGATTGAGAGCTGTTCGCTCGAGCCGCGAATGGTTGTTCTCTACCGAAAATGGTAGGGCAATCGCCAAACCCTCGAAACCCGACTAGGGTGTTTGGCCCTGCCTAAACGGGCGGATCCCGGAAGGTGACACACCGCGTTCCGCCCGAGCCAGCGACCCCAGGGCTCGCTGGCCGGGACAAGCGCCGGGGTGTGTCACCGCGCGAGGCGAGCGGCCAAACCGACCGCCGCAGGGAATCTAGCTGAGTTCCTCGAAGGGGACTTCGCCCCGCATCAGATCCTCGGCCGTCTGACGGGCTCGGGCCAAATGCGCGGCACCTTCCCGAACCACCACTTCGGCGGCAAACGGCTTGGAGTTGTAGTTCGAGGCCATGACGGCACCGTAGGCCCCCGCTCGCTCCAGAATCAACCAGTCTCCCACCTTGGCCTTGGGGAGGGAACGCTTGGCCACGAATCCGCCTTCTTCCTGGGTGAAGATGTCGCCCGACTCGCAGAGCGGGCCGCCGACGATGACATCCTGCTCCGGGCCAAGGTCGCGCGGCTGACGCGGGCAGATCGAGATCGGGTGATAAGCCCCGTAGAGGATCGGTCGAGCCAGATTGTTGAAGCCGGCATCCACCAAGTAGAAGAGGTTGTCGCCCATCCGCTTGATCGCCCGGATCTCCGAGACCAAGTAACCCGATTCGGCGACCAAGTATCGCCCCGGTTCAATCTCGAGTTCGATGGCATGCCCCACATGTTCCTCGAGCCGCCGGCGCGTCTCGGACCAGAGCTCGAAATACCGCCCCAGGTCGACCGTCTCCTGCTCGGCTCGATAGGCGATGGGCAAACCTCCGCCCGCGCTGATCGTATGCACGTCGATTCCGTCGGTCTTGGCCATGTCTTCCATCGCACCACAAACCTGCCCGAGGTGCTCAAGGTCGGTGCCCGACCCAATGTGCATATGGAGTCCCACGATATTCAGCTGGTACTTGCGTGCGCGAGCCACGCACTCCGAGACTTGTTCGTGCCAAATGCCGTGCTTCGATTGAGGGCCGCCCGTATTTGTTTTTTGGCTATGTCCGTGTCCAAATCCAGGATTGACTCGCAGGATGATCGGGCTGCCCGGAGCGACACTCCCGAGTTGGTCGATCATGTCGGGCGAACCAAGGTTGGCGAGCAATTGGTGGCGGACCACGAGGTCCAAGGCTTCTCGATCAAAAATATCGGCGGTGTAGACAATCTCCGCCGGAGCATGGCCGGGTTGAAAGCCGACTCGCAACGCGCGGGCGATCTCACCGGCACTCACCGCGTCGACCCGCACGCCTCGGCCACGCATGTACCCCAGCACGGCCAAATTGCTGTTCGCCTTCTGGGCGTAGCGGATCACATCAAAGGCACGCAGCTCCTCGATGCGACGGCCCACGGTTTCTAGGTCGTAAACGTAGGTCGGCGAGCCAAAACGCTCGACCAATTCGGCGACCGGTCGGCCACCGATTTCCGTGCGCACTGTCGAGAAAGCCAAGGCGTTGCTCATGGAGATTCGCTGCTCAAGCACTGAAGGAAAAGAAAGCTCGTCCCGCCCCATGATACCGGTCGAAGGGAGTTTGGTCATGGGCCGCGCGGCGGCCACGGATGAGCCGCCCCAAGACGGGTTGCCAGAAGGCACGCGACTCCTCGAGAGCGGCCTCCTCGAAAGACGACTCCTCGAGTGACACTAGGCGGGGCGGGTGAGTTCACAACCAGGCGAGCCACGCCGACAACGCGGGCGATCGTGTGAACTCGGGCTCCGGAGCAACGGCTCCTCGCGAGCCGGACTAATCGCGAGCCGGGATCAGCACCTCGGGCTCCTCGATCAACACCTGGCTCCGCACGACCCAGGCCTCGTTGGCCGAACTCGTCAGTGTTTCCGAGATGCGGGTGCGGGGCTCAACCGTTCCCCAAACCAACCAGCGTGTTCCGACGGCAAGCTCGTCGAACGATTGGGATATCGGAATCGCGATGCAGTGGTCCGTGCCGATGAGCCGCATGAGGACGGTGTCGCCCTCGGCGATTCGGGGAGCCATCCCCGCGGGTTCGATCACTTCGCCATATCCCCAGAACCCAGATTGATGATCGTAGTGCTTCGCCGCCAACTCGTTGGTTTCGGTGATCGCCAAGCCTTCCGGCCAAGCGATCCGTTGCCATGTTTCGCGGATCGGGTCGACTCCGAACATCAACAGACGCTGTAGATCCACCTCGACGTTGGCCGCGCCCTGGACTTGCTCCGCTCGAAACACGCGTTCCGCCAATTCCGCCGCCCACAGATAAGTCTCGTCCGTGACGATCTCGCCGCCGGCGGCGAGCAGTTGTTCGTTGAGACTCTCGATGCGGTCGAGCGATTCAAGGCTAATCGCCGGCACGTCGCCGGCGGGTGCCACGACCGGGTTCCGCGGTGACTCGGGATTCACATCGCCGGTTGTCATCGCTTCGTCGGGGTCGGTGGCGACCGTCGAAACGATGGGCTCCGGCCGGGCCACCGAGCGGGTATCGGCGAGCCATGTCGTTAACTCGTGTTGAAAGACGACGACCGCTTGAGGCTGACCTGTTTCGTCGGCGGCCGCGGCAGCGAGGACGCCTAGGTTGCGACCATCGTCACCGACCACGAGGCTTCCCACCGCGGAGCGCGAAAGACCTGTGTCGGTCGAGAGCGGCAACACCTCGATGCCCGGAGTCGTCACATCGGTCAACGGAGCCGATGCAACCGGCGTAAGCCATCGGCGCGACTCCATCCAACCCGCCGCGATCCAGCGTTCGCTCGCGTCCGTCGAGGAATCAAACTTCAAATCAGCGAAGGAGCCAAAGGGATGCGGATCGACTTGCACGACGGCCAGCGAGTACTTGGGCCAGCGCGCGACGACCGCTTGGATCGGCAGCCGTTGGGATGCGACCGCCGTCCATTCACTGGGAGCCACCCAGACCACCGCGTCGCTCAGCGCATCGTTGGGCATGTCGGGAATCAACACCCATCCGCGCGAGTCGACCAAAACGCCGGAGGCGCGCTGTCGGGTTTCGCTAGGACCGTATTCGATTCCCACCAGAAACGGACCGACGCGACTCCATAGATCCGCCGGACGCGCCGCGAACTCAGCCGGCCAACCGACGAGCGGCTCGGTTTCGACAATTCCAGAATTGGCGAGCAATTCGGTCCCATGGTCCTGTTCGTCGACATTCGGATTGCCGCTTGCAGGAGCATCGGGAGCCGGGGGCCAAAGCACCGCGAGCAGGACTCCAAGACTCCCGAGCAAAGCCACCGCCGCCACGAGCCACGGCCATTTTCGAGCTCGCTTGGGTCGCGGCTCAGGTAGCGCCGAATCGACGGTCGCATCGGGCGCGATCGTCGGATCGAGTTCCGCCGAGGTGTCCGTGGGACTCACCGAAGGAACCGTGGGTGGTTCCACCGAGGTCGTCTCGTGGGAAGCCGGAGGTTGCAGCGTGAACTCTTCTCGCGGTTCCGGTGGCCGCGCCCGGGCGGGTGCGATCGAATGAACCGGCGGAACCGCGGGCGGAGCCGCCACGGAGAGACGCCCACTCGCCGCTCGCAATGGCGCCAAGATCGGTGGCAGCGGAGTCCGCGAAGTCACGCGTCGAGCCGCGTGATCGGTGACGGCTCGAGGCAGAGGGAGCCGTTCGATCATCCCGCGCCAAGGAAGCTCGTGCGATTCACGCCGCACCGTGGTTTGCCGGGCCCAGACAAAACGATAACCGCAATGCGGACAGGGGCGCTCGGCCGAACCGCTCGAGTCGACGCTCTGTTCCTTGGCGGTACCGTGGTCGTCGACGTTCTCGCCAACCAATAGCTCGGCCGACGAAATGCTGTGTTCGCAGGCCGGGCAGATGACGACGATGCCGAGCGTTGCTGACATAGTTGCATTCCCATGGCTGGAGCTGGCGGAAAGGGGCAACGAGCCATCCACCCCAACCGCACAATCCAAGGTCGATGGTCATTCACGACATCGCGAGGGCGATTCCCACGCACACCGACGCGGTCGATCTCCGCGCGATCGGATGGAAGCGACCGCGCTCTCGCCCGCACGCCATCCTAGTTTTCGGCTCCGAATGGCTCAACAAAACGGTCGGAATCAAGCGTCAACGCAATGTGTCGCGATGGGAGCATCGTGATTGGCGGTCCGACGGACGGAGGCACGGTTGGAGACGATAGGCCCGGGACGACGGACCGGACCTATCGACGCACGAGCTCCCACTGTTTCTCGAGACGCTGAGGCGAGACCTTGCAGGACGTGCCGAGGTTTTGAGCCCAAAGTGAAACGCGATACTCCTCGATGAGCCAGTGATAGAGATCGAGTTGATCGTCGATGATGCCGAGTCGTTGGTTGAGTCGGGCTTGCTCGCGCCAGCGTGATTCATGAGGTTCCACCAAAGCCCGGTTCTGGCGATCCTTGGGGCCGCCGGAGGGAAGCTTCTGGAGGCGATGCTCGATCGCGGCGAGGTAGCGGGGAAACTGTTTTAGCCAGGGCCAAGGTACCCGATTGAGAAACGGATCCTCGAACAGATCCATCAGCTGGTGATGGAGGTCCGTGAGCGCGGTTTCATCGATCGCTTGGGGAAGCTGCTCGACCGCGAGTTGCACATCGTGGTAGCGCCGAAAAAGATCGGGCAAGGTCTTGGCGAGCTCTTGGGCTGCTTGGGCGAGCGATTCTCCCTGGCGAGCCATACATGCCACCCACTCCGCCTCGGACCGACATTCGGCTCGTCCCGTGACGAAAGCGATATCGCACAGGAGCAGCCCGAGTTGGTCGTCGAGCGTTTGTGGGTTGACGAGGCCTTGTCCCCAAATCGGCCAGCGATCGCGCTCGGGAAGCCATCGCACGTGCCCCTTGACCTCCTTGCGGCAATAGAGCCAAGCCAAACGCGACAATCCCAAACGACTATGAGCCGTCGCGACCTCCGGTCGGTCGAAGATACGCAACCCAACCGATTGTCCTTGGTCGACGATTCCGACAAAGCCCGATAGGGAGAGGTCGCCATGTTGGACCGCCAGGCTCGTGGGGAGGTCGCCCCAATCCCACGTCGTCAGTCCATCACGCGTCCATTGTTCATCCTTGAGCGTGGGTTCCTGCCTCGCGGAACCTCCTTGTCGCGTTTGCAACGCGATGAGATCCCGCCCTTCGGCGACCGCCTCGCCTTGTTCGTCGACGAGCCGGAAATTGAGCTTCCAGTGCTCCGGGATTTTATCGAGACCGAAGTTGTCCACGCGAATTGGTTCGCCAGCGATTCGGCTCAGTACCTGTGCGACCGCCTCGAGAAAGTCTCCTTGTTTCTCACGCAGTTCGCCGGCGACGAGTCGCGCGGTGTCGGGAGCGGGGACGAGCTGCCGACGAAGTGACTTGGGGAGCGAGCGTATCAACGCCTCGACATAAGGTTCGATGAAGCCGGGCACGAGCCACGGGACTTGCCGCGGAGTCAACTGCTTGATTCCCGCGGCCGGCAAGGTCGCGGTCGCGCCATCGCGTGGGCTGCCGGGCTCGAAATGGTATTCCAGCTCCAATCGCATATCGCCCCAATGCACGTGATCGGGGTAGAGCTCGACGGGAGTTTGATCGACCGAGGAGCCAAACAGATCATCCTTGGAAAGTCGTAGTTGTTGGTGCAGTGATCCATCTTGTTTGAGCAGTTGCCTGAGCGAGGCGGCGTCGACCACCGATTCCGGCAGCCGCTGCTCGTAGAGTTCCATCAACCGACCTTCCTCGACGATGCGCCCCAAGTCGCGGCTCTTGGCGACTTCCCCATCGAGTCGTTCGAGCAGTTCGCGGTTCTCGCGCAGCACCGGAATGTTGCCGTCGAACCGTTGAGCCACCAATCCCTCGTCGATCATCAAGCGTCGGGCCAAGTGGGGATCGTGGTTGCGTAGTGGCGTGCTTCGGCGCGGGACGATGGTGAGCCCGAATAGCGAGACTCGCTCGTCGGTCATCGCCGCCTGCGCTTTGTTGCTCCAGCGAGGATTGGAGTACGAGCGAGAAATCAAATGTTCGGCGAGTGGCTCGATCCAGCGCACGTCGATGGCGGCGGCGGTGCGCCCAAATCGCCGACTCGTCTCGACGATCTCATTCGTCATGATCCACTCAGGACGCTTATTGGCGAGCCCGCTGCCGGGCCACAAGTGGAAACGTAAACCACCCGCTCCGATGTAATCTCCCTTGTCGGTACGCTGCGCCACGCCCGACAAGAGACCGGTGAGAAGAGAGCGATGAAGTGCCGCCGGATCCGACGTCCGACCTTTCACATTGAGGCCCGCGTCCTGACAGATCGAGAGCAACTGTCGATGCAGGTCCATCCATTCGAGCACGCGCGGAATGGATAGGAAATTCTGCACGAGCGCCTTGCGCCAAGCCGACGAAGTCAGCGATTCCTTGAGCGAGTGTTGGAAGTCCCACAACTTGAGCAAGCTCACGAAGTCGCTGCGCTCGTCCTGGAAGGGACGGTGTTTCTCGTCGGCCGCTTGCCGCTGTTCCACGGGACGCTCACGCACGTCCTGGATTTCCAACCCCGAGGCGACGATCAGCATGTCGGTCAGGCAACCCGCCTCGTCGGCGGCGAGTAGCATGCGGCCCACGCGAGGATGCACCGGCAACGTGGCGAGTCGCTTGCCCATGTCGGTCAAGCGACGGTGATCGTCCACGCCCCCCAATTCAAACAGCGTGCGATAGCCGTCGCGAATCGACTCGCCGTGTGGCGGATCCAAGAACGGAAACTCATCCACACGCCCTAACTTGAGACTCTCGGTGCGGAGGATGACCGTCGCCAGATCGGTGCGACGTATTTCAGGAGTCGTGAAGGCATCGCGTCGGAGATAATCTTGCTCGCCATATAGCCGCAAACAAATGCCCGGAGCAATTCGTCCGCAGCGACCGGCTCGCTGATCGGCCGACGCCCGCGAGATCGGTTCGATCGGCAGACGCTGCACCTTGCTGCGCGGCGAGTACCGCGAGATCCGCGCGGTGCCGAGATCGATCACCGACATGATGCCAGGAACCGTCAGCGAGGACTCGGCGACGTTCGTGGCGAGGACGATCCGCCGCCCCCGAGCGGCCCGAAAAACTCGATTTTGTTCCTCGACGCTTAGACGCGCGTAGAGCGGGAGTATCTCGAGCTGATTGCCTCGCAAGAGACCATCAAACGAGGAACGAAGCCGTTTGTGAGCCGCTCGAATATCGGCCTCCGTCGCGAGAAACACGAGCATGTCGCCGCGCGTGTCACGCCACAGCTCGCGGACTCCTTGTTCGAGAAGTCGTAGCCAATCGGAGTCTTCGTTCGACTCTTGGCCCTCGACGTTTTCCTCGGGATCGCGATAGCGAACCTCGACCGGGTAGGTGCGTCCCGCGACGGAGACGATCGGCGCGGGGGACTCGGTCGATCCAAAGTGTCGAGCAAAGCGATCGGCGTCGAGCGTGGCCGACGTGATGATCACGCGGAGCTCCGGGCGGCGTTGCAACAGTCGATGAAGATAGCCGAGTAAGAAATC
>JAGQPS010000012.1:33406-39559 GCA_020426595.1 Planctomycetales bacterium
ATATTGAGCGAACGCTCGTGGGCTTCATCGACAATGATCAAGTCGTACTCGTTGAGCCACGGATCGCCTTGCGTCTCGGCGAGCAGAATGCCGTCGGTCATCAGCTTGACCCACGACTGGGAGGTCGAGCGGTCGGTGAACCGGACCTTGAAGCCGACTCCGGCTCCCACCGTGGTCCCGAGCTCCTCGGCGAGCCGAGCCGCCACGCTGCGTGCCGCGATACGACGTGGCTGCGTGTGGCCAATCAGGCCAAAGCGACCAAAGCCAGCCTGCAATCCAATCTTGGGGAGCTGGGTCGATTTTCCGGAGCCTGTTTCACCGCAGACGATCAGGACCTGGTGCTGACGCAGAAGGTCGGCGATCACCGAGGCGTGTTCGGCGATCGGAAGTTCACTAGGAATGGAGATGGGAGGCAGCGAGGCCAATCGTTGTTCGGCTAAACGAGTCGAAGCGTCAAGCCGCTGCTTGAACTCACCGAACCCTGGCAGTTCAAAAAGGGTCTGGGGAGGTGAGCTCCCCGCGGCTTCCTGCTCCAATTGACGGAGCCGCCGAGCCAAGCGATGACGATCTCGCAGCATCGTCTCCCGAAGACGTAACGACAAATCCACGAGTCAATCACTCCGTTGAGCGAACAAAAATCGCGCCGCGCCGCGCTGCGAGGGGGACCGGCCGTTGCTCACGGCGACCTAGCTCACTTGGCGATCGAAGCGGCTTGATGCTGGTTCTCACACGTTGGGCCACCTGGGCTTCACCAAGCGAGAGTTTCCCACTCAGTAATGCGATTCGCTTGGTTCCGAGCGGGGAACGGCGTGTGTGGCGTATCGAGCGGGTTTCGGCGGGGGGCTGCCCACAAGCTTCTCGTCTGAGATGATAGGCGAAACACGACCGACTAAGGAGAGCCAGTTATGTCGTCAGGTTCATCGGATTCACAGTCGCCGATCGATCCGGTCAAGCTAAGCCCGCTCCAGCAACTGCTGCACACATTGCCCCAGTCCGGGAGCGTGGAGTGGATCGGGCTGCGGCCAGCGCGGAGAGCACCGGTGACGAGCGTGAACTCGGTCGCCATCTCGACGGAGTCGGGTTTGGAGGGGGACCACTACCATGGGACTCGCGGCAAGGCCCGCCAAGTGACTCTCATTCAAGCCGAGCATCTGGCGGCGGTGGGGAGCATGCTGGGACGAGACGCGATCGATCCCGCGCTGGTTCGCCGCAATATCGTCGTGCGAGGCATCAACCTTCTGGCTCTCAAGGGACGCACGATTCGCCTGGGAGAAGTGGTGCTGCAGGTTACCGGTATCTGTGCTCCGTGCTCGCTGATGGAAGAGCTTTTGGGGCCAGGGGGATACAACGCCATGCGGGGGCACGGTGGGATTACGGCTCGTGTCGTCACGGATGGCCTGCTCAAGGTGGGCGATGAAGTCGCGGTGGTACCAAGCCAAGAGCTAGTCGAGGAAGATCAAGCCGATTAACTCGAGTTCGGCCCTACCGACGACCGCTTTCGGTAAACGTCCTCCTTCGTCTCTTGAGTCAGGAGCTGGGACAGCGAAGAGGCGTTGTCGCCGCGGGAAACGAGACCCAAGTGCGCTGGTGTTCGAGACCAACGAGTTCTGCCAGCACTGATTTCGACCGTCCGACTTGTGCCCAGCCGATGGCGCAGCCGCTAGGATATATCGTGTTCGATTGGACGTTTGAGTCACGAGCTCGGTTGATCGTTTGGTCACGACCCTGTGTCAGGTGATGGTGAGTCGAGTTCACGCGTCCTTTGGGTGCGAATCAGTCACCGACGCGAATGGCTCGCCCGTCGCTGGGGTATCGGTCGATCGGTGTCGCACGAAGTGTCACGTCGCGCGAAGGTCGCGAGGATGATTCCGGGAGAATGAAACGAGCGAGGGTAACGAGCGGAACGTTTGTCGTCGCAGCAAGCAAGGCGCGAAGTCGCCAATCCTTGACAACGACTGACGCAATTTCTAGCATCGTCCCCACCCGAGCCGTGTTTCATCGCGCAATTCTCCAAGTTGAACATCTCGCCGCCGCACGACCGCCTCCAGAGTGCTTTTTGACTCGCGGACTGATCGAGTAATCGTCATCGGATCGCCTTGTGTTTTCATGACCGGTCGTCGTCTCCTCGCGGATCGCCTCTCCCCATGACCCCCTCCGTCTCTTCCGCAGCCTCCGCCATCGCCACCGATCTCGGACTCGAATCCGAGCGTGTGCAGCGGACCATTGAGTTGCTTGACGATGGCAACACCATTCCCTTCATCACGCGGTATCGCTGTGATCTGACGGGGGGCCTCGACGAAGAACGAATCCGCGAAATCAAATCGGGACTCGAACGGTATCGTGCGCTGCAGGAGCGCAAGGCGTCGATCCTCAAAAGCATCGAAGGCCAAGGCAAACTGGATGACGAGATTCGTCATGCCATCGAGCAGGCGCGGTCGATCAAACGGCTCGAGGATCTTTATCTCCCGTACAAGCCACGAAAACAGACGCTGGCGACCCTCGCCCGACAACGCGGACTCGAACCACTCGCGATGGATCTTTTGGAAGGCAAGCACTCCACGGAGAGCTTGGCTCAATCAGCCCTTGAATTGGTACGCGTCGATCGAGGCGTGAATTCACTCGACGATGTCTATCAGGGGCTCGGCCACTTGATCGCCGAACGCTACAGCGAGGATGTCGAGTTTCGTTCGGTGCTACGGCGCATGTTGTGGAAGACGGGACGAATCGCGACCACCGAAGTCGCTCCTTCCAACAAGGAAGAAGATTCCGCGTCGTCGATCGAGGAAACCGCCGTCGGTGAACTTGACGCCGTGGAACGGGGCGCCGTGGAACGGGACGCCGGGGAAGCGGTCACCGAGCCGAGCGCCGAGTTGGTAACCGAGGAGGCTCTCTCGCCGCAACGCGATGTTGACAATGAGTCCTCGGGCAATGAACCGGCGCGCGTCGAGCCGACCACGAGCGTCACGACATCGCTGGCCGCCGCGGAGACATCGGCGGAGTCCGGCGACACCGAGCTGGTGGCCCCGGAGGTGAGCGAGACTTCCAACGAGCTGACCGAAGACACCTCACTATCCGACGCGGAAACCGCCGCCTCCGAAGACGGGACTCACACGGCTCACGATTCGCCCGAACAAGATTCGCCCGAACAAGATTCGCCTGAACACGATGCGGACGATTCGGAGGAGGACTCGGACGAGGCCGACTCCGACGAGAGTGAAGCCGAGGGCGCGGAGACGGGGGCGGACGGGGCGAGCGGTGAAACACCAACGAAGCGGAAACGCAAGAAGAAGAAAAAGAAGAAGGAGGAGCGAGGCGAGTTCGTCGA
Organism: Planctomycetales bacterium; assembly: GCA_020426595.1. GTDB lineage: Bacteria > Planctomycetota > Planctomycetia > Pirellulales > Pirellulaceae > UBA11682. The sequence continues at coordinate 36,732 of JAGQPS010000012.1, forward strand.
CTACTTCGACTTCTCGGAGAGCCTGACCAAGCTGCCTCCCCACCGTATTCTCGCGATCAACCGGGGTGAGAAGGCGAAGGCGATTCGCGTGCGGATCGAATTCAACGAGGAAGGAGCTCTCGCGGAAGGGGTCAAGCGGCTCGTGCCAGAAGGGCATGCGCTGCGCGAGCTCTTGGAGACATGGCTCAAGGACGCGTTGCATCGCTTGATCGTGCCGAGTCTCGAGCGCGAGGTGCGCCGTGAATTGACCGAGCGAGCCGAGACTCATGCGGTTTCGGTCTTCGCGACCAACCTGCGCAATCTGCTGCTTCAACCGCCGGTCAGTGGCCGCAAGGTCATGGCTCTCGACCCTGGCTATAAACGCGGTTGCCAAGTCGCCGTGATCGACGAGACGGGAACTCCGCTCGAATCCCAAGTGATCTTCGTCGTGGGGAATGGCGAACGGCGCCGTCGCGGACGCGCGTGGTTGGCCGAAGCCGCCCGGAAGCATGGCGTGAAGATCATGGCGATTGGCAACGGTACCGCGAGCCGAGAAGCCGAGAAGTTGGTCGCCGAGATGCTCGACGCCGAGTTGAATGACTTGGGGATCGCCTACGTCATGGTCAACGAGGCGGGAGCCAGTGTTTATTCGACGAGTGCGGTGGGACGCGAGGAATTGCCCAGTCTCGATCCCACGCTACGCAGCGCGGTGTCGATTGGTCGCCGCTTGTTGGATCCCTTGAGCGAGCTCGTGAAGATCTCGGCCGAGCATCTCGGCGTGGGAATGTATCAACACGACGTCAAGGCCAAGCACCTGCGCGATTCCCTCGATGTCGTCGTCGAATCGTGCGTGAACTTTGTCGGTGTCGAGGCGAATACCGCGAGTCCGGCGTTGCTGCGTTACGTCTCTGGATTGAATCAGCTGAGCGCCAAGCGGTTCGTCGAGTACCGCAACGAACACGGGCCGTTTCGGTCGCGGCGGGAGTTCTCTCAAGTACCGGGGTTCGGCGAGGCCACGTTCGTGCAGGCCGCCGGCTTCCTCAAGATTCCGCGCGGCGAACATCCGTTCGACGCCACTTGGATTCACCCCGAGAGTTATGGTGTCGCCGAGCGAGTGCTCGAGAAGCTGGGATACTCGCTCGATGATGTGCGTCGTGTCCTCGGCGGTCGCTCCCATTCCGCGTCACTCGCGGCGACCACTCCCAGTGGGCCCAACGAGACAAGCTCGGCCGAGCCGAACCGGATCGAGCCAACGGAGCTGGAGCCCACGGCAGCGGTTTCCGCTGAATTGACGCCAGACGCGACGGCGATCCCGCCAACCGATGAGGTCGCGGAAAGTGAACCAAGCTCTCCGTTGGCCGTGGAGCCGACCGTTTCCACGGGTGCTGGCGAGGCCGAGGAATCGCTCGATGCCGTCGCCGCCCCCGAGGCCGCCAACGCATTGGATACGGCGGAGTCGGCCGTGGTGTCGATTCCCGAGAGCGTCGCCCCGGAACCAGCGGTCACTCCCGAGGAGATCATTGAGTTTCAGCGGCGGGTCGCGGCGGCCGACGTGGAACGATTGGCGACCGAGTTGGAAACCGGTGAGCTATTGGTTCGTGATATCCTCGCCAGTCTATTGCGACCTGGGCGCGATCCGCGCGAGGCTCTGCCACCGCCGGTGATGCGCACCGGAGCGACTCGGATCGAGGACCTCAAGCCAGGCATGGCGTTCGATGGTCGGATTCTCAACGTGGTCGATTTCGGGGTCTTCGTCGATATCGGCTTCGCGGTGAGCGGATTGGTTCACATCAGTCATCTATCTCGGAATTTTGTGAAGGATCCGCATCAAGATTTCGCGGTCGGTCAGTCGATTCGCGTATGGGTCATGGAGGTCGACAAGTCCCGGCGGCGCGTGAGTCTGACGGCGATCGATCCAGCGGAACCCGCGGTCGAGAGGACTCGAGGGCCTCGCCGGCGAGGGAAACGCGGCGCGGAGGAAGGCGAACGTGGGGCAGGGGCCGCGCGAGGCCAAGGACGACGACCGGCCGGCGACCAAGCGGGCTCCGCCAGGGGTGAAGGGGAACAACGCTCGAATCAACGCGGTTTTGGTCGGGGTGGAAATCGACGAGGAGGTCGTCCGGAAACGGGGCCTCGACGTGGACGGCCGACGACTCAAGGTCCCCGCAAGGCCGCGCCACCTCGCAAGCCTCCCGAGCCACTGAAGAAGGAAGTGGCCGAGGGAAAAGCGCCGATGCGGTCCTTTACTGAATTGATGCAGTTCTATCACCAACGACGCGACGAAAGCTGAGCGAGAGGACCATGGACTTCCAAGACCGGCTCAAGAGTGCCATCGAGCGAGGCATGACTCGCGGGGTGCGGCAATCGGAACAGAAGAAAGCGGAGCGACTTTCCCAAGAAGAGATCCGTGGGCTCTACACGAAATACCGTCTCGAGCTCTCCGAGCACATCGAGGCGTGTCTGCGGCCGTTGCTCGATCACTTTCCCGGTTTCGAGATCGAAACGCTCTACGGCGATCGAGGCTGGGGAGCCGCGATTCGCCGAGACGATCTCACCATTAGCGGCGACGGGAAGAGGAACAATCTCTATTCACGATTGGAAGTGGCGGTCCGTTCCGTCGCGGAGCACGACATCCTTGACCTTCAGGCCAAGGGGACGATTCGAAATCGCGAGTTGTTTCGCCGACACCACTTTGAGCGAGTCGGCGACGTCGACATCGCGCAGTTTCGTGAGCTCGTGTCGAACTGGATACTGGAATTCGCCGAGCAATACGCCGCCAGCTAGGCCGAAGAGAAGCGAAGGATGGGCTGGTTTAGCGCTTTCCGCCAATATCGCTGGTCCACCAACAA
>JAGQPS010000012.1:39657-43506 GCA_020426595.1 Planctomycetales bacterium
GGGATCGTCGCGAATCGGATCGAAATCGGTCTCCGTCGCCACGAGCTCGCGTAGTTGCGGCCGGGTCTCGAACGCGATCGCCAAGTTGGAAATCGTGGCGTGCACGTCTCCCGCCAGGGCGAAATAGCAGGCGAGGTTGTATCGAATGATGCCGGACTCGTCGGGAATGCGAGTCGCTTGCTCTAGCACATCGATCGCGTCGTCCAGTCGTTGGAGTCGCTTGTAGCACCAGCCGAGTGACACGTAGAGATCGAGGTCCTGGGGCGTGAGGCTCAGCGCCTGCTTGAGCCAATCAATCGCGACGCCGTATCGCTCCGCGACTCGAAGCAACTGTCCACGCAGGCGAAACACATGAGCCTCGACCGACGGACGAAGATCGATTTCGTCCAGACAGGCGATGCCTCGTTCCACGATCCGCTTGCGAAGCGTGCCGGACAGCCCGCCAAATGAATCGCACGCCGTGCACAGCTCGAGGTAGCCCTCGGCTTGCCGGAGCAGCTGTTGGCGACGGACTCGTTCTGGCTTGACCAATGGACTCATGCCCCTGACGGAAAGCGGTGGCTCGCTGGGGAAGGCGAGCGAAGGGGACGACTCGCTGAACCCGAACCGCCGCGGCGCGGCGAATTTCCAAGCAAACAGCGACGACCCTCTGACATTCTAGTAGGCGAATTCACTCGGCGGGAAGGGAACGAGGCCGCCGAGGGGGAGAAACCAACCGGCAGGGGCCGCTGATGCCAGCCAGGAAAGCCCTGCCGACTCGCGGGAGTCGGCGGAGCGACTGTCGTTCGTTCGGTAAGCGCCGAGGCACTACCAAGACGCGCTTGTTGATGGAAATGACCCACCCGAACGAGTTGACCCCGAATTACTCAACGAGATAGGACGCTAAGGTGCGCGAGGGAGTCGTGAGCTTGAGCAGCGGCGCGAACTGTTCCATGTCTCGATCCACTTGAGTGAACAGCTCGTCGAGGGAACCACGACTGGCCGGTTGCTGAGCGAAGACCCGCAAGAACTCGCCTTGGTCGTGCCACCGGTCGAAGGCCGAGCTAGGCAGCAACGCTGAAAGCGAGACCGTGAGTTGACCCACCATGGTCTTGGATTGCCCCCATCGCTCGTCAATCGCCGTGTGGTTCTCAATCAGCCGACAGAGGCTCTCGGGGAGCTTCCACTTCTTGGCGATGAACGCTCCCGCATCGGCATGCGTCCAGCCATGCGACTGGTGTTCGCGCATCGAGAGCCGCATCGTGTCGGTTTGCAACAGGTCGATGTATTGCACGTACTCTTGAGCCAGTTCCTTGACGAGGATCGGGATCGCCAAGTCCTGCAACAAAGCGGCCGTGAACAAGTCTTCCTCGTTGTCGGCGCCGAGTCGCTTGCCAAGAGCCTTGGCGAACAAGGCGCGTCGGAGCGAGTCTTGCCACAGCAGTTTGATGTTGAACACGCCTTGCTTGAAGCTCGGCAGCAAACTGAAGACGGCGCTCCACAGGGCGAAGTTCTTGATCGTTCGCACGCCAACCAAATTGATGGCCAACTTGACGCTGGTGACTTCGGTTCGAAACCCGAAGAACGAGCTGTTCACGAAACGAAGGATCTGGCCGGTTAGACCGGGGTCGGCCTCGATTGGCTTGGCGTACTCGGTGGGACCGTTGTCGCTGTTCCGCGAGAGTTCCAGCAAATGGATCGCGGTTTGAGGCAACGCGGGAAGCTGAACCTGCCGCAGTACTTCTTCAATGGGAAGGGAACGCGTGGTCGACATCGTCGCCCTTTCTTCCAGACTTCGTCCGAACAATCGTTACATCGGCTCGCCGAGAGCCCTTCACGAGTGGAGCATGCGCCCATGACTCCAACAGCGCCGCAAGGTTAGATCACTCCGCCGCGCGAGCAACTCGATGTGCGGCAAACCCGAAAGTTCGCAAGCCGAATGGCACCGTGGTGGGCTCATCGGCCTCGGCGCGGTCCATGGCCGCGATGTCCAGCGGCACGACACCACGCGAGGCGATATCAAGCGGCTCGAGACCACTCGACCTAATGGCCTGGTTCGATACGCCTGGCTCGGTGGCGGGGCGTTATGCGGACGCGTTGTCGCTCGCCAGCAGCAATTCACCACGGCCACCCTCGAGCAGGTCGCCGTTCCAAAGTTCAAACGCGCTAGGGCGATGGGTGGGGAAGGAAAGCCCATGTTGGGACAATCCGCGCATCAGCACGGGAAGGAACGGGGGAGTGTATCGACAAGCATGCCGGAAAGTCGGCAGAAGCGGTTCACGAGGCGGCTGCCAGGCCAGCAGCGTGCCGCGGATCATGCCGGCTCCGGCTCGGGCTCCCCACGACCCGCCCGTGACGAGCGTGCCGGCTCGCATCGAGGCGCCGGCCAAGTCGCCGACGTTCCCGCCGACGGCGATCAGACCTCGCCGCATCCGCCGACCCACCTCATTGCCGGCCGAACCCGCGACAATGAGTTGACCGCCGGTCATGCCGCGTGGGCTCCCTCGATAGGCACCGCCGGTATGATGGCCCGCATCCCCTCGTATCAGGAGCGTACCACCGCGCAATTCAGCTCCGGCGAAGTCACCCGCCGAGCCCTTGATTTCCATACGACCGCCCCGCATCGAACCGCCCACGTGTCGTCCAATGTCGCCATGCACGATGATGGTGCCACTCGTCATTCCCTCGCCCAAATGCTGCACCGAGCTCAGGTCACCCGCAAAAACCCAGTGGGAGTCCGCCGTGTTACCTTCGATCTCGAACAGCTCGGACAGAGCGACCGTTCGATTCCCCACGAAGATGCGATGAGCACGGAGCGTGTCCAAGGAGGCATCGACGAATCGTTCTGGCAGCAGGCCAGCCGCTTCGATCGGAATCCGACTCCAGGGGCGGGCTTGAAACTCGACCGGCATTTCGCTCAGACTCCTAGGGCATTCCCGCCAAGCTGGCGGACGCGTCACCAAAGACCGTAGCGGTTGAGGCCCGTGACCGACCGACGGGGCCGGAACAACCTCCGATGGATCCACGACTTACGAGACTCATGCATTATGAGCCTTTCCCATGAGATGAGTCAGCCCAGTTGGGCGTTTCCGGTGACCGCCTTGATTCTGTGCGGCGGACGCGGGCGACGCATGGGACGGGACAAAGCTTGGTTACCCTGGCGCGACCGTCCGATGTTGCAGCATCTGGCTCGGCGGTTTGAGCTCTGGAAGGTGCCGGTGCATATCGTGGCTCAAGTCGACCAGCGGTTACCGGAGCTGCCTAGCAACACTACGGTTAGTCGAGATCGGCGGCCCCACGGTGGCCCCGCACTAGGACTCATACAAGGCCTGGAGGAAATCAGGGACGCAACGAAACCTCTCGCCGCGCCCTCGTGGATCTGGGCGACGAGTTGTGATTCGCCGGAGCCGGTCGCCGGCTGCTTGGCGGCGATCTTGGACCGAGTCCCACCAACGCACGCGGCTAACGATCACCCTCTGGCGATCGTCCCGCGTGACGAACATCGCAGCTATCCACTCAACGCTTTCTATCAAGGTTCGGCGGCCAGCATGATGAGAGCTCTGGCCGATGACGGAGAGCTTCGTCTACGAACGCTCGTGAGTCGGTTGCCCACGCGGTGGGTTGAATTGGAGGAGCTGCGAGGATTCGATCCGCGGCTTCGGACGTTCTGGAATATCAACGCACCCGAGGACTATCAGCGTTACCAGCAAGAACTCGCGATCGAGGAGGAGCGTTCACAAGAGAGCCCATGACCGCTCTGTTGTCGGCGGGGTTTGGGCTAGGCGACTCAGTCCGTGCGGCCAGTTCGAAAGCGACGAAAAGGAAACCCGACGCGTAACGGGCTGTTGATTTAAGGCCGAAGCATTGTGA
>JAGQPS010000130.1 GCA_020426595.1 Planctomycetales bacterium
CGTTGCTCTTGCCGCGCCACTTCCTCGAAGCTGCGGCCGACGAACAGCTGACGGGCCAAGTCCCCAGTCAACGAGCGATCATCGGTCCGACCGAGCTGGGAAGCTTGGAGGATACCTTGTTTGGCTCGGTCAAGTTCTTCTTGGGTGATGCCCTGTTCCACCCAATTCACGAGTTCCTCGCGTACGACCTCGATGAGACGATCCTTGTTCATCGGGTTCGTGATCGCCGAGATGCTCAAACGACCTCGCGGGTCGATTGGATGAGCCGAGAGACTCGCGAAGATTCCGTAGCTGAGCCCTTCGGTTTGTCGCACGCGTTCTCCCAGTCGCGAGGCGAACGAGCCACCTCCGAAGACATAAGTCGCCACGTAGAGCGGCAGATAGTCGTCGTCGGTGTCCCTCAGCGCGAGGTTGAAACCCGAAACCAACACGGCATTCGCCTTATCGGGCGTTCGGATGATCGTCTCGCCACCCTCGATTGATTCATCGGCTTGCTCGGGAATTCGATCGTACGCGACCGGACCCGACCAATCCGCGGCCAGGGGAGCGACGATCGCATCGATCGATTCGGGATCAAAGTCTCCCACGATCGCGACCTCGATGTGTTGGCCGTCGACTTGAGTCCGATAGAGCTCGACGATTTGCTCGAGCGTCACCTCGCGGTAGCGCTGGAGCTGTTCCTCGAGAGTCGGCACGTAGCGGATATCGTCCGCCGGCATGGGAGCCATCGTCCGTGTGAACGTTCGACCAGCGATCGATTGAGGGTCTGAAATCCGGCTCTCGAAACCAGCCACGACCTGAGTCTTGTAGATGTCGAATTCCTCGCGGTCGAAGCGGGGCTCGCGAATGATCTGCCGGAGCAACTCAAACGTCTCGCCCAACTTGGCTCGCGGTACCTGCAGTGAGTAAACCAACAGGCCACGTTGCCCGCTCGCCGATAGCTCGGCCCGATTCCGGGTGAGGGCTTGTTGCAGCGAGGCATAATCGAGCTGCTCCGTGCCGCGAGCCATGACGTCTGGCAGCATCTCGCCGGCCACGACATACGGTCCCAGCGACGACTCGTTGCCATAGCGCACGCTGACTTGCACTTGCACCATCTCGCCCCGCGTTCGCTTGGGCAAGAGAGCCAGCTGAATGCCAGGATCGAGCTCGCGACGAATGACTCGTTCCTCGATCGCCAAGGGAGCCGGATCGAAGGCTTCTCCCTCGGCGACGCGTTCTCGACCGGTGTAACCATCGACGAGCGTCTCGATGCGCGGGGCGGTCGGAATGGCGACGCGTTCCGCTTTCTCGGTCGGAACAAACAGTCCCAGCGTTCGGTTGTTGCGCCGTAGATAGTGGGCCGCGACGCGTTCGACGTCTTCCGCCGTGACCGCCTCGAGCTGATCACGGTAGACGAAGAACAAACGCCAATCGCCTTGAGCCGCCCAATCACTTAACGAAATCGCCAGCGACTGGCTGTCCGCCGCCTCGAGTTCCCGGGCCGCGAGGATCTCTTCCTTGGCTCGCTCCAATTCGTCTTCCGTGACTGGTGACGCCGAAAAACCCTCGACGACCTCCAGCAAGGCGGCTTGAGCATCCGGCAGGGCTTCCTCGCCCGGCACCATCGCCGCGAACAAGCAGAGGCCGGGATCGTGATAGGCGAACGCGGTGCCAAACTGAGCCGCCGCCTTGCCCTGCTTGACCAATGCGTTGTGCAGTCGGCCGGTTGGTTCCGTGGTCAAGATGTTGTTGAGCACGCGCAGCGCGGCGAAATCCGGGTGCGAACTCGCGGGAATGTGGTACGCCGCGCCGATCAGGCAAACATCGCCGACACGACGGAGAACGACTTGCCGTTCACCATCCTGCGCTGGCTCCTCGGTGTAGGTTCGATCGAGTTGCCGCTCGGGACGCGGAATCGAACCGAATTTCTCGACGATCAAACCAAGAGCCTGCTCGGTGTCGAACTGCCCCGCCACAATGAGCATCGCGTTATCGGGCTGATAGTGCTTTCGATAGAAATCACGCAAGTTCGTGATGGGCACACGCTCGATGTCCGACTGGTTTCCGATCGTGACCTTGCCGTAGTTGTGCCACTCATAAGCCACGGCCTGCATGCGCTGGATGAGGACTCCGAACGGCGAGTTCTCTCGATTCTCGAATTCGTTCCGGACGACCGTCATTTCCGAGGCAAGGTCCTCGCCTCGAATCAGGCTATTGACCAGGCGGTCAGCCTCCAAACCAATGGCGAACTTGAGGTTGTCCTCGGAACTGGGGAGCGTCTCGTAGTAGTTCGTGCGATCGACCCAAGTCGTGCCGTTGAATTGAGCGCCTCGGTCCTGCAGCGACTTGGGAATCTCGGGATTGATCGTGGTTCCCTTGAACAGCATGTGTTCCAGCAAATGGGCCATGCCGGCCTCGCCGTAGCCCTCATGACGCGACCCGACGAAGACCGTCATGTTGACCGTCACCGTTGGCTTGGAAGGATCGGGGAACAGCAGGATACGCAGGCCGTTGTCGAGTCGGTATTCGGTGATGCCCTCGACCTCGGTAACGGGTTCCAATCGCGTTTCTTGGGCCATGCTGTTGAGCGCTCCGCCAGTGAGAGCCAAAAGGAAAACGACGAACCTTATCCACGTCTCTCTCGCGTAGATCATTGCACGGAACTCCATGGGACCGAGGGACGCCGAGGCGGATGGCTCGGAAAAAACAACCGCGAACCAAAATCCACGAGCCTCATCGCTCGTGGCCGCCACTACGAATCCGCAGTCTAACAGGCATTGTGGAAGCCTTGGAGTGCGGTTCAATCCCACTCGCCATCTCGAAAGCACGCCGCCCGACGGCCATCTTCTCGCATCATCTTTCCGCGGGTAACTTGGCGATATCCCGATGGGCCCGCTTGCCGCCTTTGGATTCGAGCCGTGTGGCGGCCTCCCGTCGATTGGGTTGTCCGTGCACGGTGCCAGTGTGGTGGGCAGGGTAGGGACCACCCGGCTCGATGCGGCTCTGGGAACGGCTGTACCGAGTCACTTTGTTTGGAACCGCGATCGCCTTGAGTCACTGTCTGGGAATGGACCCATGAGTCACGAAGACCAAGCTTGTGTTGACCGCATGATTCGGGCTCGGCGGACCGAGAAGGTCCTAGCGAAGGAGGCGATCGCCTACACGTGGCCCCAGGAAGAAATTCAAGCGGGTGATGCGTTGGTGCAGTCGGCGTTGGCGGTCGCGGGTTGGACTCCGTTCCATTATCCGCTCGAACCGCAAGGCCGCGTCGAACCTTGGCAGGTCTATCTACTCCGCCAACTTGATGCGACCCGTTTGGCCGACCGGATCGAGGCGGATGAAGCGATCCGATCCGAGGCCGGGAAGATTCCCGCCTTGCTGCGTGGCTGCGGATCCTTGGCTCTGGTTTACGAGGAGCCTGACACTCGGATCGCGGATTTGGAAAAACGAGCGACGGTCAATCGGGAGCATCTGATGGCGGTCGCGGCCTTCGCCCAGTCGTTACTGTTGGCGCTGCAGGCCCGCGGACTCGGCACGTATTGGTCGAGCGGCGGAGTGCTGCATTCCGAAGTGGTCAAGCAGTGGCTCGAAATTCCACCGGGACAAAACTTGGTCGCCGCCGTGTTCGTCGATTACCACTTGGAGTCACCTCCTGGTACGGTCGAACGTGTGCCGGGGAAGCTGCGCGAGTCGAGAACGACGGTGGAAAACTGGACTCGGGTCATTGAACTACCCGCTGGGCCCTTGCCGCCGAGCGGCGATGGTGCCTGAGAGTGGCGAGTTGAGCCAGCCAGGAACGGAGCCATCACCGAACTCACAAGGAGTCGGTGAAAGTACCGAGCGAACCTATGCCGTATGATCGTCGCCCAGTTACCGAGGGAGAGTGATTGATGGAGAAGGACTTGGGGGTGATCATCGCGGCGGCGGGACAAAGCAGCCGCTTCGGTCAGTCGCATCCTAAGAAGCCGTTCTTGGACTTGCGGGGACGACCGGTATGGCAGATGAGTGCCGAACTCTTTCGCGCGCGAGCCGACGTGGGGCCGATCGTATTGGTCGTTTCCCCGGACGATCGCGAGATGGTCGAGGAGAAGTTCCGGGCGAACCTATTGTTTTGTAACGTGACTCTGGTCGAGGGTGGTCGGGAACGCTCGGACTCGGTCGCGCGGGGGCTCGAGTCGCTCGGCGGCGATGTTCGCTGGGTGGCGGTGCATGACGCGGCGCGGCCTTGCGTGATGGCGGAGGAGATCGACCAGTGCGTGCGGGCCGCGCGAGACGTGGGGGCCGCGATTCTAGCGACTCCCGTTAGCTCCACGGTCAAGCAAGTCAACGCGGATCGTCAAGTCGAGCGAACGATCGACCGTCGCCCGCTGTGGTTGGCTCAAACTCCCCAGGTCGCGCGCATCGATTGGCTGGGGCAGGCATTGGCGGCGAGTTCCGCTGGATCGGCCTCGCGGCCGGCTCCGACCGACGAAGCGGAGGCTCTTGAACGCATCGGCAAACCGGTGGCGATCGTGGAAGGGCGTCCCACCAACATCAAGTTGACCACCGCGACCGACTTGATGTTGGTCAAGGCGATCCTGGCGGACCGGCCGCGGGCGGGACTTGATACGCTGTTCGATTGAGGGCTCGCTGTTTTTTATTCTGATCCTGTTTCTCTCTAGGCTCGCCGCGTCCCTGTCAGGACATGGGGGCGGCGGATAAGGCAACGACTGATGATCGACGCTGGGTTTTTCGACCAACTGCGCCAACGAGGGCTTGTCCAGCAATGCACCGATGACGCTGGCATGGGAGCTTGGCTGGCCGAACAACAACGGACGCTCTACGCCGGTTTCGATCCCACCGCGGATAGTTTGCACGTCGGCAGTTTGGTGCCGCTCATGGCTTTGAGGCGTTTTCAGCGAGCCGGGCATCGTCCGATCGCGGTGGTTGGCGGCGCGACCGGGATGATCGGTGATCCGAGCGGAAAGTCGGCCGAGCGAAAACTGCTCAGCCCCGAACAACTGAGACACAACGTCGAGGGGATTCGAGGGCAGATGGAGCGCCTCTTGGAGTTCGGCTCGGCGGCCAACAGCGCCTTGCTGGTCGACAATTACGACTGGATGGGGCCCGTCTCGTTTATCGAGTTCCTCCGCGATGTCGGCAAGCATGTGCCAGTCAACACGATGCTGGCCAAGGAATCGGTCAAGAACCGCCTCGAACGCACCGACGCGGGGCTGAGTTTCACCGAGTTCAGCTACATGCTGTTGCAGGCCTACGACTTCGTGCACTTGCGTCGGGAGTTTGGGTGTGAGCTGCAAGTCGGCGGCAGTGATCAATGGGGCAACATCACGGCGGGAATCGATCTTGCGCGGCGCATGGATGGCGTGCAGTTGTATGGTGTGACACTGCCGCTGTTGACCAAGTCGGACGGCAGCAAGATGGGTAAGACCGAGTCGGGCACGATCTGGCTCGACGAGCGCCGGACGAGTCCGTACGCCTTCTATCAATACTGGATCCGAGTCGAGGATGCCGACGTCAGCAAGTGCCTGCGCTATCTGACGGAGCTGCCGCTCGAAGAGATCGAGGCGTTGGACGAGGCGACTCGGGAACGCGCTCATGAAAAAGCGGCGCAGCGACGGTTGGCCGAATCGCTCACCGAGTTGATTCATGGATCGGACGGATTGGAGCGTGCCCGCCGCGCTACCGAAGTCCTATTCGGCGGTTCGCTCGAAGGTTTCTCAGCCAGCGAGCTGACCGAGATCTTCGCGGACGTACCCAGCCAAGAGCTGACCGTGGAACAGCTCCGCGCGGGCCTCGGTATCGTCGATGCCTTCGCCTTGAGTGGACTCTGTGGCTCCAAAAGCGAAGCCCGTCGATTGCTGGCTCAAGGAGGCCTGTACGTTAACCAGGAGCGGTGCGGAGATGTCGAGGCCCAATTGACCGAAGGAGATCTCTTGGCCGAGTCGTTCTTCGTGCTCCGCAGCGGCCGCAAGAAGTACGCCTTGCTCAGGGTCGCGGATCGATCCTAGCGATCGGCGAGTTGCCTGCTAGATCGGCCTAAATCGCCGAGTCTTGGTGCATGGCGAAGCGGAGTAGGGGATCGTGGGACGTAAGAAGTCGCGGCTTGGTGCCGGTGCGCGACGAGTGCTTTGCTTACGTTCCAGGATGTCGCGCTTGAGAGGGTACGAAGCGGAAGAGTTCGTGGAGCGACGAGTTAGCGGCTTTTTTAGAAGTCGAAGAATCCCTCGCTGACGCTTCGGGTTTCCTTTGGTTTTCCAGGCTTTTGAATTGATTGGCCTGGGCGAGGCGTGAAAATCGCAACATCAAAACTCACGCTTCGGGGTTCCTTTGGCTTTCCACGCTTCTTGCTTGGTCGACTGGGGCGAAGCGTGAGAAACGCGGCATCAAGGCTTCCGTGTCGGGTTTCCTTTGGCTTGGACGGTGTGATCGGTCTGGTTCGCACTTCGCCGCCATCAGCTAGGTCGGCATGCCGACGACCGTCTCCAGCGTGTCGATCAGAACCTCGGGGCGGAATGGCTTGATGACGAAGTCGGCCGCGCCGAGCGCGAACGCCTTCTTGAGGATTTCCTTCTGATTCAACGCGCTGACGAGCACGATGCGGGCCTCGGGAAACTCGGGCATGATGCGTTCGAGCGCGCTGATGCCATTGTGTTCCGGCATGATCAAATCGAGTGTCATCGCGGTCGGTCGATGCAGCTTGTATAGCTCATAGGCGGTCAAGCCATTGTCGGCTTCACCAACGACCGTCCAGCCCGCGTCGGTCGCGGCATCGACGATTTGCTTACGGATGATCAGGGCGTCGTCCACGACGAGTAAGGTCTTGTCCATGATTCGCTCTGCCTTCGTTGACAGGTCGTAGTGTTGAATTGCGGGGTGGGACGTGGAGCGATCGCGGGCGAACGTCGATCGCCAAGGCTAGGGTTTCAATGCGTTGTCAGATCACGACGGGCTCGCTGCCGATGATCTCGACTTTTACCTGACCTGTGGTCATGTCGAACTGAATTCGTCTTCCCTTGTCGCCGCCAAGGTCGCGTCCCACGATGGGGATACGGTTGGCCGCGAGCAAGTCGGTCGTGGCGTGAATGTTCGCCTGACCAATCTGAATCGTGCTCTGGGACATCTTGAACATGCTGGCTCCTCCGGCGATTCGAGCGACGAGCTGGCGTTGTGGGACGCCCGCCTCCGCCATGAGTTGCAGGAGGTACGGCACCGCGGTGTCGACCGACTTGCCGGGCACCGAAACGGCGCCTTGACTGTTGGGCATTACGACGTGAGCCATGATGCCGGTCTTCGCTTCTTGCGAGTACAGGCAGATCGCCACGCAGGATCCCAGGATTGAGCCGAGCTTCTCCGGAGCTCGAGCCAATTCGACTTGGCCCATGCCAACCATCTTCGACTGGTTGGGGGAGGGGGCCACGAGTGATGTCATCGGTGTACTCCTCGAGAGCCCTTAGAGCGTTGTGGTCTGGGTTTGGTCCGCTTCGTCCAGCCAGGCTCGCATCGCCGAGTTGGGAACGAAGATCAGTTGCCAGTCGAGCGTTTCACCGTCTTTTTCGAAACGCGTCCGGCTCAAAACCAATTGGTCATGAGTCATGGCTTGGTCGAAACTTGCTTGCTCCAGCACGCTAAGGGCGTAATCCCGCAGCAGAGTTGGAGGGCTGGGAAGAACCAAGTACCCCGACTGTTCGCAAATGGTCCCCGTGAAGGCGCTCGCGAGAATATTGCCCGTCTCCATCAAGACGCTTTCATGCAACTCCGACAACTCCTCGCTCGAGACAGGCACGCCACTGATTCGCTCAAGGAACTTCCCGAGAGACGCATCGTCGAAGAGTAGCGTCAGAATTCCGCCGATATCTCCCTCGGCCTCGATCAGGACCAACGTGGCCAAGCGATCGGCGCCCGGGACGTGCTCGAATAGCTCGTGCATGGGGACGCAGACGATGCCGTCGAGTTCGAGTGAGATCGCGCCGCCCGACCAGGTCGTCATGCGATCCGCCGTAGCGCGGGTCGCGGCATCGAAAAGACGCCAAGTCGCCGAGCTGGTTGAGCTTTCTGGAAAACCGGACATGTGTGACTCTCCACGGTAAGGAGTGGGGATCCGACGGCGAGGGACTAAACCGTTTGACGCTGCCAACGACGCGAGGCCATCTCGATCAAGACGGGGATGTCGATGATCAGCGAGACCTGGCCGCTACCGAGAATCGCGGCACCGGCGAGTCCGGCTACGTTGCGATAGTTCTCGGCCAGTGACTTGATCACGACATCTTCCTCGCCGATCAGCGAGTCGACTCGCAAGCCAACTTCGTGTCCCTCTTGTCCGACGATCACGAGCGTGACTTCGTCGGAGGCGAGTTCGTCATTCGACTCGCCGTGCCAATGGAACACGTCTTGGAGTTCGACAAGTGAAACGACTCGATTGCGGATGCTGGCGGTTCGTTGACCTTGGATCGTGCGAACACTGGAGCCAGGGATCGAAACGATCTCGACGACACTCTCGACCGGCAAGGCGAAAATGCCGTCGCCAATCACCGCCATCAGACTTGGCAGGATCGCCATGGTCAGTGGCAGTTTGATCGTGAAGATCGTGCCTTGCCCCGGTTGGCAGTTGACTTCGACACTGCCGCTGATTTCCTCGATCTTGGCCTGGACGATGTCCATTCCCATGCCACGTCCCGAGATCTCCGTGATCTTCTCCGCCGTGCTGAAGCCAGGTTCCCAGATCAGCTGATAGATCTGGTGGTCGGTCATCTTCTCGAGATCGCCTTCGGTCACCAGATTTCGCTCGAGCGCCTTGGCGACGATTTTCTCGCGGTTCAAGCCACGACCATCATCCTTCACCTCGATGTAGATATGATTGCCTCGGTGGAAGGCATTGAGAGTGATCGTGCCCGATTCTGGCTTGCCCGCCTCGCGACGCAGCTCGGGAGTTTCGATGCCGTGATCGGCCGAGTTGCGCACCATGTGGATCAGCGGGTCTCCCAACGCATCGATCATTCGCTTGTCGAGCTCGGTCTTCTCGCCGATGATCTCGAGTTCGATCTGTTTTCCAGTGGAACGCGTGATATCGCGGACGATTCGCTTGAACCGAGCGAAGAGTGGTCCCACGGGAACCATGCGCGTGTCCATCACCCCTTGTTGAATGCCATCGGCGACTCGGTCGAGCTGATGGATGGCCTCGAATAGGTGATTCACGTTCGAACGCTGTTGGGTCACTCGTCCAAATTCCCGCTCGAGCATGTCGAGATCGAGCGAGAGTCGTTGCAGGTGCATTTGGAGCTGCGGCAGTCGAGCCGAGTCGAACGCGTCGGCCGAGTCCAGCGACTTGGTGAGCTGACGGGTCAGGTTGATGGCGTCGCTCATGACCTGAGGCGTTTGCTTGCTGACCATCGTCGATTTCATCTGCTCGCCGATCTGCGTGAAGCGAGCTTTGTTGATCACGAGCTGACCAGCGAGATTCATGAGTTGATCAAGTCGCTCGATGTCCACTCGGAGCGTCTCGGCCGGCTTGCTGGTATCGGGGCCCGACTTGCCACCCTTGGCCTCACCCGGAGCGTTGGCCGGCGCGGCTGGCTTGGCGGCTGGACTCGGTGCTTCCGCGGACGACGCGGCCGCTTGCGCGGCACTGGCGGGCTTGGCGGCCTGTGCGGGAGCTGGCGGAGACGCTAGAGCGGCCGCCGGCACTTGAGTCGTGGCTGTGGGGGGCGTGGCTGTGGGAGCCGTCGCTTTGGGTGTCGGAGCCGCTGGAGCCACCGGAGCGGGAGCGACTTGAGCGGGGACCTCGGTGCCTTCGGGGCCAATCCCAGGCGGCAACGCGATATCCACTCGGGTCACGCCCGTTACGTCGCATTTATCCTTGAGCTTGGCTTCGGCGGCCGTCGTGCGAATCGCGAACATCCACTCCGTGAGGTTGTCGAGATCCGCGAGCTTCGATACGTCGGGATCGGAGATCTCAATCTGCCCCAATCCGGAGATCTTCTCGCAGATGAGCGAGGCCTTGAGCCCAGCGGCGGCGAGGTTCTTTTCGAAGTTGACCGTTACCGTGGCGAGGTACGAGCGGCCGGAGCCCGCCGACGTGGCGGCCGGAGTCGCTTGCGGAGTCGGCGTGCTGGCCTCTTCCGATTCGTTGGCTCCATCACGCGGATTCTCGGAATCCCAGATCGCCTTGGCGGCGACCAAGTCATGAGCCAATTGATTGAAAGTGCTGGTTGAACCCTTGCTGTCGCGCAGACTCTCGACGAAGCCACGGAGGGCATCGCAACAGGCGAACATCGAATCGACCAGCGGCGTGTTCATGGGCAGCCCGCGCTCACGCAGTTCCTGGAAGACGTCTTCCATCAGGTGAGCAAGCTTGGCGGCTCGGTGCAGACCGACCGATGCAGCGGAACCCTTGAGTCGATGCGAGGTGACGAGCAACGCCTCGTTGGCGGCGGCCGGTTCCAGGGAATCGACCTTGAGCAACGTGTCATTGATCGAGTCGAGCGTCTCGACGGAGTCGTCGATGAAGATCGCCAAGTACTGGGGAGGGACCTCGCCGTCGTCCTCGATATTGGCGAACAGATCGGTCTCGCCCGTCATCGGTCGGGCCGGATTGTTGATCGCGACGTCATTCGAGGCGGCGGGCGTCGGCTGGGGCGCGGCGACCTGGTCGACCGACGTGACCATCTCGACATTCTTCACGCAGCCATTGCACTCGAGCAAGGCCTGGATGGCCGACGCCAGATCGGTCGCGTCGACGTTGTCGTGGCCGTCATTCTTAAGTGTCTCGATCATCTCGCCCAAGCGATCGACCGAGCGGAAGATCACGTCCACGCTGCCGGTATCAAGCGAAAGCTGTTCCTTGCGCGCGGCGTCGAAGACGTTTTCGATCTTATGAGTCAATCCATTGATGTGGGGCAAGCCGAGCATGGCGGAGAGCCCCTTGATGCTATGAGCCGCGCGGAACATGCGGTTCATGAGCTCTTCATCACACTTCATCGGTTGGTCGTCGGTCGCCGCTTCCAGCAGCTCATCCAACTCCAACAGACTTTCGTTGAGCGTTACGATCAGCTGCGAAGACTCGTCTAGGAAGTCAGCGAGCAAGCTGTCAAATAGTTCGTCGTGCCCCGACATACTCGATCCCCTGATCTGATCGTCTTTCAGCCCTGAAACTCAAAAAGCCACGGCTTGACTCGGCGAAAGCCGGTCAGCAAGGAAGACACCGCTTCCGACGCTCCGGTGACAAGCAACGATCCCTTTCGCATGGCTCCGGTGACATTTCGGAGTACCTGCGCCTTGGTCGGCGTGTCGAAATAAATCATCACGTTCTTTAGGAACACGACGTCAAACGGGTCGGCCCGGTACGGAGAAAGCAAGTTGTGCCGTTCAAACCGAGTCATCGCCTTCAGCGTCGCGTTCGCCGTCCACTGCTCGGTCCCCGCGTCCGCGGTGAAGAAGCGTTTCCGCAGGTTCTCCGGCACGAGACGCATGGCTCGCTCACCAAAGGTCGCCGCCTGAGCCGAACGCACCGCTTCGATGCCGATGTCCGTTCCGACGATCTCGATCTTCCAAGATCCGAGCGACGGCAGCTTGCCGCCAATGCAGGTCGCGATGGTGAACGCCTCGTCCCCCGTGCTGGAGGCCGCCGACCAGATTCTCAATCGTCGCTGCGACGCGGCGGTCGAGTCGCGGAAGCGTTCGGTCAGGAACTCGTTTTGAAACCAGTCCCATTGCGCTTGGTCACGGAAGAGGAACGTCTCGTGAGTCGTGACCGCTTGCAGGAACTGGTCCCACTCGGCGTCGGTCTTCGAGAGACGAACCAACTTTTCGTAGTAGGCATCGAAGCAGCTGAGGTCGTTGTCCTTCAGGCGTCGACGGAGACGATTGCTCAGCATCGCCCGTTTTTGCGGAGTGATCTGGACGCCGACGGCGTCGTAGATCAGCTTCGCGAATTTTTCGAGCTGACGGTCGGTGAGTTGTTGGACGGCAAGGTCCATGTGCTGCTGAACGGACAGGGCCATGGTGTGGCTCCCTCGTCGGCGGAAAGAAGGTCAGCGTTACTCGGCCACGGCGGCGAGCGTCGCTGATTCGTCCGCACCGAGGATGCGTTCGATATCGAGCACTATGAGCAATCGCTCGTCACTGTTGACGAGGCCGGTGAGGTAGTCGTGTCCGAGCCCGGTCACGCTTGGCGGCGGAGGTACGATGCCATCGGCCGGAATTCGCATCACCTCGTTCACGCCGTCGACGACAAAGCCGACCGTCTTGCCCGAGATGGAGACGACCATGATGCGAGTCTCTTCCGTCGGAGCGACCTCGGGCATGCCGAAACGCAAACGCAAGTCGACGATGGGAATCACCGTGTTGCGTAGATTGATCAGGCCCTTGATGTACTGCGGGCTCTCGGGGATGCGAGTGATGTCGCCCAGCAGGATGATTTCCTGGACTCGAGTGATCTCGATGCCGTATTCCTCGTTTCCCAAACGGAAGCTCACCAACTGGATCGTCCCGGTGGCGTCGCGGGATTGGCGCTTCGTTTCAACCGTTGGTTCAGCGGCAGCGGTCATGGATTCGGCCCCGTGTTTGAATGGATTGACTTGCTTCGGCTGGCTCCGCGAGACAGTGCCTGGTACCGCGATTCAATCGCGCCACTGGCCCCATACTTTCGAGTGTTTCGCCGAGTGAACCGCGAACAGTACGTTGAGTAGGGTGGGCACGCAAACTTACTGCGGCAACATGCAGTTGGCCTGCACTCTCTGCGCGGTTTGTGGCATTCAGTCCTGCTCGAGCGCGCTTCGTAGGAACGGTGCGCGCGCCTCCGACCCCGCTTTGGCGAGCCCCGCCGCCGCGCTATCACCAACCAAGCCCGAGTGGTGAAACAAGATGCTGGGAATACCCAGGACGAGTTGAAACGTGAGTCTTGATGTCGCGCTTTTCACGCCTCGTCACAGCCGGCCAATTCAGAAGCGTTGAAGACCTTAGAAAACCCGAAGCGTGAGCGAGGGGTTCTTCGAAATCTCAAACAAGCCGCTAACTCGTTGCGCCACGAACACTTCCGCTTCGTGCCGTCCCGGAAAGCGCAACATCTAAGATCGTGAGCGAGGGATTCTTCGACCTCTCGAACAAGCCGGCAACTCGTTCGGCCACCAACACTTCCGCCT
>JAGQPS010000131.1:0-8767 GCA_020426595.1 Planctomycetales bacterium
TGACCTAGGGCTGCGTCGCCTCGCGCTTCGCTTGGGCTCATGACCCTAGGCTGTGGTGCGGCGCCCCCGGCTGGGGGCTTAGTCACCAGCTGTTCCACTCTCTTGCACCCAAGACGCCGGTTGCTTGGGCACGAATCGCAATACTTCGGGCTAAATCAACAGCCCGATTCGTTACTGGCTAGAAGCTAGAGCTTGCGACGTTGTTGATTCCTCGCGCTTCGCTCGCGCCTCAGGCGACTTCAGGATCGACGATCACTTCCCGCCGGCGGATCGTCACGCCAGGTTTGAGAATGCGGCCGTAGTGTTGCTTGGGGAGACGCACATGAAAGACGACTCGGTCCTCATGGTAGGTGCGGCTCAACACTTCGCCGTGGTTCGAGAGGTAAGCCATGAGCTTGCCCTCGTCGACCGGCATCTCGACATCGATGTCGAGGAATCCGTGGCTCAAGCCTTCGCTCACGGCTTGAGCCAATTGATCGAGCCCTTCGCCAGTGCGCGCGCTGATCGCGACGCTCTTGGGATATCGGTTGCGAATCTGCGCCCAAGCCGCTTCGTCGGCCAACTGGTCGATCTTGTTGACGACGAGCAGCGTGTCCTTTTCCTCGATCTTCAGTTCTTCCAACACGCTGAAGACCGCGGATATCTGCTCGAGCACCGCCGGATTGGATGCGTCGCACACATGCAACAGCAAGTCGGCTCCTCGCGCTTCCTCCAGCGTGGCCTTGAAGCTCGCGATCAAGCGGTGTGGAAGTTCGCGAATGAACCCGACGGTATCGCTCAACAAGACCGGTCCCCAACCCGGCAAATGCCACCGACGCGTCCGCGTATCGAGCGTCGCGAATAGCTTGTCCTCCGCCAAGACCTCCGCCTCGGTGAGCGCGTTCATCAGCGTGCTTTTACCGGCGTTGGTGTAACCGACCAGGCAGACCGTCATACGATCCCCACGGCTGGCGACCAATCGCTCCTTGCGTTTCTCGATCGCATGGAGTTCCTGCCGCAATTCGTGGATGCGTTTCTCGACGAGCCGGCGGTCGACCTCGAGTTGCTTTTCACCCGGACCACGCATGCCGACGCCCATCTTGAGGCGAGACAGGTGGGACCACATCTGCTTGAGTCGCGGAAGTGAGTACTCGAGTTGGGCAAGCTCGACGGCCAAACGGGCTTCGTAGGTTTGAGCGTGAGTCGCGAAGATGTCGAGGATCAACTCGGTACGATCGATGACCTTCGTCTTGAGTCGCTTCTCGAGGTTCCTCGTCTGGCCAGGCGACAAGTCGTTGTCGAAGATCACCACGTCGGCTTCATGTTGCTCGACGACGTCCGCCAGCTCCTCGAGCTTTCCACTACCAAGGTAGGCGGCAGGATCCGGCATGTGCCGACGCTGGACGAGGCCCGCGACGACTTCGGCTCCCGCGGTTTTCACCAAACCGTTCAACTCCGCCAACGGATCGTCCGAGGTAGGAGCATCATCGAGTTGGACACGGACGAGAACCGCCTTTTCCGATGCGACGGCATTGGCTCGATCACGATCATGCACGGATTGTTGATCTCCAGAAGGTCAATTGAGCGGCAAAAGCCAAGTTGCTCGGCAGGCCGGCCAGCCACGTGTGTCGTCGCCAATCGGAACCTGGCTTCGTCGACGAGCGAGTCGCACAGGTTCTTCGTGTTTGCAGCGCCGAACCCACCCCATTATCGTACCGACCGTCCACCAGTACGGTCGAGGACCAGACATGGAATCACGCCCGGCAATTCGGATCGGTCACGCTCGATTCGCCACGGGAAACTCGATCGAGCCACTCCGCGAACCAAGGTCCATGAATTGCCGAGTCATGTTCGCGATTTTCTTTCAGGGAAGCTAATTCCTCGCTTGTCGCGGCGGCTAGGAGATCGTGCTCACAAAGGGGAGCCCAGTCGCCGTCGGGAGCCGCTCCGTCGATCGCTTCGGCCCACACGTACAGCCGATCTCCGCCTTGGAGTACGGCTCGAGAGCGACACTCGAGCCAGTACGGCAGTTCGGATAAGCGAGGCGCGCCACTGGGCCCGGTCGTCCAATCCCAACCTTCTAGCTTATCTCGGTCTCGACCCGATCCGAGCGCGAACGAAATGACCTGGCGTGCTTGGTCGCGGGAGGGAAGATGAACGACGAAGCCGCCACTAGCGCTCAGCAACTCGCCCGTGAAATGGTTGGGAGCGATGCCAACTAGGACGTAGGGGCGTATCGGATCGATCGATGCCTGTGAAACCCAGGTGGCGAGAAGTCCGCTTTGGTGGCCTTCGTGTGCGGCGGTCACGACCCAGACTTCTCGGTTCACTCGACGGAATAGACGCTCGTACACCGACTCAATCATCAGCTTCTCCGAACTCGGCCCCTGTGAGGTACGTTGGGTTGGTGGACAGCGGCCACCGAGACACGCGACGAAAAATGGTGGTGTGCGTCGTCGGTTGGCAAACGAGCGGCCACGAATAGAAAAGCGGTAGTCTCTCGACTACCGCTTCGTGAATACTTTTTCGCGGCGGGTTCGCCCGGCGCGAAATCGTCCGTGCATGACTCGACTCGCGGACGAGTAAACTCGCGTCGTGACAATCTCGCCAACGCGATTCCGCAAGCCAGTGTTACTTGTCTTCCTCGCCCGGCGAGTTGTTCGATTCGCCTTGCGAATCGCCCCCTTCCGGTTGCTCGGCCGCCTTTGGCATCAGCACCATCGTCACTCGCGTGCCTCGAGCGGGGATGGCATCGGTATTGGCTTCGAAGAGCAGCGCCGCGTTACTGTCGCTACTTTGAACCGGCAAGTCGAGCATGGCGGTGGTGAAGTTCGACAAGCAAATCAGCTCGCCCGACTCAGCCATGTAATGACGTTCGCCGGTGTCGTCGTCGCGCCAGAAGCCACTTCCGCCGAAGACCCACGGCGTCTCCATGACCTTTTCCTTCTGTTGGTCGCGCACCCAGTCCTGACCGCGCGCCCAGCGTGGCTTGCCTTCGTCTTCCCAGATCACGAACACCTCGATCTCTTGTCCCGTGGCCGCCTCGTAGGTCGGATCGAACTTCACGGGGTGTCCCGGCTTGGCACCCACGGCGAGCAATCCCGCGTGGATGATGAATGAGCGAGAGTTGACCGCGACGACCGATTCATGCTCCTTGGTACCCTTGGGGCACGCGAACATCTCGAGCAGTCCACGATCGAGCGCTACGAAGGAACCGACGACGACGATCTTCTGACGCACGTCGATCCAAACTTGATCGTCTGGCCCGAGGCGTCGAAAGCGATGGTCGTCCGGGTCGAGGCTAAACGGCAGCTTCTCGTCATCGGTTTCCCAACGAATGGGAGCCGTCGCACCGACCCCGGGGAGTTCATTCAACCCGGTGGCGGCTTGTTGATCTTCACCGGCGGTTTCTTGGCCAGTCGATTCGGCCAGTGATTCCTGCGAGTCGGACTCCCGCTGCGTGGCGCTCGCCTCTTGCTGGGATTCGTTGGTGGGCGAGCCGGTCTCTTGTTGGCCCGCGGGCCGCGCGGCGCCCAGTCCCGACGTTAGAGCCAGCAAACAGGCCCCGAGAGGCAATGCCAACACCGACACGGACAACCAACCCCAATGCGCCGACCGGGCGACTTTCGTGCATCCCATCACTAGCCTCTCAGTCCAAAAATGGCGGGGAGCGAAGTCCGAATCGAAACGGATCGCGCCCACGACCGCGTTAACCAACAAGAGAATCGAGCCATGAGAAGTGAGTTGGCTAATCCAATGCCAAAGTCACTTCGATTTCTCCGTCGTTATCCGCCAAGGCGACCCACTGGTCTTGGCAACGGAGATAGAGCTGGCCCGTCGCGGGAGCCTGGAAACTCATATCGGCTCCGAGTTCAAAGGGCTCGGACAGCTCGAAGTTGGTCATCACGACTCCAACGAGCCGCCCTTCACCGGACTGCTCGCCATCGGCGGTGCAGCCTTCGGTCAGTCCGTCGACTTTCCAAGTTCCTTCACAAGTCACATGGTAGGTCGCTCCCGCCTCGACTTCGACACCACTCGCTTGCCAGCCATAGGCGGCCTTGATGTCGGCCTTGGTTTTTCGGTTGCCGCGAAGTGGCGTCCAGCGAGCGTTCCATTGCCATGCGCACAAGTCGACGCGATAGCCATTGGCGACGTGCTGAACGAACTGGGCATACTCGAATGAAATCTGCGGAGCGACGGCTCCGTAGGCCGACTCGAACGTGTCGTTTTGGCCAGACATCATCGAGATGCCGAGGTTGCGGAATTGGCCGTTGTAGTTCGGGTTATTGGCCAGCAGGTGACAGAGAGCCCAGCGCCAGGCGTAAGCCTGCCACGAATCGCCCGTGACCTGTCCCGCGGCGACAATTTCGAGCAGTTCCTTCTTGGGATTGGCTCGCGCCAAATAATCGGCGACGACGGGGTCGATGGATACCGCGAGTTCGCCTTCCTTCCAGTACTGACCCATTTCGGCGACGCCCTCGGAATACCAGGTTGGTCCGGTGCTGCCAAACGTCTGGGCGCAGAATGCGTGCATCGCTTCGTGCTGAACAACTCCGTGTCGATCGCACGAGTAGACAATCGACCGCGTGTTTCGTCCGAGGGTGCGGGACATGGTGACTCCCTCACCCGCGGCGATCTTGGCGACTCCACCTGGGTCGATCGCTCCTGGCGGCCATTGGTCGAGGTCGCTCACGACATAGCACTCAATGGGTCCACCCGAGGGTCGATTGAAGTAGCGCGAGACGAGGTCGACCATGCGTTCGAGCTTGAACAGGAGAATTTGTGCCTGCCGATCGCTAATGTCGGTGTGCAGAAGGAAATTGCGTGAGCGCACATCGCGCGGCTCCATCGGCTCGTCGGAGAACTCACGGAACCGCAATTCGAGATCATCGACGACGGTCGCCGCGTTAGCGGCTTGCCTCTCGATCTCGATCGTCTCGATCACTCGATCTCCCGTTGAGAACTCAGCGAAACGAACCGCGACGACCTTATCGCCGGCTTGCACCTTCTTTAGGTTGTCATCCTCGAAGGCGACGATCGAATCATCGGTGATGGGGATCGCGAGCCGGCCTCGATTGGAATAGGGGGATCGATCGACGTTCAGGGCAAGGCGATTATTGCGAACCGAAATGACAGCTCCCGTGACTCGGCAAGCCACGATTCCCGAGTCGTCGGGTTCCCCCAGCGGATTGACTCCGATTGGATCGGTCGGCAAGGCAAGGGCCATTTGACCGACGTCGCCGGCGACGCGGCCCCCGGTGCGCAGCGGAACTTCGAGCGAAACATACTGGCCCGCCGCGAGTTCCTCGGCGCTCAGGTTCCCTCGAACCTGGATCTTGGCGGGGAAGTCGATGATGGCTTGGGCGCCGGCCAACGAGACCCCCTGGTCGCCAGGTCCCTGGAACTTGAGCTCAATTGAATCTCCGTCGTCATCGACCATCCGAAGGGTTCCAGGGCGGATGCTCTGAATGGTCCCTGTCGCCGCGTTTCGCCCTTGCAGGATGACTTGGGCCGACACGATGTTGTTGGCGGACAACGCGATGCCAAGTGTCAACAACGTGATGCCGGAAATCATCATGGTTCGCGGTCGCGACACGCGAGGCGAGAGTCCCGTCAGACTCGATCCCGAGCCGCCGCGATGTTTGAGTTGAGCAGCGGAGACGAGCATCGTGGGAAGTGGGAACATCCGGTTCGGCACTGGGCAACTCCTTATCGGCGTCCGTGGCGTGAGCGAAAGCCGAGGGGTGTATGGACACAAGCTCCCGGAGTATAACGGTTTACGGAGACCGATTCCAAGTCGATGGTGCATTTGTTGGCGCTTGAGGATGGACTCGAGTCACGGGACTTCTCGGCTGGTTTGGGAGGCGTCGGGGACGGACGGCTTCCCGAGCAAACGGGGCGTCCTTGAAAAAATAGCAGGACTGAAAACGTTTCGGCACACGATGTGTTTGTAGGAAGGGTCAACCAACACCGAACACCAGCCGAGCGACGGCTGTCGGTCGTGATCCCAACAACTGACCCAACTCGACCTGCCAAGGGTCGAGGCCTCGGAGCAACTCGGCGGTGTGTTTGGGTGAATGGTGGGCCCGAGTGATTTTGCTCGAGAGTCGTGAATGGCTTCCCAGAGCCGTTGGCGAGCGAGCGGTTGTCAGGTGCCTCGTGTCACGAGGCTGCTTGGCGGCGATGAGTTACAGGGCTTTGCTCGGCGGAGGATACGAACTCCCAGGTTCGTTTTGCCTTCGGCCAGTCCGCTCATGTAACTGACCATAACTCCCTGAAAGGAGCCTCCAGATGAACTCTCCTCGTTTCCGCATGGCTCTTGTTGCCGCTTTGGCTCTTGTCGCGGTTGCTTCCGCCGTATGCACTCCGGTGGGGACCCAGCCGACCTCGGTGCAAGAAGTCGCGGCGGCTCGCTACCACAACTACAAGCGTCGAGGCTCGCTGTACGACCGCAGTCGACCGAATCGACCGAGTCGCGGCTTGTACACGGTCGGACGTTAGTCCAATTTCGATCACCAACGGTGAGTTCTCGGGAGCCAGATCCTTGGGCTCGCGTTAGGTCACTGTCGGTTTGACGAACATCGCGAGAACACCGGGGCTTGAGGCCTCGGTGTTTTTCGTGCGCTAGGGGGGAGCCAAGCGGAGAGCGATTGGACGCTCGGATCGCGAGGGGTTGCGAGCGTTGGAGGTGGTCGACGGCCGATGCGAGGGAACGGTCAATTGGAGCGATGAGGCAATTGACTTAGACTCGGGAAACGGCCTGTCAGCCCCCCTTGGCGACCGCTAGAATAACTGTCCATTGACCGCACGCCGGTTTTGAACCCGTGGAAACTTGCCACTCAGCTTTCGTGGCATGGATCGAGCGCTGACGGCGCGGTGCCAGTCCGCGCGTTTTGAATCCGTGCGGTGATGTCGCGCGGTGATACTGTGAGGTGTCGTCGCTTTGGCGGTTGACCGCCGTGGCCACGTTCGAGTTGTCCGCGGTGGATCGCGGCTTTTGCGATTCGTTGGAATTGCCGTGCCGGCAGTGTCCCAGTTCGATGGCTCGCCTACTCCGATGTCGGTTTACCAGTCCACCGAGTCGGCCCACCTATATTGTGATCGTGTAGTGACGCCTGGACCGTTGCGAGCGGCTCCATCGTCGGGTTTTGCTTTAGGAGTTCTCTCAATGTCGGTTCGTCCGTTCACTCTTGCGGCGTTGCTCGTTGGTTGTTTCAGTTTGGCTGGCAACTCGTTCGTCGCCGCGCAAGATCAACCTGGCCAAGCCGCTCCGGCTCAATTGGAGACTTTGAGCCAGAAGGCGAGCTACGTGCTTGGCCATGACATCGGCAGCAACATTCGGGCTCAAGGTCTTCCGCTCGACATCGATGTGTTCCTGAAGGCTCTTGCCGAGGGCTTGCAGGGTGCGGAAAACAGTATGAATCCGGAAGAAGTCGAAGCGACGATGTTGGAGTTTCAACAGTTGGTTAGGACGCAGCAAGAAGAGCGATTCAAGGTCGAGGCCGAGCAGAACCTCCGTGCGGGCGAGGAGTTCCTCAAGGCGAACGCCTTGAAGGAGGGCGTGGTCGTGCTAGAGAGTGGTCTCCAGTACAAGGTGATCAATGAAGGCGCGGGCGCGACGCCGACCGTGCAAGATCGCGTGAAGACTCATTACCACGGCACTTTGATCGATGGCACCGTTTTCGACAGCTCGGTCGAGCGTGGCGAGCCGGCGGTATTCCCGGTGGGTGCCGTGATTCGTGGCTGGGTCGAGATTCTTCAGAAGATGAAGGTCGGCGACAAGTGGGAAGTCTATGTTCCCAGCGACATGGCGTATGGTCCGGAAGGGGCTCCGCGCGGGGGCATTGGCCCGAATCAAGTGCTGGTCTTCGAGATTGAACTGCTCGAAGTGGTTCAGCAGTAGTTTGTATTCGCCGGACTCCTTTGGAGTTTGACTGGCTGTTCATGAGAGGCCGGAATCGAGTTCGACTCGTTCCGGCCTTTTTTGTTGGTCGTCTTGAAGTTGCGATGGGCGGGCGACTTGGTCCGTCTTGTCGATTGATCCGAGTCCCCGTTGACCATTGCTGTCGGAGACGGATCGACGTTAGTGCCTCTTGGCCGACTCGCGGGCGATCGCGAATCACTTGCTTGAGTTCGAGCGAAGCGGGTTGACGTAATTGAGTTGTTGCATGGGATCGCTGAATGGGATTGGTAGGGAGCCGAGATGCTGTCGCCTGAAGTACCGGTATTGTTGGATGACGGACCGTTGGTGGTCATGAGCAAACCAGGCGGACTTTTGACTCAAGCACCTCCGGACATTGATTCGCTGGAGGCTCGTGTTCGAGAGTGGTTCGGCGAGGCTCAGGGGACGGGGGGCAAACGTCCGTTTGTGGGAGTGCCGCATCGCTTGGATCGTCCGGCCTCGGGCGCGATCGCGATGACGCGAACCCCGAAGGCCGCGCGGAGAATGGCCGATCAATTCGAGCTTCGCGAGGTCGACAAGACTTACTGGGCGATCGTGTCTGGGCATGTCGAGCCAGCGGTTGGCGAGTGGAGCGACTTCATGCGCAAGGTGCCTCAGGAGGCGAGGAGCGAAGTAGTCTCCGACGAGCACCCCGATGCGCAGTACGCGATGCTCAAGTACCGAGTGTTGGCGAGCGACACCGAATTCAGTTGGCTCGAGATTCGCTTGGAGACCGGGCGGACGCATCAGATTCGGCTTCAATGCGGGTCTCGTGGATTTCCGATTCTGGGCGATAGTCAGTACGGTTCCGCGGCGGAGTTTGGTCCGGTGGTGACGGATCCTCGG
>JAGQPS010000131.1:8865-13091 GCA_020426595.1 Planctomycetales bacterium
GGACCGCTGGATCGCCTTGCATGCGCGTCGACTCGCGTTCCTTCACCCGACGGAGAAACGTCGCGTGGTGGTGGAGGCTCCGGTTTTCTCGTGGTGGTCTTCGTGGTGCGAGCGTTTCCCGGGAGTGGCGACGTAGCGGACCCGATCGTACGGCTTGTTGGGACGCCCTGCTCGCGATTACAGCGTCGTCTGGAGTGCCGAGGAGTGACGCGGACCGAAACCGGCCCGCGTCGACGGCGCGCGTTCCTTGCTTGTCTTAGCTAACTCGGCTCGATGTATGCAACGCGCTCGCGGCTTGTGGCGCGTCGCTCCATTTCGCTCGCTCGAGCCGAGCGGGCGGGATACCGTCGGGCGAGTCTGGTACTTGTCTGAACAACTCGCGGAGTCGGTCATGGTCGAGATCGGCGATGCTATCGACGACGAGGTCGGGGGTGTAGGCGTAACGAGACAAGTCGTTGGGCCGAGTTCCGCCGCTGAGGACCAGCACCGTTTTGAATCCGAGTTGGACGCCTCCGAGGATATCGGTCTCCATCGTATCGCCGATAACGATCGTCTGATCGGTGGTTAGCCCGAGGCTCTTCCGTGCGGTGCGCAGCATGACGGGGCTTGGCTTACCGACGCTGAAGGCCTTGACTCCGGTAGCGGCCTCCAGCATCGCGACGATGGCTCCGCACCCAGGTCTCGTGCCGGTTTGGGTTGGGCAGTTCGGGTCGAGGTTGGTCGCGACGAGTTTCGCTCCGGCGAGAATCATGCCGACCGCGGCTTCAACCATCTCGAAGTTCAGCGTCCGTCCTTCACCAACGACGACATAATCGGGATCTTTGTCGACGATCGAGTAGCCATTGGTGTGGAGTGCGGTGAGTAGCCCTCCCTCGCCGATGACGTAGGCGGTACCGCCTGGCTTTTTTCGCGCGAGGAACTGCGCGGTGGCCATCGCACAGGTGAAGACGTGCTGTTCCTCGACGTCGATTCCGAGTCGTCGAACCTTGGTTGCGACATCGCGTCGAGCGCGTTGGCTGTTGTTGGTGAGGAATAGGAACGGGACATCGGACGAGCGTAGTTCGTGGATGAACCGATCCGCTCCGGCGATCAATTCGTTGCCACGGTAGATCACACCATCCATGTCGATCAGATAGCCAAACATCGAAAATCCTTGGGTCATTCGGAGGTCGCGTGCGAGGCTCCATCGTTGAGCCCACGAGGGTTCTGGCACGGGAGCCGGACACGGCTGCGATCAAGACTTGAGGCAATGGGCGTGCCAAAGAACGTGTCGTGGATTGTCGGGCGGCAATGAGCCCAGTGATTGGAAGGGTGGAGTTCTTGCCTCTGCTTGACGAGTCGTTTCATCGGTTCTCGGTCGTAATCTTGCATGTGTTGCTGGGACGGTTTGATCGATGGATGTCAGCATTCAGGAGCGGGGCGTGCGTACCGTTGCTTGAGAGCGACGCGATGTTTCCCTTAGTGCGGGTTAAGGGTGATGGGCGGTCCGGTGTGTGAAGCAACGAGCGGCGTGTGGAGACCCAGTCGTTTAGCGCGGTGCCGGCCGGAGAGAGTCTTTAACTTGACGCACTCCAGCGGTGTTGGGGATGCGAGCGGACTGAGCCAACATCGGAGAGTGCGAATAGCGGATCGCTTCCCGGCTTAAAGAAGTGCTCGATTCACGCAACTCAGCAACTGGCCTGACACGGGCGTGCTCTTTCGCAGCGCAGCGGCAGGTCGCCTCGGGGCTTGGTTGCTCAATGAGCGGGCAAACAAGTGTCCGCTCGAACCGATTGATGGCTGCGGGCCGGTGGATGGCGCAACGTTCCTGGTGGCCGCGCGCAAGGGAAGGCTCAAGATGCCATGGAGCTGATGCGAGGTCCCGATAGCGCGCGAGGCCGGCACCTTCGGAGTCGGTTGTGGAGCCGAAGGGAGCATTGTTGTCGAACGCGGTCTGGAACGAGAGCCGTGAGGCTAATTCAACGCGGCGCGTTGGGCTTGTTGCGCGAGCGTTCGGTTGGGGTAGATGTCGATAAGGACGCGAGCGGAGGCCTGTTCGGCTGGTGCAAGCTGCGACATGAGTTCTTGTTGCCACTGAGCGATCGCGGCGGGACTCGGCGTAACGACACTGGCGATACGTGGCCCGATGCGAACGAGGACGACGTAATGCGGCTGATTTTCCACAGGGTCGACGTAGGGCAACGCGGAAACTCGGCGGATCATTTCTTGTTCGAGGCTTTCGAGGTCTTCACCAAAATATCGCGTGAATCTCGCGAGTTGCTCTTCGCCTGATTCGCCCGATAGTGGCGCGCTGTCGGAGGATAGTTCGGTTAGGAACTCCTTGAACTCGCGAGGACGATGCTTGGCAAGGAAGTAGGTGAGCGCCCATGCGGCGGCGTAGCCATCGCTATCGAGTGAGTCGGCGGTCACGGTGGCACGAATGAGCTCGCCGGAACCGAAATCATGGCCAGGAACCTTGGACCGTTCGACGAGGTTGTGAAGTCTAAGGTCGTTGACGAGCCCGACTCCTTTCCAACGGATTCCACGAGCGACATCGGTGGGTGAACAGAATTCGGGGAAGCCTTCACTGATCCACGGAGCCCAGCGGCTGAGGCGAGGTTGTACGCCGATGTTGTGGAGGATTTGGTGAACACCTTCGTGCGCGACTGTCGAGATAGCGAGCTTGATCGCGATGGCGGGAGCGACATCGACGAGTCGTGATTTTTCGTACATCACGACTTGGTTGTTGATGCCGTTGTAATACGCGACGACTCCTTCTGGCATGGGCCGGTAAGCCTGAAACTCGGCCTCGGATTGAAACATGATGACAACGAGAGGTACCGCGGGCTCCTGAACCTGGAGTCCCTGTTTTTCGCAGTAGGCGATGAGTTTCGGGTACATCGATTCGAGAATGCGGCTGGTTCCTGTCGCGAACTCCTCGCTGGAGTTGTAGATGAAGGTGTAGTGGCGCGTTTGCTTGATGGTGAAGTCGTGAAAAGTGTCGGCGACGAGCTGTTCGGCGAGCGTGTCGGGATTGGCCGGTTCAAACGGACGATCGGTCGGAGTCGTCGCCGAGGTTTCAACGCTAACGAGGCGTCCAGACGGCAACAGAACGATGCTCCGGTTACCGCTTGTAAACTGCAAACGCCCAACGACAGGAGCCGCCCCCTCCCGCTCGGGACAGAGTACGGTTTCCTGGTTGGCCAAGACGATCGGTGCATTCCGGGCGAGGGCCAATCCAAGATCCCGCGGATCCGCCTGAGGAGCCAGGGTGTCTTGTGCGTGAAGAGCCGGAACGCCTATGGCGAAAACCGAAACGAAGCACGCGCTTACCCACCAGGAGAGTGCAAGTCCAAGCCGAGACCGATGTCCCTTAGGTTGGGCGAGCCAATCCCTAGGAAAGTCGCTTCCATTCACAACACCGTTAACGAACCTCTTGGAACGACGTCCCCACTTACCGCTCGACTTCTTCACCTTACCGTCAGAACCATATTCCATGACCAATGCACCCATCGCCCAAGAACCCAAAGCCTAATCGACGACGCAGGCCCCGACCTCGGTCCCGGCCTAGCCACGTCAATCTAACGCCCCATTCCTCCGCGTTCTACTTTTAAGGCTGTCTGGTTCGGCAATCAGATAACCAGACAGCCTTAAACCTCAGGATAACCAGACAGCCTAGATCTCAAGGGACAACGGAGGGAGGTGTTCTCGCAGACTTGGAGATTGGGTGGTCGGCGAAGGTGGGAAAAGAAGCAGGGCGGCAATGGGGACGGGATCCGACCTGTTGGACCGCATCGAACCTAGACTCTGACCTTATCGAAGGCCGAGTTGTTGGCGATTTTGTGACTCAATCGCGGATTCCACGCGATCGTCGCCGTTGCCCTAGGTTGGCGGAGGGATGGGCTGGTCCTCTAACGGCTCGGTGGTTTGGGCTTAGCCACCTCCGTTCGGTTCGCATGGTCTCCCTCGCGTGCCGTTCGGTCGCTTCGTGGACGCTGTTTGGAAGTGTGAATTCGAAGAAGCGACTCCAATTTCCGTGTCGGCCGTCTTCCACACGTCGTACTGGTGCCGTCGTCGGCAAGGACCGTATCGTTCCACGGCAATCACCCACTGGTCGGCATCGCCGAAATACTCTTCGACGTCCGGCGATGGCGTTCGTGTTTGGTCCCGCCACCGAGCCTCCGCGAATCGCACGATCTCGATGTACTTCGTCAATGGCATGTCGAGGATCGGTTTGTCACTCAGCC
>JAGQPS010000132.1:0-2256 GCA_020426595.1 Planctomycetales bacterium
GCGTAACGGGTTGACGGCTTGTTCGAGAAGTCGAAGAATCCCTCGCTCACGCTTCGGGTTTCCTTTGGTTTCCCACGCTTTTGAGCTGATTGGCCTGGGCGATGCGTGGCAAGCGCGACATCAAGCTCACGCGGCGGGCCTCGTTTGGTCTTCCATGCACTGTCTTTCACCGATGCGGCAGGGCCGCGGCTCGTCTCGGGTCGTTGGGGCTCTCCGCGATCCGATCCGCCCGTGCCGGCTCTCCACAATCAGTGGTCTCCTGAATCCCGCTCCTTTGCGTTAGATTGATGCCCAGTCACTTGCGAGCGTCGACGGATGGTCATGTCGGCATCGTCCCGCCCAATTCGATCGTAGAAGCGAACCACCATGGAAGCCGGAATCGTTGGCTTGCCGAATGTCGGCAAGAGCACGCTGTTCAATGCCCTGACCAGTTCCAAAGGGGCGCAAAGCGCCAATTACCCCTTTTGCACCATCGAACCCAATGAGGGGATCGTTCCGGTACCCGATACACGGCTCGAGAGAATTCAGTACTGGATCAAGACTCAACGAGTCATCCCGGCCGCGCTGAAACTGGTCGACATCGCGGGTATCGTCAAAGGCGCCAGCGAGGGCGAGGGGCTCGGCAACAAATTTCTCGCTCATATCCGCCAAGTGGATGCGATTCTCCAAGTGGTTCGCTGCTTCGAGGATTCGGAAGTGATCCACGTTTCCGGCAAGGTCGATCCGCTGAGCGATATCGAGATCGTCGAAACCGAATTGATGCTTGCGGATATTCAAACCCTCGAGAACTCGCTCCCCCGAGCCCAGCGCAGCGCGAAATCGGGTGACAAGGAAGCGAAGGAGCGGGTGGGGGTCATCGAGGCTTGCATGGCGCATCTCGCCACCGATCAGCCGCTACGCACGATGACCATGGACCCGAACTTGCGCCGTGCCGTTACCGGCATGGGACTCATGACCGCCAAGCCGATTCTTTTCGTCGCCAACGTCAGCGAGGATGACCTCGTGGGCCAGTCCCCATTGGTCGACCAAGTGCGGCAACGGGCGCGGGAGATCGGCGCCGCGGTGGTGCCGGTTTGTGCGAAACTCGAAGCCGACATCGCCGAACTCGACGAACCCGATCGCACCGAGATGCTCGAAGCGGTGGGCTTGGCCGAGCCGGCTCTCGCCGCGTTGGCTCGCGAAGCGTATCGCACGCTTGGGTTGCAGAGTTACTTCACGGCCGGAGAAAAGGAAATCCGAGCCTGGACGGTACCGATCGGTGCCTCGGCGCCTCAAGCGGCCGGAGTCATTCACTCCGATTTCGAACGGGGCTTCATTCGCGCCGAGGTTTACTCGCTCGCCGACCTGGAGGAACTGCACAGCGAAAAGGAGATTCGCGCGGCGGGCAAGATGCGAGTCGAGGGGAAGGCATACGTGATGCAAGACGGAGACATCTGCCACTTCTTGTTCAACGTCTAGTCGCTCGGGGTGTCCCGCTGGCCAAGCGATGCCGTTTGCCATTTGATCCCGATTCCACATTCCAGAGCCGGGGTGACCGCGATGATTCCAATCCGTCCAGGACGGCGCATCCATGGGATCTCGGCCGTCTTGCTGCCGTTCACCCGGGAAGTATCCAGCGGTGACGGCTTGGCCGAGTCGATCGCATGGGCCGAATTCGAAGGGTTGCTGCAACGCACCGCCGCGGCGGGAATCGACTGTGCCGTCAACATGGACACGGGCTTTGGTCCGCAGCTCTCCGAGGAGTTACGCCTGCGAGTCCTCGATCTGACACGCGGAGTCTTGGGCTCCGGTGGCTTTGTCGCGGGAGCGTTCGTCGCGGACCGTCCAGGAGCGGATTTTGATTGCGCCGCCTATCGTCGAGCGGCCGATGCCATCGTCGAACGTGGTGGTACGCCGATCTTCTTTCCCTCGTATGGGCTCGTGTCGGGATCGGATGATCGCATCGTTGAGCGATTCCAATCGCTGGCTGAGCACTACGACACGTTTCTCGCGTTTGAGCTGGGTGAGATGTTCGCGCCGTTCGGGCGTGTCTTCTCGCTTGAGGTCTACGAACGGTTGCTCGAGATACCACAATGCGTCGGAGCGAAACACTCGTCGCTCGATCGTCGCCAAGAGTGGGAGCGTCTTGCGCTGCGAGACCGGAAACGGACCGACTTCCATGTCTACACGGGGAACGACCTGGCGATCGACATGGTGATGTGGGGGAGCGACTACTTGCTCGGTCTCAGCGCGTTCCATCCGGAGGCGTTCGCGGCG